>JBDONA010001148.1:0-5104 GCA_039831575.1 Fuerstiella sp. | reverse complement strand
GCGCCGTGTTCGAGACCATCCACATTAACGCCGAGTTTTGCCGCGTGCGGGCTTTCGCCTACGTAGATCTGAACTGCAACATCGGCGGATGGCTTCGTTTCAATGGGCAGCTGTGCGCCGGAGATCTTCGCAACGTAAGTTTGGAGTTCAGCCGCCGCCAGCCTTGTCGAGCGTGCCGGAGATTCTGCGATGATGATCTCAGCGCGCGATTCGCCGTTTTCGACAAGGAAGGGGTCGGCGGCATGAGCCGCTGCCGGGGCGAAGGACAGGCCGATAAGCCAGAGACGTAGGTGGATTTTCATAAAGACGGCATTTGTCATGGTTTGATGCTTGTTCAATTCTGATTGAGGTCCTGTGCTGAGTAAGTTTATGGTTTCACCTGGGCATCAGCTTGCTCGATGGGCAGGCGTGCCACTATTCCGCGCAGCCGGATTTTGTCACTGACGGGCTCGCCGGCGCGGACATCTTCCTCGGTAAAAGTCGCCATCAACACTTCGCCGAGGGGAGTGCGCTGGTGATCGTAGATGATGTAAATTCTGCCATCCCCGGCCTGCACGCCGTCGGGGTAGGTGACGTCCTCACGTTCGTCGATCATTAAGCCTCCACTCCAGGTCTTACCTTCGTCATCCGACACGTAGGCGGTGAGTTGCTGGCGGCCGACGCGCTTGTTGAGCGGGCCATGCTTTACCAGTAGCAGACTGCCTGACATCAAACGGCGAACGAAAAAACGTGAAGTGCAGTGCTTGATTGAACTGCGTTGCACGGGGGCCCATGTTTTGCCCCGGTCGGTGGAAATGGTTTCGGCCAGACCCTGCATCCGCACCAGCATCCACAGTGATCCGTCTTTGCGCTCGATGATCATCGGCTCGTCCGGGCCGCGGGTTTTTGGATCGGCGATATTGGCGGTGCCGCGAAGCGTAAAGCTTTCGCCCTGATCGGCCGACGCGTAGACCTTAACGCTGTTATCCGTTTTCCATACCGACGAGGTCAGCAGCCAGTCGCCATCGGAGAGCACCGTCGGCTTGTTGAGCATGATGCCGTCGCCCAGCCGACGTGGGGCGGACCACTGAAGTTCATCCGCATCAGGATCATCGCTGACAATGGCAAAGATACCATAACGTCCGTCCTGAACCCCAAAGGCTTGCCCCCAGAAAACCCACAGTCGCCCCTGTGGATCGATCCAGATCGACGCCGACATGGCGCGCACGCCCCGGCGGGGTAGAACCATGAGCTGCGCGTCCGACCATGACTTGCCGTCATCGTCGCTGAAGATTAGCACCTGATAGTTTCGGGTGCTCTCCACGTCCCGACCGTAAACTGCCCACAATCGGCCCTTCGCGGTGCGCTCGATTCCCGGAACTCCCTGACGCTTTGTCGGCGGAATGTGGAATCGCCACGGATTGATAATCACGTGAGCCGGTTCAAGCGCGATGTCGGGGTCAGGTTCTTCGGCCCACGCGACGTGGCAACTCCACAGTGCGGCAACTGCGGTTATCAGTTGGATCTTCATTTCCCCGGTGCTCCCGACGTATCGTCCGTGTCCTGAAGTTGTGTCACGACCTGGTGAAGGCGCACTTTGTCCGTGACTGGCTTGCCCGCGCGAACGTCTTCTTCGCCCAACACGGCAATTTGTACGGAGCCAACTCCCCGCTTGCCGGCGCGGTTGAGTGTGTAACGCTGGTGGTCGTAGATGATGAAAAGCGTGCCGTCTTCCGCCTGAATACCGTCGGGATACGACGACTCTCGTGCATCCAGTAGCAGCCCGCCTTTCCACGTCGCTCCGTCGTCGTCTGACACGAACGCTGTCATGTGAGAGCGTTTCCCGTCTGGTGAGTTGTTCCGCACCATCAGTAACGCTCCGGATTTCAGCCGACGAATGAAGAATCGTTTGTTGCGGAACATTTGGCCCTGCAGGTAGAGCGATCCGTCACTCCACGTTCGGCCGCCATCAGTGGAGACACTCTGTGCGATTCCGCCTGTATTTCGCAGCAGCATCCACAGGCTGCCGTCACCACGCTCGACGATCATGTGCTCATCGACTCGTGTGCCGGAAATGCGGACCTGACCGATGCGTTCGAACGACTTGCCCTGATCCGTCGATTGATACACGTTGGAACCACGCTCGTCGCCGAGGTCGTAAGTCAGCATCTCGATCGTGTACGGCGCAAGTTCCTTGGCATCGAATTTGACGTTCGGCACGTTGGTGTTGTCTCGCCATAAGCCCACAGGCAGCAGCCAGTCGCCGTTTTTCAGGACCGTCGGTTTGTTCAACATGACTCCGTTGGCGATCCGTCGCGGCTGCGACCACTCCGGAGTCTCCGAGTCGGCGTCGGTGGTCACGATCGCCCAAACACCCATGCGGCCGTCCTGAACTCCGGCGCTCTGGGCCCAGAAAAACCAGAGCCGCCCGCGCGGATCGATCCAGAGACAAGGGTCGTAGGTATGCACAAACCGGCGTGCCCGGACAAGCAGCTGCTCGGACCATGTGGCGCCGTTGTCGCCGCTCGTGGCGAGCACGACGTAACTCTTCGAACTCTCCACACCTCGCGGGCTCGGTCCCGCATACCAAGCCGCCCAGAGCCGTCCGTTCGCGGCGCGTTCGATCGCCGGAACGCCCTGCGCGCCGCGAGCGCTCTTCACGGTGTCCGGATCGAACTCAGCCGATACCCGCGGCGGTTGCGAGGCGAGATCGGGAAGTTCGGCAGAGACCTGCGTCAATAGCGCGGCCACAAAGGCTGGAAAAAATCGAATCATTGGACGTGCCTCGACTTGAGTTCTTCGGCCATCTCCAGCAGATGGTCGACAATCTTTTCCGAAGCCAGTGGCTCCAGATAGTTGGTTCCCGGCCAGGTGGAGTAGCCGCCGAGTTTGAAATGCCGCGGAGTTGGCAGATAACCGAGGTAACCGTGATTCAGCTCGACCATGAACGTCTTCTCGAAAGGGCTGTGCTCCTGAAATGCCCGACCGATTTCCGTGTAGGTTTCACAGGGCGTCGTTCCGATGCAGATGTCCCCGATCCGCACCACCTGCAACGAAACCTTCGCTGGCTCGGTGACGTTGGCGAGCTGTTGAACGCGACCGGCGTAGCTCAGCGGGGCAACGAATTCTCTGGTGGTTGGCCAACGGGCGGCGATCGGCAGGTTGCCTTCCTTCAGCCGTGGCGCACGCGCTTCAATGTCTTGGGCCCAGTCGATCAGCGCCGGCTCGATCGTCCGCCATGCCACGTCAACTGTGCGAAACCGGACATCGAGCGTCGCGGCAGTCTCCCATTGAAGCTCGGCCAGCGCGCGGTCGACCTTTTCGGCAAGATCGTCCGCCAGAAAGCGACACCGCTGGTAGTTGCCTTTGGGGCCCGGCAGGTGACTGAACGCGTCGAGGTTCAATCCGACGTCGCCGCTTGTGGAATTGGCCATCATCCCGACGAAAGGTGGATCCTGCTCGGGCAAACTTAGTCGCCGTTTGAGTTCCTCGCAGTAATAGCCGAAGTAGTCGGCGGAGATGTGCCCCACACCCGTGTCGCCCGCATAGTGAGCCGAGTAAGCCGAATACACCGCGATCGGCGGGCCGCCGGGTTCGCGCAGGGCGAGGAAGTACACATTGGGATCGACCGGACCGGCTGGCTTCGTGTAGTCCTGGTTTGGAGCGGCGGTCTTCCACACGCGATTGACCCGGCCGAAGTAATCGGTTCGTTCGCGGCCTTTGCGCAGGTGCCAGCGACGGCTGCGAATATTCTCTCCGGCGTCCGCTTTGCCAAAGGCAATCTCGGCGGGCCGCAGCAGGTTTTTCGCACGGCGCACACCATCTGCGATCCGGCGTGCGAGCATCTTCTGGTAGTCGTCCAGTTCCTGCTCGTTGGTGTAACGAGTCGTACCCATGGCCGTTCCCGCCGAATGCGTGTGGGTGGCCGAGATCATGACATGATCCGGCGGTATGCCGCACGATTTCTCGATCAGGCGGCGCGCCTCGACACTGACGCTGCGATGAAAGCCGACAAGATCACAGACCACCATCGCGAGAGTGGTCTCGCCAGCGTTGAGCACGAGGCAGCGTGCATGCAGTTCGTCATGCACGTGGAGACTGGGATACGGGGCAAAGCTGCCTACCCGCAGTCTGCCCAGCGGCGGAGTGATGTTGCTCGTCGCTGCTCCAGCTCGGAAATCACCGGGTTTGTCAGGTTCCGCGGACCTTGCATTGGCGGAGGCCAGAATTAGGAACAGGGAGCTGAGAAAAAGCGTTTTCATGGTTTGATGCCGGTTCAATTTTGATCAAGGTCCTGCACAGGCGGCTTCCACTTGGGATTCGGATAATCGGGATGCAGGCCGATCATCCTGGGCGTCGACGGTCGAACCGGACTCCAGTTAATGGCGTAGGGATGATTTTGGCAAAGGCGTTCCATCCGCTCCCAGTTGGCGATCACCCGTTTCGCAATCGAGTCGTCTTTCTTACGCCAATAGGAGTCCATCGCCCCGATGTTCTCCATCAGCAATTCGGTGAATGTCAGGCCCGCTTGAATGAACTCCACGCGCTTGCGGTGAATCTCCGGAGCGTCTCCGACTTTTTCAGCCGCGGTCTGCAAATGGCCTCCGGCCTCGCGCAGCAGTTCCTCCGTGTAGAGCTGTGGAAAATTGAACGCGCCACCGCCGTAGCCATGCTCCTCAACGAACTTCATGCGCGCCGTTTCGAGCGTTTCGAAATAGGTTCGCACATCAGCAGCTGCCGGACCGAAGGCGCGCCGATAGTAATCTTCGAGGATCGCCTGACCGTCCTTCGATGGATCCCAAAATAGCTGAGCTGTCACGTAAAGCTGTGGGCCTTGCGTCGCCCAGTGCTCCCAAATCGCGTCGATGTAAACGCCGATGCATCGATTCTCCGCGGCGAACTGGATGTCCTCGATCGTTTGCTGAATTGACACGTCCGGCAGGCCCTGTTGCCAGCCCGCCGGCGACCCGGTATTCGGCCGCCACGCGACCTGATGCGCGAGTTTTCCCCACGAGGCGAACTGCTCGCGATGCGTCGTTCCCCAGGTCGAACCGCGATCGACGAGATGGGTCCGTCCGTAGAAATTCGCGACGCTCGCCATGATCACGTTTTCCGCCGACCGAGC
>JBDONA010000908.1:0-5106 GCA_039831575.1 Fuerstiella sp. | reverse complement strand
ATGACCATCGTTGCGGCATTGGCACTCGCGATTTTTATTCTCTTTGTATGGGCGAATGCTCTCGGGATATATGACACCTACCGATACATCCGCATCGTCCCCTATTTCGATCGCACTGTCGGGGACATCAACACCTATACGGCTGGCAGTGGACTCGCCCGGTATTGCCTAAAACTCGACGAAACGGCCGCCGCCAGTGGGCAAACAGCAATCTCCGCTTTCGGATTCAATGATGATCTGCGCGGCCAGACTTTGGTCTGGCACTCGGCTGCCGACGGCTTGAAGACCGTGAAAGCGGTCCTGGCAGCGGTTGAAGCAAAACCGGACGATTTCGACGATCCATGCAGTGGTGTGGGCGACGATCTTGAACGACTAGCGGAGGCCTTGCGACTAGCTAATGAACAGGGGATTCGCTTCTGCCTGCTTTTGCTTCACGGTTGCACCACGAGCGGCCACGAATGGGATGTCAGACAAGGAACGGCGTTCTAGGGTTACCTGGTCTGTTGACTGCCAAAAACTCGCAATCCCCACCGCCGCCAAGTGGGGTAAATCTCACAAAGTCGACTAAATCAACAGCAGGGCCGGGTGAGGTAAAGACCCGCCGCTAGCGCGTTCGGCTCAGAAGTTCCGAAATCGGGCCGGTGCTGTCACCGAAGGTCGGAGTTGGCGTATCAATTGCGGCGAGTACGGTGACCCACAAGTTGTTCAACGGAGTGTCGAGCGGCAACTTGATGTGTTGGCCCGATCTCAGACGGCCTCCGCCGCGCCCAGCGACCAGCACCGGCAGATCGAATGGAGTGTGCGCATTGGCGTTGCCCAGCCCGCTGCCGTAGTAAACAATCGAATGGTCGAGCAGGTTTCCATCGCCCTCGGCTGTCGCTTTCAACTGCTGAACAATATAGGTGAACAGCGATACGTTATACCGGTCGATCTTTCGCAGCTTGGCGAGCTTTCCTTCGTCGTTGCCGTGATGCGACAACTCGTGGTGTCCCTCGCGAATCCCCAACATCGGATAGGTCTGTCCGCCGGCGGCCGTTCCAAACATGAATGTGCAAATACGCGTCGCGTCCGTGCGGAACGCCAACACCATCAAGTCACCGAGCAAGCGGACGTGATGGGCGTAATCCGTCGGCGTTTGGGCGGGAAGAGAAAAGTCCGACGCTAGAGCCGCGCCTGATGGGTCGTGTTGAACTCGTCGTTCGAGTTCACGCACCGAGTACAGATACTCATCGAGTTTTCGCTGATCAGATTTTCCTAGCGAGCGATGTAAACGAAGGGCGTCTTCCAACACCGAGTCCAGCACACTATGCCGCAATTCCTGTCGCTTGGTTCGCTGGATTGGACTGGTCCCCTTGCCCGGTTCGCCGAACAGTCTCTTAAACACGCTGCGGGGGTTGTTGTCCGTGGGCAACGGCGACGTTGCATTGCGATAGGCGAGTACCGAACTGTAGGCACAACTGAACCCGCTGTCACACCGACCTTTGAGGCTCGTCCCATTGATCGACAGCTCGAGCGATTTCAACTTCGTGTTGCTTGCCATGCGATCCGCGATGATCTGATCGAGTGACTGCCCAGCACGGATCGTCTCTTTGTCGACAACGGTGCCGGTCAACAGCGCGGCGGTGGGTCGGGCGTGGCCAACTCCTGTCTTGCTAGCGTACGGAATCTGCGACAGACCAGTCAGTACACTGACGTCGCTTTTGATTGGGCGGAGCGGCTCGAGGCTGTACGGCAACTCGTAGTCACGGCCAGCGGCCACGGGCTTCCAGGCATCGTGAACAATCCCATTGGGGACGTACAGAAACGCTACGCGATTGGGAGTCGCAGCGGGCGCGGCGAACAGCGATGTCGCGGACATGGCGTCCAGAAGTGGCAAGCCAATCGCAACACCCGTTCCACGTAAGAAGGTCCTTCTTGAAAGCCTCTTCATTTATTTCCTCCAGCAACACTGTTCACTCAACAGTCCCTTCAACGGGAATATCGACGTAGTGAAAGTCCTTCGTGGGTTCGCCATTTCCCCCGCCGGAACGCTTTCCGTTGTTGCCCGCCTGAGTCACGATTCGCACCACCGCGCGGTAAATTCCCTTTTGATCCGCACCCTTGAAGAGAACTTTGAACGATTCGGATTCCGGTTCCTGACCGCCCTCCAACCCTGGCTTTTGGTCTGCTCCCAACAGTTTGATTGCGCGACCGCCGTCAATCGCATTCGCGCCGACAAGTTCAAAGCGATCCGCATCTTCCCCGAGTAACTCGATACCTACGTGTTCGGTTTCCATAAAATAGGGGCGTTTCGGATCGGTCTTCACTCGCGATACGCCGTAGAGAATCGGTCTCCACGACTGACCCTTGTGATCGGTCAGCGTCGTCTTTTGCGCATTGGAGACATGCCGTTCAGACGATTGACGCGTCTTGCCTACGAGAACGGTTAACCGAATCGGTCCAGCATCGCTCAATCGCAACTGAGGGCGAATGATGCGGATGGGTGAAACGTTATCAATCACGGTCTGCGTGCGTGTGTTGATTACCATCGTGATGTTGTTGTTCCAGGCGTCGTGGGTCGTTGGATTGCGACGACCAACCTGCGTCAACCGATGCCGTCCCTCGCCCTCGACGAGGAACTCGCCCGCGTTCGAGATCATCGAGCTGTTCGTCCCACCCGTTGTGGCCAGGAAAATGCTGATTTGGTCGCTTGGCTTTGCGACCAACCGTACGTCAAAGTCAAATGCCATCAACGATCCGGGCCGAACATGGCCCGGGCCAGCCAGCGGCGCGTTCCAGGCGTGCGACGAATGAGCCACATTCAGCACCTTGGATTCATCAGTTGCCTCGACCGTTGCGATCGGCTTGAGGAATTCGTCGCTGTACTGCGTCGGACCGATCATACCCTCGAGAAACGAGAGATAAACTCTTTCATCGATCGGGGCGGTCATGGAATAACGATACGCCTGTTTTACTTTTGGACCGCCCTCCGGCTCGCCCACTTGGACATCGCCGCCATTGGCCGTTGACGCGCCTAGCAACGGTTTGAGCGTGTGCAGTTCGAAAACGGCTCGCTTCTCCGCGGACGGTGAACCCACATGCGGATTGTGTCGCAGCTGCAGGATCGACTGTTGATCTGGATTTCCAGTCAGGTCAAACAAAAATTGTTCTGGAAGTTGCTCGACGCCGATTCGTCCTGGGTTTCGCCGCAAACGAAACGCATCGCTTTCCGCGATCGCCAGCACGAGACTAGAAACAAGATCCTGGGCCTCCGTCGTCTTCGTGACGATGCGACGAACAGGCAGCCGGTCGTACATTCCCAGTGTGCGACCGAGTGCGTACACCAGCATCCGTTCGCTCAAGTTCTTGCGGAAAGCGCCGGTATGTTTCTCCTTCAACAGTCTGACCAGGTCCAGTGCATCGTCGAAATGACTGCCATCTGGCAACTTACCGGGCGCAATGATCGGCAACGTGCCATCTTGCGCGCGCCATCGGCCCACTGCGTCAAAGTTCTCCAACGCCAGTCCCAAGGCATCCATTTGAGCATGGCATGAGGCACAGCGAGGGTTGGTGCGGTGCGCCTCAAGCCGCTGCCTCAGAGTACCCGTCACTTTGACGGCTTCAAGTTCACTCACATCGGCCGGCGGCGGCGGGGGCGGCGTGCCGAGTATCACCTCCATGATCCACTTGCCGCGCAGCACGGGGGAAGTCCGAGTCGGATGGGCGTTGATCGCGAGGATCGACCCGTGAGTTATGACCCCGCGGCGCGGCGAATCTCCCAAGTTGACGCGTCGCAGGACGTCGCCCTTTACCTCAGCAATTCCGTAATGTCGCGCCAGCCGTTCGTTGACAAACGTGTAATCTGCATCCAGCAAGTCGGTAATCGGTTTGTCTTCGCGGACAATCGTTTCGAACAGGCGCAGTGTTTCCTGCTCCATCGCGTCGCGGAGCTCGTCGTCAAAATCGGCGAACGATTTTGGGTCTGGGCGGATCGCTCGCAGTCGCTGAGTTTGCAACCACTGCCCGGCAAAATTTTCGACCAACCCCTGCCGCACTTTGGGGGTTTTTAACATTCGCAACACTTGGCGCTTTAGGTTGTCTCCACTTTGCAACTCACCCCGCCGAGCCAATTCGAAAAGTTCGTCATCGGGCAAACTACTCCAGATGAAGTACGAAAGCCGCGTTGCCAATTCGAAATCGTCCAGCCGATAGTCCTGTCCGATCGGGCCGTCCTTTTCGATACGATATAGAAACGGTGGAGAGACCAGGATCCTCGTAACACAACCTTGCAATGCCTCGTCGTAGCTAAACCCTCTGGTCAGGCATTGGTCGAAGAACGACAGTAGGTAATGATGCTCCAACTCGCTTGTCGGCCGGCGAAAGGCTCGCTCTTGTAACGGCAGCAGGATGCCGGCGGCAAGATTTCGAAGATCCCGATCGGCCCCAGGACGTCGCTGCGAATTGGATTGGATTTCCCGCTGCCACCATTCAGCGGCAAGCGATTCAGCAGTCTCCGCGTATCGTTCCATCAACAGCGGCGGTAGCGAAATCACGTTGGCCAGGTTATCGAACCCATGTGCGACATCGTCGGACGGAAACTGGCCTGTATCCACATCCAGACCCAACAAATCGCGGATCGTATTGTGATAATCCACTTTGGTCAGACGCCGGATGGTCACCCGACCAGGATTGCTTTCGCCGCCAAGACTGCGATCAATTTGTCCATTGACCCAGTCGAGAAGTTTGCTCAGGTCCGCTTTCGAGAGCGGGCGGTCACTTTCCGGTGGCGGCATTGCATGGGAACGCAAGCGTTCAGCAATTGCATCTAATAACTGGATATCTTGCAGAGCGGCGATCGACTCTCCCGGCTTCTTTTCTTCCAGGTTGAGTCCCTCTTTGGGACTGCCGCCGCCGTGACACTCAACGCAGTGTCGATCCAACAACGGGCGGATCGTCGTCGTGTAGACATCGTCCGCTGCCCGGCCAACCAACGGCAATAGCGAAACGACGACGAAAACAGTCGAGCGTATGATCATGGCGTTTTCACAATGGGATCTTCGAGTTCCTTGTCGCGCAGATATTGTAACGCCAGTTCAGGAAAGCAAACATTATAACATGGTCACCAAT
>JBDONA010000750.1:4420-5108 GCA_039831575.1 Fuerstiella sp. | reverse complement strand
GCATCAGTGATTGGCTTTCCCAATCCGAAGACGCCCGAAACCTGCTCATTCGCAGCAATCTGCGGCTGGTCGTTTCCATCGCCAGCAAATACTCCGCGAATCCTGGACAGCTGTTCGATCGAATCAGCGAAGGCAATCAGGCCTTGTTGCGCGCCGTTGAGCTGTTCGATTACGGACGCGGATTTCGGCTGTCCACGTATGCCACGTGGGTCATTCGACGAAACCTAAGCAGGGAACGCGGTCGGGAAATCCGTCAACACGAAAGATTCAGTCCTGCTGTAGCGGAGTTCTTTGACAGTCAACCGGCAACACGCACGAACATGTTAAGTGAACAGCTCCGGCACCACGAACAGCGGCAACGAGTGAGCTCATTGTTGAAGCAGCTGGATCCACGCGACGGCAGCGTTCTGCGACTTCGATTCGGATTTGATGATGTGGATCGACCACAGACGCTCAGAGAAATCGGGGTGCGACATGGCGTCTCCAAGGAGCGAGTCCGTCAAATCGAACTGCGGGCGCTCAACAAACTTCGCGAGATTGCTGCTCGTGAACAGCCGGAGCTGATCGACATCCTGTCAGCGTGACTGGATGCAACGAGGTTTCACACCGACAAACAGGGAGACTAATCAGCGGACGGGCGTCTGTTAATAAGACTGTCATGTTTTATGTTGAGGTGGAAGACATCGCC
>JBDONA010000750.1:0-4410 GCA_039831575.1 Fuerstiella sp. | reverse complement strand
CCATGGAATCCATGGAATCCATGGAATCACGGGGTGGACAGGTTATGGTGCCGGAATCCGGTTCATTTGCCTGGTGCAAAGATCCGAATGGCAATCTGTTTGGACTGTGGATACCCGCACACTGATCTTTATTCGATGAGTCCATCTGGCGGGCAGCAGCACGAAAAGAACCGACATTCTACTCGACTGCGAATCAATTCAACGGACGAACACTGAACCCTTTTGAACACCAGGCAGTTGCCGGGCGGAGTTGTCGTTTGTCGCTGGTTCGAATCGCCTGAAAGCACTCGTCACAGACTTACTGGCGTTCTCCCGCGTGACGACTCACGGTGCCGAACTGGCGTTAACCGACGCAGAGAGTTGGCTGAGAGAAGCCATCGACAACCTTGAACTGTTGATTGAAGAAAGCGGTGCGCGAGTTACTTAGTCGTCCCTGAAAAAGGCAAATCGAGCTGGCCTCGGTCTGCGGTCCGTGTCGATGGCGACCCAACACCCGGTCAGGCGGCGGCAGTGCGACGACGAGGGAAGGCGAGGGAAGGCGAGGGAAGGCGAGGGAAGGCGAGGGAAGGCGAGGGAAGGCGAATTGCGGCTGGATTGGGCCGTCCAGGACGCTCCAAAGCCAGAAAAACAGTGCACGCGCAATCGCGCGCAGCAGCTTCTGCAGGTTGGACCCGGCAGCCGCCAGCACGGCATTGGTTTCATCTCCGATGAGCCCTTTCAGGAAGCAGCGACCCATCCGGTTGTCGCTCTTCAGGTGGCCGATTTTTGGCTCCACCGCACTGCGACGTTTGCGACGCTTCTTCTGAGTTCGTGTCAGCTTTCTGGAACTGCTGCCCGCGATGTGGATCGTTGCATCGCCGTGGTAGTCATGGCCCCGATAACCCTTGTCGACAAAGGCGTTCGTGACGGTCACTCGCGTGATCTGTTCGGTCGTTGCAATGGCCTGAGCCAGCGTATGGCCGTCGTAAGGATTGTTCCGACACAGGTTCACGCCAACGATCCAGTTGCCCCGATTTGTTGTCGTGACCGACACCTTCTGCCCGAACTCGTAACGCTTGTGGGCCTTGCCTTTGCTGATGCACATGACGTCCGGTTCGTGCAGACTGTACAACTTCCTGCTGTCCGTTTTCTCCTGAGCGTGAAGGCGTTCGCAAAGCGTCAGCAGTTCACACAGAGCAAAGTCCGGCCGGGGCACTTTGCGGCGCAGGTCCCGGAGAACCCGGCCGAGCCACGTCCTGAGTTTCTTCAGTCGATTTCGCATTCGTTTGAACTGTTTCGCGTGAGCATAACGACTCACCATGATGGCCGCTTTCTTCGCCACGCGACGGTACGTTTGACGCAGTTGCACTCCGCGATGTTTGGCGGCATCAGCCAGCTTCTCAAGAGCCTTCAGATACAGCCTGGAATCTGTCGGATGAGTGATGTTCTTCTCCTGAACGGTCGTGTCGACGATCACCTGAGCCAGTTCTTTCCTGGTGACGTGTTTGTCACTGATCGCAAGCGTGACCGTTTCCTCAAGCAGCGTGACAAGCCTGTCGGCACCGACTCGCTGGCGCCACTTCGTCAGCGACGTGGAGTGCAGCGGCAGCTCGTGCTGCATCGTTTCGAACCCGCAGAAGTACTGCCAGTACGGATTCTCCACCCAGCGTTCCAGCAGTGACTCGTCTGATTCGTTGAATGTGTGTTTGAGATCATGCAGCCCGACCAGCAGGCGAATGTCTTTGCCAGGAGCACCGATGTCGGGGCAATAGCAGTCGGCGAAGGCGATGTCGAAACGCTGCCAGTCAATCTTCCGAGCCAGTACACACAACGGATGATCGAGATTCAGCAGTTGATCGAACTGGGCCTGAAACAGATTGAGCTGACTGGCTTCCGGTCGAGGTTTGGGCTTCATGCCTGTCTCAAATTGCAAGGTTTCGAACCGTCTGAAACGGATTCCCTGCAATCTATGACATCCACTTTTCCAAAACCAGGCCGCGATTCATTGATCAATCGACTTTTTCACTGACGACTAAGTGAATTCTGTGCGGCTACCGGCTCACCAGTTCGCGTTCGATTGTGTTGCACAGAGTTTGAGTTGAACTGACTTCGCCGACCATCGATGACCTGGGAAACATCAGTTTGGGAACGGATCCAGCACCGACACGATTGTAGAGTTGAACGTGTTTGGCGATGTATTCACCGGCAGTCGGATACTTGAGCTCTTTCGTCAGCCGTTCCTGCCCAACGAGTTGTTCGGCCTGTTGTTTCGTTGATAACGCTGTTCGACTGGTGACAAACAGCCAGTCGTGCAGCTGGTGAAATTTTTCGGGGTCGATGCACCAGACGGCCACAGCAATCCGTGAGATCTCACATGAGTCTCGGTGCGTTCCTCCGCTGCTCGATGCATAACGATTGCATTGACGGTCCAGTGGGACTGGCAGCGCGATGATTGCCAGGTCGTCTCCATACCGATCGAATGCTCCTCGAATTGCGCGATGCGTATTCCGGCAATGCGCGCATGTGTAATCGAACATTTCGACAAACACATATTTCGCGTCGGGCTGTCCGAGCAGTGGCCATTGCCGAATGTCCAGACGGAATTTGTTGCCGTTGACACCGATCAACCGACGTTTTGGTTTCGCGTCGTCGTGCGCTGCCGATTCTTCGGAATCACTGCTTTCATCATTGCCCTCAGTGGAAGACTCATCGCTGGATTGCACCGGGACCGCGAACACGTTGACCATCATCGAAATCTGTGGTGGCAGCAGCAACAGCAACGATGCGGCGGCCGTGCCAGTCGAGTCCCCACCCGATGAATTGTCGTCCTGCTCAGCGTCGGTCATTGAATCGATCGTCGTCGCGCCAGTCGGAGCTTCAAACGTGTCCTGGCCAGGAGCAGCAAAGAAATCGTCGCTGAACTCATCTTCAGTCACGTCACTGCCGGGGGAGACGACGAAATCTTCAGCCACGCTGGTGGTATGTTCTTCATAGCGCAGGACCTCAAACGTGGGAGGTGCCGGCGTCAATATCTGCAGCGTGATCAGGACCGCCACACCGAGCGTACCCACGGCGGCCAGCTGGCCGGTCTGTTTTGATCCGAGCGGGTGCTTCCAGAGCAGCAGGCCGCAGATCGCAAATCCACAGGAATGAGCTCCCACGCACCATGGACACAGTTGGCCCAGGGCGAAAATCTGCAGCCCGGTAAACCAAACCGCAGACAGACCGGCGGCGATCCCACCGGTGGTCACAAACATCCAGCTGAGTTGCCGGATCCTCGGAACGCTGGGATGACGGCAGAAAACCAAAGCTGAGAGCACGCAGGAATACAGCACAACCGCAGGCACACCGACGGGAAGGCCGCCGATTTTTGACCACTTACTGCTCAGCACATGCTCACAGTCAAAAACATCATTGCCGCCGCATCCGGCAACGGGACTGGCCGTCAAAGCTGCCCACGCCAGATACGTGGTCAGGCCCAGTGCCAGCACTGCCAGGCTGCGGAGACCCCAAACCCATGACCCGCTTTCGACTGCGATCGACGGACCGACGGTCTCGCCAGCATCAAATTCCCGACTGCTCATTTCAAACCCCCTCGCCTCATGCGTTACTTAGGTGTTACTGCACCAATGGCCGTTTTCAGGGTTCCCCAACCCTCCTCAGCATGCAGAACGGGCGTCCGTCCGTTGAGACTAGCGAGTAATTACGGCAAAACAGGAGCACCAATTGTGGGTGACCAGCCCTATTCTATCATAAGCCGGGGGGCAACAGGAAATGAATTGCGCAATCAGTCTGACTCGCACATTCGGCCGCCCGTTGCCCGTGTCCGCGAACGTCAGATGAGCTCAATCATTGGAATTCGACGTTCTTTGCCGGGACCGGGCAAAGGGTCCTTCACCGGACAGCCAGGCCGCTAAATCGTGCCGGCGGGTGCACCGTCAACCGAGAATAATCCATGCTGACGGGGCAAAACGACGACTGACACGGATTTTCAGGGTGGCTGGCTGTTGTTTGTCCATCGCAGGATTAGCAGGCTGACTGGTCTACAGCGTATGACGCTGATTCGTGGCCGCGGCGGAAGTGCCGGAGCCCATCATCCATGGCCCCCGCGAGCCGGAACCCGCCACGACTTTTCGAAAACTGTTCTAACGCTTCTTTTTGGCTCCGTCGATCGCACGAATCAGGCCAAAGATTCGACCGGACAACTTTTGTTTTCGTTCGGCATCATCCCTGGTGGCTCCTGCCTGAATGATGCCGCCGACGGCTCCCGCCACGGAATCCGGATTCTCGACGTGCAGTGCCGGCGCCGCGCGTTGAGTGAACTCCTCCAGCACTGTTCGGCCGTCCGGTGTCGCGATGACCGGCTCCGAGACTGTTCCGGTGACCCGCAGCTGGATCGGTGCCCGGACGATACCCGCCAGAGCATTGAGA
>JBDONA010000959.1:0-5119 GCA_039831575.1 Fuerstiella sp. | reverse complement strand
CAAACGTTATCCGAACTTTTGGCTTGCCAGGAAGTTCCACTGACAGCGACATTGACATTCGTAGCGTCTCAATCACGTCCCTGAGTGCAAGGAGTTTGTCAGTCTTGCTTTCATAAGGGTTTTTCCCTGACGCCTTGTCAGTGCCGTAGCGTTTCTCAAGGTCCTTCAAGAGTTTTGCCCTCTTCTCCCACTGAAATTGCTCTCTATCGTACCGCTTAAATTCGTTTTCGTTGGTGCCGGGATTGATCGACATCAGTTTTTTCTGAACACCACGGCGTCTTTTGTCCAGCTCTTTGCGAAAATCGCGAATAAGTTTCATCAGCTGTAACGACTGGTCGTCCATCTCCTTTTTCACTCTTGGAAAACTCACTAAGCCCACGAGATCGACCTCATCGATTTGGGCCAGTCCATCAGTAGACGTAAATGGCTGAATGTCCTTCTCCCATTTCTCCGGCATCCCAACGCTTGGATCGGTGGTCAAGAGCTTCCTTAGGAGCGGTATGTGCTCGCCGTCACTTGGAGAACTCCTGTGACGTGCCGTTAATCGGGGCAATCGCACGAACGCAGAGACGTTGGTCTCCAGGCCAAAATGCGCTGAACCAGTGTCAGCCGTCGGCAGCGTCAACTGGAACTCAATAACACCATACTCTTCGTTTTCGGGAGCCTCATCCATGAATTGAAGTGGCGCCTTTAGTCGAAAGTAGCGCGACACATGCGTTGTCGCTCTGGTGACATTTTCCTCGAAGTCTCCCACGTCCGTGACGGAAACTGACAGTATCGCTGAACGGCTCGTCGAGAGATCCAGGTCGGTGAATTCTTGGCCTGTGTGGTTTTCAGAATTGGAAAAACCGGACTCCATGACAAACCCCTTCTGGCGGTCCCACGGAGGAATTACCCATTCATCGGGTTCACGCTGCAAATACAATCGACGTTCATCCTGTGATTCGACAATTAGTGGACACCAGCGGACAAGTTCTGCCGCTGCCACTTCGCGTTTAGCTTCTGCCGTCCATGAAAATCCAAGCTGGTATTCATCCGTTTGCGAATCAACGTCAGAAAGGGAATAAGTACCAAGGGTAATCGATGCTCCTGCTCCTGGGTCCTCAACGGAGATGGTCCACTTGCGCGAATCAGGGTTCTTCTTCAGGATCAGTGTTCTTCCAGGCGTCTTAATCAGTGGCATAAACCCGGGATGCAGCTTGAGCTTGAGCTTGTCAGGCTGCGGCAGGCGAAGCCTAATCCGTGACTTATTCGGCAATTCGGTGACACGAGTCGGATTCGGCAGCGGCAGTAGCCATTGGTCATTGGAATTCGGTTTGGTCGCAATAAACGGTGATGCATGTGGAAAGGAGAGAGTCAACGTGCGAGTGTCCATGTCCAACGGGAGATCTTCGCGGCGCACAGCCAATTCAAAAAGGACATCTCGCAGGAGGTACTTTGCACGTTGAAACTTATCTTCGTCAGGCGGTGTTTGCTTCCATTCCCAACAAAGCTGTACGCCCTCGTCGCCTTTACTGGTTGCTACGAATGCTCCCAACGCAATGCCATCAAGCGAGACGCTCCATTGTTTCTTGTCCGGAAAGGGACCTTCCGCAATTGTTACACTGCTCACACTGCTCACCTTTTTTTCTTCCAACATTATGCAGTCTGGCGAGTAACAGTAGACGATTTGCTTGGGTTGATCTTTTGCTGGGTCAGCTTCCCAAAGGAATGGCGTTTCATTTTCCGTTTCAGGGATCGCATGTAGCGGGTGTTTTCCGTCAAAGAGCATCGGAAGGTTGATTGTCAGTGAAATGGTTTCTGGTTCGGCGGGTCGCTCGTTAGATGGTGCAACAAGCGTGAAGGTTGTGCCGTTGAAGTCGTACGCAGCACTTCGAAATGTATCGTCTTCGATCAAACGACCATCTGACTCCCAGTACAGATTACACCCCTCGCCGTCTTTCGCCTTGATTACTAAGCAACCGACTGCTTCTTCGTCGACCGTTATGTTCCATCGATGGTCGTTCTCGGTTTCATCTTCGTGAATTAGCAATTTGCCATCCTCAGTTGACAAGGAAACTTGCAACTTGCTTGGATCCTCCACGAGAAGAAGCACGGGATCAGATTTGGCTCCACCCCCAATCTCGTCTAGAACAATGATGCCAGCTGACAGATTATTGAAGGGGTTCTCGCCGCCAAACAGTTCAAGGAAAGACTCAGATCCTCCTTGATCTATGGGTGAGTTTTCCGCGTCCAAAACATTCCGTGAGCTTTGGTCATCATCTCTGTTCGCCAGATTTTCGAGTTGCACATTTCTTTGCTGCCAGCTCTTAATCAAGCCTGGAGCAACCATGAACGCGGCCAGTCCGACGCTGCACAGCAGGACGACAACCAGCAACCCCATGATCCAGGTGCCACTACGACTTTGCTTTTGCTTGAAGGCGGCGTCCAAGCGGGAAGTGGGGGGAGGAGCGGGAGCACTCCTCACCGACGGCGGACGAACACTTGGTTTTTGCAGCCTGTACGCTGCCTCTTGTTCTGCCCCTGTCGCAGTCTCTCCTTCCAGCAAACCGTCCAACTCATCATTGGAAATCGAAGGTGTAGGGGACGATGTGCCATTTGCTACTGGGTCGGGGCGTCGTGCCGGTTCTTGTTTCTTCGTTGCAGCCTGTTTGAACTCCAAAACCCCTGACCGGGCGGTCTCAACCAACTTACCGCCTTCCGCCGGGGCTAACGCCCCGGCAAGGTCGACTTTAAGTGCACGTGCGTCGTTGCGAAGTGCGGTGGCCTCCGTTGTGCCATCCAGATAGAAACGCAGCTGACATTCTGTCCCTGCAAGCAGCTTCGTAAAATATGTACTGAACGTGACCCCCCAGCGCTGCGGAATTGGAATTAGATCCAAAACCTCGGTCACGAGTGACAACGTATCTGTTCCCGCCGGAAAGATCACATTTACGGGAGCTTTGCTGGCCAAAAGTTGTTCGGCTACGTATCCGCCCCAGCCATTGTCAGTGGCGGCGGATTGCCACGCGGTAAACTTCACCTTTGGTGGAATCTGCGGGCACGGCAAAACTCGTGCTGGACGTGTGGTGACCTTTCCGTCCCACGTCGCAACAATGCTGGACGTGTCGCCCACAACGCGAGCCGGACCCGCAGGCAATGATAATATGTCATCAACAACGACATGGTGTGCCAGCTTATTCGTCCGACCGGAATAGTCCTGTCCAGCATCGGCGATTCTGGAAATAACGTTCAGTTTTCGCCCGGCCATTCTGGTTGTGACATGCGAGTAATTAACCGGATTCAACGACGCCTTCGGGTCGTTCAGCGGAAAAGCGTGTCGGTACCCGCTCATTGACTCCAGCCGCTCGGCCATATTGGCCCCCATCCCGGCCGTACTGACGACGGTGCAGAAGCCGCGGGTTCCCCGCTTCAGACCTTTGACGGCTGATGTGTAGATAATCTCTTCGATCATCAATGACTCCTTCAAACAACGCCTGCGATCTCTTTGATCAGCTTTTCCTGCCACTCGCCCGCTGCTTGATTGGAAGCGATTTTCCGATCATGCCCGGTATTGTTCTTTGAATAGCATACAGCAGCGGCACCTCGGCCCAGATGGGCGAAATTTCGCTCGGTAGCACGCCCAATGGCAGCCGCGGCGGATCACCAACCGGTTCAGCGTCGGTCAGTTCTCGGGGTGAACAGCCCAATGCACTGACCGGGATGTAGATCACATCCTCAGAAAACGCCTCCGAAGTCGATACAATTTCCGGGGCCAGACGAGTCAGCAGTTCTCGAAACTTTGCGGATACGCTCTGCAACTTTTCAACGTCCAGCTGATATAGCCCTTTCCGCAATTCCGGAAGAATCCACTCCCGCATTAAGGTGCTGCCGCCAGCCAGAGCTGACCAAGCGTCGTATTTGGACAGGACGACGATCAGTGGTCTCTTATCCCGCTCATCCAGGCCCAGCCCCATTTCCCCACGAATTCGGCGGGCGGCTTCAGCCAATATGTGGTCCTGGCGATAACTAACCAGGTCGTTCTTAACCTGAGGGTCTGCTGTCTTACCTCGACACGCTTTTCGGAACTGCGGATGTTGAGTTGGATCAAAAACGAAAATCAAAGCCTTTGATACGGCAAGATGCTTGGTTCCCGGACTGTTAGCGGTTTGTGCGCCGGGAAGAAAATGCTCTCCTGCATTGTCATACATGCAAATCGCCCGTCCGTTTTTCTCCACCTTCTCCACTCTTGGGTGCTGGGGCGTTAGGCGCATACGAAAGACAAACGGACGAGGCAGCAACATCGTGCGGCCGTGTTCAATCTCCACCTGCTCATACAGATCGCCGTCGAGTTCCGTTTTTGGCAGCGCGACTGGTTTGTCACCGCGTGCATTTACGAAGAGAGTCTCCTCATATTCGTGCAGTTTTTCGTTCGCAATCGGATCGGAATCCTCAAAGCTTATGGCGAATTGCTTCGACATCGTTGTCCTCAACGCCCATATCGCTGAGGAAAGAAAATACGATTTTCCGGAACTGGGTGACCCCAGAATGGAAAAAAAAGTCGGAGGCAGTTCGACTAGATCGCGGGGAATGACGAGGTGGCACTGTGGGCATGCAATCTCTGAACACTCCTCACCCATCGAATCCACCGCTTGACCGGCGATTCCAAAGTGTGTCGGTAGAAATCTTCGCTGACCGTCCGGGACTTTCGGATCATCCCTTAGATCGGGGTGACAGGAAATCCACTTGATCTCGTGTGATCGAGACTTATGCCAGCAGTGCGGGCAGGTAATCCGGGCAAGAATTCGGTGGTTCCCGTTGGAAGGTGTCATAGATGTCGCGAAATAAAGAGGCTGGTGTGAGGAAACGCGGGCGTTTTACAAAGCGGCTGCTTTAGTGCTTCAGTTTAGATAACGTGAATAAATATGCGAGAGACAACGAACTTATGCGGTCGCTGTCTCTTCGAAGCCGAGACAGGGCGTTCCAGTGCGAACTACTGCACCGCGGACTTTGAAACTGCGTTTCCCCGGCCCGCAGCGTCTCAACAAAACACGAAAAACAAGCGATTGGGCAAAAATCAACAAAACTGCCGTGTTTTCGCTCACTGATTGGATCGAAACGACGGCCGCGTTATGGTGAG
>JBDONA010000391.1:0-5143 GCA_039831575.1 Fuerstiella sp. | reverse complement strand
GACTCCGGCAATCTTTGCTGAGGCGATGGACAGATAGTGCCAGGCTGGCCTGGACACTATTCCACAAATAGCGGAAAAAGTGCGGGTGAGCTGAAAAAGGGCGAAGTGGTGCAAAACGCTCTTGGTGCTTAGTACTGAACTTCTTGCTTTTCCAGCCCAACACCGCACCAGCCGGCCGCTGGTATTTCTGATGTGTCGCCTGGTGAGAGTTCTTTCCTGAGCCAGTAGAAAGCTGATCGTAATTGCCGGGCATAACCGGACGTCCGCTTTCGTATATTTTTTTATTTAGTGACAATTGCCATAACTTGTATCCACCAGAGCCTTTGCGCTGGACGTCGCATACTGAATCGGGGCCCAGGGCGGTGGCGGTCGACCGGAATGGAATTGCACTCGCGGAGATTCGCTTTTCCGACAAGACTGTCAGCTGGATCCTGTACGAGCGGTATTCCGGTGAACCAGTTTGTTGGAAACGCCTGTGGCCGGCGTCTGCTCGTTTACATTTCCTGGGTTTTGCCGGTCGACCTGACCGGATTTCCTAAACCGAAAAAGCGGCATAAACCGAACTTAGAGATGGGAACATCCTTTTTTGTGAGGATCGCAGTGCGCTCGTATGAGTTCAGCGCACTTTCGCGATCTTCGCGCGGTTGATTTTCGCTTACGTGTACATCTGACTTTTCTGACTCCCTGTTGGGTACCTCCAATGCTTCTCAACACCTGGCTTGCAACAGCTAAACGACATCTTTTAGGGTCCGCGCCCGCTTCCGGTTCACGCCGAAGTGGTCCGTCCCGGAAAAAGCGTGTCAGTTCCTGCGAACAACTGGAAAGCCGAACGCTGCTGACTGCTCTGGTCATCAACACGGCCAATGTCGACGACTTCGTTGATGCGACCGGCACTTTGTCCGTCACGAACAGCGATCTCGGCACACACGACACGTTAGTGATCGAAGATGTTTCGATAAACTCCACGGGCGACGGCATTTCCATCGACCTGTCGGGCATCACCCTCACTCGACTCGCCCTCGAATCGATTGATGTCAATGCTTTCAATGGCGCGGCCATCGACATCAACCTGACGAATATCGTGGGGACGACCCGGACGATTGCGCTGGAAGATATCAGAGTGGTCGCGGGGACGGGCAGCGGGATCGACCTGACACTCGACAACTCTGATGCTTTCGCGGTGACTGTCGAGGATTCCTTCGTGCCAAGTGTCGCCATCACCGCTAATAATAACGCTGACATCACTCATGGCATCATTACCGAAAACCAGATCGTTGCGCCGTCCGATGTTACCGGCGTGCTGCTGAACGTCACCGCCGGCAGCACTGCAGATGATTTTCAGATTATCAACAACCGTGAAATCAGCGCGCTCAATCGCGACGCTGTGCTGGTCAACCTGGTTGATGCGCCTGTCGATGGGCTGAATATTTCCAACAACGTGATCGGCAACGAGCCGGGGGCGGACGTGTCGTTCCGGGCAGAAGGAGATACGTTCATCCAGCCGTTCGAGCTGAAGAACAATGCCAGCGACGGCGAGTTGCTGACACAATTCATGCTGGACCTGCGACCTCTTGGCCTGGTGTTTGAGACCAATACGTACCAGCCGGTGAACAACACGGGGGCAGCCACCGGTGCCAGCGCCGGGGTGCTAAGCGACAACAACCAGGTTCTGACCATCTCTTTCAATACCGACGTGGCCAATCCCACGTTTGCTCCCGGCGACTCGTTGTTGTTTGTCGTTGACGTGGACGCTGCCCCGGCGATTCCTGGGGATCCATCCGTCGATTTGAGTGTCTTTGGACGGGACCTGATTGGTGCTTTGGTCGATTTCTCCTTTGGACCCGGATTGAGCAGCGGACCCAAACAGGTCGCTGGAGCAATGATTGGCGATGCCAGTGAGTTTAATGCGTCGTTCTTCGCTCGAGGAGCCGGAGCAGCGGCGAACTTCCACGGGATCAATCTGAACCTGACAAATTCACCACTGACAAATGCCATTGTTTCCAACAACATGATTTCCGGAGTTGCCGGCCACGGAGTGCTGGTGGACGCACAACAGCAAAGCGACGTTTCGGCGGTCTTTCGCGACAACGTTATCCTTTCCGGCGGTCAGGATGGACTGCGGTTTGACCTGCTGGACAGCAATTTTACGGGCGGTGTCGTTGACAACACGATTGGTAACAACAGTGGTCAC
This sequence comes from Fuerstiella sp., assembly GCA_039831575.1. Taxonomy (GTDB): domain Bacteria; phylum Planctomycetota; class Planctomycetia; order Planctomycetales; family Planctomycetaceae; genus Fuerstiella. The sequence continues at coordinate 2,952 of JBDONA010000391.1, read as the reverse complement.
GGCGTTAACTTTCAACCGTCCGTAAGCCGTACCGGTTTGGTGGAAGCAGCGATCGACGGCAACCCGGTCCTCATCACATCGACGAACCATCAACTGCAAACAGGCGATGAAATCATCATCCAGGGCATGGTTAACGATGACCCAACGGTGAACCACCCCGGCAACGGGCAGCACACCGTCACCAGGATCGACAACAACACCTTCAGCCTGCAGGGTGTCACCGGGCTTCCGGCGAACGTCGATTATGTAGGTGGCGGGGCGTGGTATGTACCAAACATTCTGGTCGGCGGTATGGCACGTGGCCTTGTTGAAATTGATCTGCAGGCCACGGAACCGCAGGGCCGGATCCAGACGATCGTAAATCCGGGAGGTGGTGGCGACGTGCAGCTCACGTCCCTGGCTCATGGATTAGCAACCGGTGATCGGGTCCGAGTCAGTGGTGCGGTGGGCACTCTGATCAGTGGTATTCAGGTCTTCAATATTACCGTCATCGACAATGACACGTTCTCACTGGACGGTGCCCAGTCAGGGGGCACGTACGATACTTCCGGCGGACTGGCCACCTGGACGACAAATGTGATCGAAGGTGCCAGCAGCACGGGCGAAGTTGTCGTGACTTCTGTGGCACATGGGTTGGCAACAGGCGAACAGGTGCGAGTCGTGAACGTCAGCCTGGTGGACGATTCCATTCTGGCGTCTGCCAACGGCACGTGGACCGTGACGCGCCTGACTGATGATACGTTTTCACTGCAGGGCTCTACGGCGAACGGCGCCTATCGCCTGGGCACTGGTTACTGGATTCCCCTTGCGGAAGCAACATTCACGGGAGATTCTTTGCCACAAATCGTTGCTGGAAACTCCATCACGGAAAACAACCTGGCGGGTTTCTACGTCAATCTGACGACGGGCACACGGTTCGACGGTGACATTGTGTCCAATACCGTCACCGGAAATAAAGCCAAGGGTCTCCATATCGTTTCGCACAGTTTCGGCCTGGGAACCGGACTGCCTCTGGATCCGACTGATCCCAATGCAGTGCCCGAGGTGCAGGACATCAGTTTCAACGTCAACATTGGCACGGCGACCACGGACGGCAACCATATTGAAAACAACGTTCAGGCCGGTATCGTCGTGGAAGCACTGGACTTCGCGACCGGCTCTTTTGAAATTCAGGGTAACCGCATCAATTCCAACGACGACGACAATAATTCCAGCACTCCGTATCAGGGAGATGGCATTGTCGTCCGTCTGGCCAGCGACCTGCGGACCGCTGAAGCAATCGCATTTCTGACCGAATCGATTATCGCAGACAATCAGATCGGCGTTGACAACCGCGGGAACGAGGGGCACGGTCTGTCCTTTTCGCTGACCGACCGGACCAAGATTCACGATCTTGAGATCAACAGCAATTCGTTCTTGAACAGTGGCCTGGACGGATTTCACTTTGTTCGCACCGAAGACGGTGACCTGAACAAGGTGATTTTCGACGACAATGACGCCACTAACAATGCGGGTGATGGATTCGATCTGTTTGCTGAAAATACGGTGAAAGACCGGCTGGATTTCACGATTGGTAACAGCCGCATCGACAACAACGGTGAATACGGCATCCGGATCGACATCCAGGCGGATGCTCGGATTGACGTGGATATTTCGGGCAGTTCGGTACGAAAAAACGGCGCCTCGGCAGTCACCAATGGTAACGGGTTCAATCCGGCCGATGGTGCCGGAGCGGCCGGGGCAGCGGGCGGCATCGGTATTCACGGATTCCAGCAGGTCGATATTCGGTTCACCGCGGTCGAAACAGTGATGTCCGAGAACTTCGGCGATGGCTTCAGCGTTGATGCGGAAGTTTTCTTTGACACCGTCTACGTTGATGCCACGTTTGTAGACAGCGATCTGAACGGCAACACCCTGACAGGTTTAAGAAGCGTTGGGGCGGCCTTTGGAACGTACACGTGGACACGAACGGACTTCGTGGGTAATGGCACGGACGGTGCCCGTATCATATCCAACATCGACCCCAATGACCTTTCCCTAAGGCGCGTGGGCGGGCAGGACATTGATGTCATTGCCCTTGGCAGCGATTTTCAATTGAATGGACAAAGTGGCTTGGTGCTTGGCCAGGGTGTTTCGGCAAGCCTTGGCAGCGGAGATGTAACAGAAAACTTCGCCAACGAATTCGGTGGGCGTCTCGACGCCGACCGGTCGGATTACGGAGTCTTGAACTCGCTGGCAGGGAACGGCGAAGATGGACTGAAAATCGTGCAGGACGCCGGCACATACCTGCGGGGACTGGGATTGCGGCGGGTGATCGAGACTCAGGGAAATACCTTCACTTATAATACCGGTGACGGGATCGACATCGGTCACCATGTGGCGACGGAAGCCGGCAACGTGCTGCACGGTGAAGAAGTCGTCAGCGATACGCACGTCAGCGTCACTGGGTCTGTGATCAGCAATAACGGGGGTGACGGTATTGAATATCTTGCCGACAGTGTACTTCGAATCCGACCTGACGACGGTGGCGGTCAGGATGGTGTGTCCAACCCTGATATCTCCTCGCTGTCCGTCAGCACCTCTGACATTAAGAATAACGGTCAACGGGGAATCGACATTCTCAACCGGTACAATGAAGATTCCCGGATCACTCTGTATGAGAATGAGATCATCGGCAACGGTTACTCGGGCGTGTATGTTGTCAACACGTCCAGTCACGATCAGCGGCAGAGCGGCCCCACCGACCCCTTGGTCGCCGAATACTACAACGAGGGCGCCTTTTCTGTTTTCCGAACGGACCCCAACGGCTACGTTTCTCTAAACACCGGCGAACGAGACGCGAATATTGAATTGCGTGTTCAGGACAACCTGATCGAATCAAACGGGACAGCTGCCGTTCAAGCAAGGGTGCCCGTCAATTTCACCGATGAGGGACCGGGCAAGTCCTCCGGT
>JBDONA010000517.1:0-22566 GCA_039831575.1 Fuerstiella sp. | reverse complement strand
CCATCAAAATGGTCAAGATAATCATTGGTCGCAGCAGAGAAGCTCAGCATGAGTGCCGATGGGCAAGCGGGGAAGAAGAAGTCCAGTTCTGCCAGTAAACCCCGTTCGGCTGGAGCAGTACCCTCCACCTGTATGATGAGGGGTACTTGTTCAATTCCCGCCGTAATTGTCCAATTCGTGGCCTTGAAGGCCACAAAGTGGTTGCAGCATAGGTCTTAGGTTTGACTTTGCCTAGCCACAACTTGAAGAAGGTACTCGTTGCGACATATTTGCTCCGAGACAAAGCCGCAGCGGCACGGCGTGGAACACTCCCCAGGACTGGTTCTAAGTCGTCGGCGAAGAATAGGTGTTCCAACAAGTTCGTCACGGCAGGTCTTGTCCGGATCAGGACTCCTGTCTTCTATCGCACGCAATTGAGCCACAAACGCTGCTCAGATGACACATATCGGAATATGGCTGACTTTCTGGAACGATTTGGGCTGTGCCAACCTCTGTTGGAGCACGTCTTCGAATGAGGCGACGTGGCGAGGGTCGATTACAGTGCCAACAAACGTGGTCCGTTCTTCAGTTGTTCGATGAGGTTTTCCTGTTCACACCGATCGTTGCACTGGAATACGATCTGTGCCGGCGTCGAAGTTCAGTCGTTGGTAATGTAGAACAGGTAGCGTTCTCTGTTCAGCAGAAGTTTCTGACTTTTCATCTCGTCTATCTGAGCCAGCCCGAAGCCTCCATAACAAGTGGCCGTGTTTCGATCGGCCACTTCGAACTGCATGTCGGCGGTCGACAACATCGGTCGATCGTGATCTTCGCACTGATGTCTGGTGCGCCGTTTGAGGCGATGCCCGCGTTCGGCATTCCTGAGGGTTGCCTTTTCAATGCGTCGTGGTCGAGATTTATGTGCTCAGCTTTGCTGACGCTGCCTGCCGTTTTTCATAAGCTGAAGTCATCACCCGAAATCCTTTTCTGTTCCGCTTGTTGCGTTGTCGTGATAACACTCAATACGCAGGAATCAGACGGGTTTCGGATATTTTCTGAAAAGGCAAACTCAAAGGGACGCTTGTACACGGTCTAGTGCGGAAATCAAAATTACTATCAGTGGCGCGTCAGCGATTCGGGAATTCGGGCACCGGGATTAATTGACAGGCATCATTGCACCTCGATGTTCGTTTCGTAGTCCTGATTTTCAAATTCAGGGACCCTGGCTCGGGCTGCGACTCTTCAATCATAAGCCTTCCACTGACCAGGCGGCAACGCTCTGCGTCATTGATGGATCGGCGCCAAAGTCAAGCGGACGAAATTCGACGAATAACTCGATATTGCTGTCTATAAAGGCTTAAGATTAGGGATATCCATAAAGAAAGACCCGACCGCAAAAAGTTGGGCGTCCCTGCTCGTGATCAGATCTTGAAAGGGACAGCCGATACCAGGAGGATCGCGTTCCTGCATTTTTGATGGAACAACCACGGAGCGTCTGTCACCCCAGGTAACAAATATCGTTGGGTCTTCCTGACTATGTTGTGAGTCGGACCTGGGCGTTGTACGATTGATCCCGAGTTGCAGTTTGTAACACCTGGAAAGCGGCGATGTCCAACATTGATTCCGTCACGCAGTGGATCAACAAGCTGAAAGACGGGCACCAGGACGGCGCCCAGTGTCTTTGGGCCAGGTAATTTGAGCGTTTGATCCGGCTGGCCAACGAGAAGTTGGCACACGCCCCCCGCAGAATGGCCGACGAGGAGGACGTGGCCATTTGTGCGTTTGAGGCTTTTCTGCGCGGCGTCGAGGCAGGTCGCTTCAGTCAGCTTGATGATCGCAACGACCTTTGGCACATTCTGGTCATGCTTAGCGAAAGGAGGGCCGTCGACCAGATCCGTGTCGAGTTAACTGAGAAGCGCGGTGGAGGTCACGTGCGCGGAGATTCGGCGTTAGGCACGGTCTCGACATCAGTTGCCGCCGATGGCTTTGATCAGCTTGCTGCGGCCGAGCCAGCTCCGGATTTCGCAGTGCAAGCCAGCGAGGAGCTGCGGCAATTGGATGACGATGAACTGCAAAGGGTTGCTGTGGCGAAGATGGAAGCGTACACGAACGCCGAGATTGCGGAGCAGTTAGGTAAAAGCGTCAGTAGCATCGAGCGGAAACTGAGCTTGATACGCGCTATTTGGGGCGAGAAAACCGAATCATGAACGATCCTGCGGACTGAGCTTGCAGGGCACAGTTGGCAGTCCTATGCTCTGCCGATCGTTCCACGAAATCAGCCGAAATTCGAGAACTCCCTAGCATCGGACTTCTGTTCGATTCATTTCGCACTCATATCGTGTTCATGTCGCCACTAAGCATTAAAGTCGCAGCCGCTTTTATGCTTCTGGTGTCGGCGTCCGTCAAAGCCGACATCGTCGAGCACTATGACAACCCCTGGCAAATTGTTGCCTATTCGGTGACAGGCACGACGGGCGACCCTCACGCGATCGTGAAGGATATCGCCTTTGAGGCCAACGGCGATCTGTGGCGTGGCCGACAGGACGGGCTGTTCTTCTTTGATGGCTACGAATGGAAACGCTTTGGCGTCGAGCACGGACTGCCGAGCAATGTTTGTCGCGCGGTGAAGGTGACTCAGGACGGAGTTCTGTGGGTGGGCACCGATCGTGGCTGCGGCACATTCGACGGCGTGACGTTCGAGACCCACGGTTCGAAGCAGGGTTTGGCGGGCCCCAGCATCAAAAGAATTTATGAGGATCCCGATGGGACCTTGTGGTTTTGTTGCGATCGTTGGCCAGAGGCAAAACTCAGCGCGGGACTGACCTCTTTCAGCGACGGCCGATGGAGAAACTACGGGCTTGCCGATGGTCTGCCGTCGGATCAGCTGAACGACTACCATCGCGATTCCAAAGGCAATCAATATGCGGTGACAGCAAAGGGAATTGCCAGGCGATCCGGAGATCGATGGGAGGCGCTCGACATCCCCGGGTTTCCAGTTGGTGGTTTTCCATTTGATCTTTCTGAAACACCAACAGGGGAACTCATCTGCTCACTTAGAATTGCTCCGGGCAACGTGAGTGTCTTCATGACCAAAGAGGGTCGCTGGCACGATCTCGGCAATCCAGCAAACAAGTCGTTCGTCACCCGCGACGGTCAGATATTGTCCACCGAGATCGATATTGATCAGTCGCGAATGCGAGTCATTAGATACGAAGACGGCAAATGGACGCCGGCGTCCGCCTGGACCAGGAACACGCGCCTCGGTCGGTCAGACCTCATCGAGGCACCGGATGGAGCGATCTGGGGCGTTGGCAGGGGGTTTTTCCGGTGGGAGAATGCCGATCCCCAATGGTCCCATTTTTCCGGTCTGCCCGCGTTAGTGAATGTCGACTCACGCGGTCAGGTCTGGTTTTCCGGAGACGAGGGGACCTGGCTGTTACGCAACGATCATTTTGTCGCGGCGCCCGCCCTGGATGGAAAAACATGGCTCGAGCGCGAAGGCCGAATCTGGTGCGGCCACAACGGCGCCCTGGTCGAGGTCTCTGTCGACTCGCTGCGGATCGAACGCAGCCATCCGATTGATTTGGGTCACCTACGCCAAATCGTCTTGGATGTGGAAGGCAACGTCTGGGTTTGGTTGGCCCTCGATGGCCATGACGAAGTTCAGGTCTTTTCTGACGGAGACTGGAAGGTCCTGCCTCCGGAACTGCTTTCCCATGGCCGACTCAAGCTTCTGAAAGCTGACGCCCGCTCGGGAGTGCTGGTGGTCTTGATGTGTCAACCAGCGCAGAGTCAGCTACGGAGGTTCAACTCAGATTTTTCCGTCCACGACATCTCAATGCCGCCGGGAGCGCCAATCATTGGACACGTGTGGTCGGATCGACTTGGAACCTGGGCCACGGGCTCGCGCGGTTTGCTCTACGCTCCCGCGGGCGAAGACGCAGTCCTGTCCGATGTGGAGCGGTTTCACGACGCACATATTCACAAAACGAAATTCACTCCCGCGACAACTTGCTTTTCTGCGGAATTCTCTGACGGCGGCTCCAGTCTCTGGTCGTTCGATGGTCAGAACTGGAAAACCATCAGGAACCAAAACCCTGCGAATATTGTGTCGTCTGGTGAGGGGCAGCCCCTCTACTTTTCAATGGACGACAAGCTGTATATTTATTCAGGAGAACACGAAACTCCGCTGCGTTTTATGGAGGCTCCCTGGAACGGCCCTGTTTCCAGGGTCAGACATCAGGCCAACGGGAACATTTGGTTCCTACAGGACGGCCAATCACTGCGCTATCGCCCGCGAAAAACAAAACCACGACCCGCATTCAGGATGGGGGCGTCGAAAATCATCAGCGGCGATGACTCGCCGACCCCGGTCTCCTTCTCCGCGATCAATCGCTTTGAACCCTGTACCAATTCTGAATCGTTCAATTACTGGTGGCGAATGGACGCCGGCGGCTGGTCGCCCTTCACAGACACACCGGAGAAAGCGTTTTCACTGGGAGACCTTTCCATCGGAAAACACGTGCTGCAACTCAGGGCCATCAACCTGGCGGGAATGGTCTCGGACAGCGTTTCTGAGGCCACGTTTTCTATCCATCCGGTCCCCATACAGCAGCGTCCCTGGTTCTTAGCCCACACCTCGGGATGTCGATTTCCGTAGTGCGGGCAGTCTGCCTACCGTTCGTTTAACCGCGAGGGCAACGCGTTTAACAATTGCATCACGCGCAGCACTGGACCAGCACGGCGATAAGTCAGCCGCAGAGACCCGGTCTTTTCAAAAGACCGGGTCTCTGCGGCACACCAATGAACGACCATCCGGACTGAATTTGCACGGCACAGTCGGCAGTGCTATGCTCCAGTAATGGTTTTATAACACCGGCCGAAATTCGAGAACTCCGGAGCGTCGAACTTATGTTCGATACGTGTCGCATTCATGTCGCCGGTAAGCATTAAAGTCGCAGCCGCTTTCATGCTTCTTGCTGCGAGGTCCGCGCAGGCCGAAATCGTTGAGCACCATGATAAGCCTGGCAAATTGTTTCCTATTCGGTAACGCATCCTCATGCCACAATTCTCTCCAGCGGCAACTTGCTTTTCTGTGGAATTCCCCGCCGGCGGCTCAAGTTATCACTCGTTCGATGGTCAGAACTGGACAACAATCAACTTCCAACATCCAGCGAACTTCGTGTCGTCGGGTAAAGAGAAGCACGTTTACTTTTCCGTGGGCAATAAGCTCTACCATTATTCGGGAGAACACGAGACTCCACTTCGCGATCTACAACCGCCATTGAGCGGCGATGTTTCCATGATCAGTCATCAGGCCAATGGGGACATTTCGTTCGTACAGGGCGACCAGGTGCTTCGCTATCGGCCGCGAAAAACAAAACCACGTCCCGCGGTCAGGATCGGGGCCACGAAGATCGTGAGCGGCGACGACACGCCCACTCTGGTCTCCTTTTCCGCGCTCAATCGCTTCGAACCCGATTCCAACTCTGAATCGTTCAATTACTCCTGGCGAATTGACGACGGCGTCTGGTCGTCTTTCACAGACACGCCCGGGGCAGCGTTTTCACTGGGAGACCTTTCCATCGGAAGGCACGTACTGCATCTCAAGGCCATCAACGCGGCAGGAATGGTCTCGGACAGCGTTGCCGAGGCCGCGTTTTCTATCCATCCGATTCCCATACAGGAGCGTCCCTGGTTCGTACCCGTGGTCGTTTTGACAATGGTCACGGTCTGCGGACTGACCCTGGCCGCCACTATTGCGAGGAGCAAGCTGCAGCAGTATGCAGATGGCCTGGAACATCTGGTCAGGGACCGGACGGCTGAACTGCGTGATCGTCAGCGCCGTGAAACCGAGTTGGCGGAAAACAAGCTTGATCAACTGAGAAGAAAACTTGTACGCCAGACCCGATTGGCAACCATCGGGCAGATGACGGCGAGTATCGCTCACGAGATTCGCAACCCACTCGGTGCCGTGCGCAACGCCGCCTACTTTATTAAACGCTACATACATGTGGATAATCCGAAACTCCCACAGCATCTCGAAATCATCGACCAGGAAGTCGAAGTGGTCGACCATGTGATTCGCGACATGCTGGAGATGGCACGCTCAACTGAACCGATCAAGGAGTCTTTCGACCTCTCAGAGGTTGTACAGAAAATATTCAATCAAAATGGTAAGAACAATTCCGTATACCATCAGCTGCACGCCAGCTCTGATCCCTTCATGATCCATGCCGACCAGGGACAGATTCGCCAGGTTCTTCAGAATCTTATTGTCAACGCAAATCAAGCGTTGAACGACGGCGGTGAAATCAGCGTGGAACTGGACCAAAACGGAAACGATGCCATCATTGCCGTGCGGGACACGGGACCGGGAGTCAGCGACGAGCACCGCGACCAACTGTTTGAGCCCCTGTTTACGACTAAGGCCAAGGGAACCGGGCTGGGCTTAACCATTTGCCGACAGCTTATCGAACGTCACGGGGGCAGTATTGAACTGCAAGCCAACGCAGGCGCCGGTGCGTCATTCCTGATTCGCCTGCCACAGCATTCCAGCACGGAACATGCATTGTCAGAGGCAAATTCCAAACACGAATTCCAGAAGTAGCAATAGCGATTAACCATTCGTCCACTGTTGGATTTCGACGCTCCCGGTTCTGGTCCCCTGTGACCGCAGGGCGATCCTTGACATCAACGGATGCGACGCCCCTGTTGGAACGGATCAAAGGGATCAGCTGCAGATGGCATTGGGACAGCGCGGGGCGGTGCCGCCGCGGTTGAACGAGTTACTGAACAACGACGGACATGGAATCGTTTAACCGCGTTGCCCAACGGGCCGCGCTTTGGCCTGGACACGAGCGAACCGTCACCCAGAATCCGTGCTGAATCAATGACTTCCATCCCACTAATAATACAATTCCGACGCGACATGTTTTCACCTTGTGACTCAGCAAGACAAGTTTTAATCTTTACTGACAACAAAAACGCAGCGCCAGAGTAAGACGTGGGGTCTGATTCCTGCCCCCTTTGCCAACACAGTTCCATGACAACTTGACCCGAAACTGAATTTTCATGTCACCAGACCTTCTCGATCTTCTCAGGCAGCAGGGTGCCCGCATCTCTGATGCGTCGGACGGCCAAACAGTGATCGATCACTTCGGTGACGTCAAACAGGAAATCCAGGCGCTGCAGGAATCTGCCGTTGTGTGCCCGCTGCTCGACCACATCTGCATTCGGGTAACCGGAAAGGATCGAGCCAGATTCCTGCACAACTTCTGCACGAACAACATCAACGATCTGCAGCCCGGACAACTCTGCGAAGCGTTTTTCTGCGATGTGAAGGCAAAGATTCTCGCCCACGGCTACATTCTGGCAGGCGACGAAGCTCACGAAGTCCTGATGCTGCCCGGTAACGGGGAAGCTCTGGTCAATCACCTGAACCGCTACCTCATCACCGAAGACGTCATAGTGAATTGTCTGTCTAAGGAACGAACGACGTTTGCCGTTGCCGGACCGCAGACGCAAAGTGCCCTCAGCGCGCTAAGCGATACGGAGGCATTGTCAAACCCTGGATGCAGCATGCAGGACGATCTCACCATATTGCTGACGGCGTGGAACGAATTGCCAATGGCTTTCGTGTCCGTGAACAACGATGCCGCAGTGGATACATGGAATCAACTTACGACCGCAGCCGCCACAGCGGGAGACAGTACGTTTCACCACCTGCGAGTTCTGGAGGGATATCCACTGATTGGCACGGACCTGACGCACGACAACATGGCTCCGGAAGCCGATCGAAACGATGTCGCGATTTCGTACACCAAAGGCTGCTATCTGGGACAGGAACCGATTGCCAGACTTGATGCGATGGGTCACGTTAATCGCAAGCTGTATAAAGGCTGGGCCGTCATCGCTGACGATGCGCCGGATGGTGAAGAGCTGCCGACCGTGACATCGCGGTCCATGGCTGCCGTGAGCAGGTTTCCGGTGTTGTTGCCGTTGTCAGTAAAGCTGGCTGCGAATTCCGCCCCGCTGATCGCACAAATCAAGGGTGGACCGACTGTTCACGTCGATCGGCTTGTGTAACCAGTCGTCGCGGTTGAGGCTGCAGGGCGATTGGGAATTCGTCTGTTCGGTGCTAAACGGTCGCTGTGGCCGGCATCAGGTACTTGTCGACATCGTTGCTGACGATGACTCCGTAGTTCACGGCTCCCAGCCAGCCGGACATGATGATTCCCACAGAACCGGCGTGAAACAGACCACCGACCTGCTGCGGCAGATCTTTGCTGACCTGCAGCCCTTCAAACTTGGTGCCAAATGACGATCCGGCGATATGGCGCGTGTAATGTTCGAACGTGCGCGGCGTGGCAACCTCAATATGGTCCAGTTTCACTCGAACGTCCGGCACGTACTGTTTCAGACAATCCAATGTCGTTTCTTCCAGATCCTTCTTGGCCGCCAGGTAATCTTCGTCGGACAGATCGATCCAGTCTTTGTAGTTGGCATTCGTGGAAGACACGATCAACCAGCGATTGCTGCCCGGACGGGTTCGTGGATAGTAGAAACTGAAGGTGCGACTGCTGACGTTCATGCTAAGCATGGCATCAATATCGAAACCGCTGTGCTCTGAGTGAAACAGCAGGTCGCCGACGTCTTCGTCAAAGCCTTCGCCGGGCTTCAGCGCCATGTAAACCTGGCAGCTGCTGCTGTTCAGTCGCACGGCCTGCGCGGCTTCGACGTAGGACTTGTCGAAGTGTTCTTCTCCGGCAAGCTTTAGAATTGTTGACTTCAGGTTGGCGTTGGACATGACCGCTTTGCACTTGATACGGCGTCCGTTCACCACAACCGCCTGCACCTGCCGGTCGCGGCTGACTTCAATTTTTTCGACCAGTGTGCGAATTCGCACGTCCACACCGTTGCGGATCAGCTCTGCCTTCATTTTGGTAACCAGAGCGTCCGTGCCGCCTTCAAACGTATAAACACCCTTGTGCATGAAGTTGGAAAACACGATGCCATAGGTAATGGCCGGGTCATCCAGAGTCGAACCGTTCGCGTAAGTAATCGGCTCCATCAGCAGGCGAACAACGTCGTCACGGCCCGGAAAGAACTCTTCAAACAGCTGACGCGTCGTCGTCGCCTGATCATCATAGAAATTCATGCTCCGCGCTTTGTCGAAGAAAGCGGTGATGGATTCCCGGGCAATGCCAAACTGATTGATCAGGATGTTCGTGAAATCGACGCGGTCAAAGGTCGTCCGCACAGAAAACTGAGGATTTTCAAAGCGAATTCCCTTTAGCGGAACGATGGAATCCGCGATCTCCTGTGTCCAGTACTTGCGACAGCTCTTGATCATTCCCATCGGAAATCCGTGCAGGGAAATGTCGAAGATATGTCCGCCTTTGCGTTTGAACCATGTCGCCATTCCACCCAGTTGATAGTGGTGTTCCAGCAGCAGCACAGAGTATCCCTGGCGAGCCAGAATATTGGCCGACGTCAATCCGCCCAGACCGCTGCCGATGACAACGACGTCGTATTCGTCGCGAGCGTTTTTAAGGAAGTCTTTGGGCATGAGAACGATTGAGGCGGCGACAGGGCGGCAAGACCGCCGTCATCCACACGGTCGTGGGGAAGGTGGTCTGATTCGAAGTCGCGGAGACTACCAGAAAACTCGCAGCAACTTCTAAACGCGGTCTGAATTACAGCAGTTTTCAAAAATATGTGGTCGTTGGGAAAACGACTTTCGCAAGTGGAAAGACGTCCGTCGCGGCCACAAGTCAGCGGAATACGCTGTAGTTACCACTCTGCGGCGTTTTTCCGAATTGCCCACGGCAGGAGCAGTGACAAAAGTCCTCGGACTACGCCAGAATTTTCTCAACCACGTGACCGCTGACATCGGTCAGACGGAAGTCGCGGCCCTGAAAGCGATACGTCAGCTTTTCGTGGTTAATGCCCAGCAGATGCAGCATGGTGGCATGCAGGTCATTGACGTGAACCTTGTCTTCGACGGCCGCATAACCCAGTTCGTCTGTGGCACCATGACGAATGCCACCCTTGACTCCGCCACCAGCCATCCATGTCGAAAATCCTTTGATGTGGTGGTCTCGGCCGGAACCCTGAGCCATCGGTGTACGGCCAAATTCACCACCCCAGATCACCAGCGTTTCATCCAGCATGTCTCGCTGCTTCAGATCCTTCAGCAGAGCGGCCGTTCCCTGATCCACGATCTTTGCGGTGACCGCCGAGGCCTTCTTAATGCCACCGTGGTGATCCCAGCCGCGGTGATACAGCTGAATGAATCGCACGCCCCGTTCGGCCAGGCGTCGAGCCAGCAGACAGTTGGACGCATAGCTGCCGTCGCCGCCCTGTGTGCCATACATTTCCAGAATATGTTTCGGTTCGCCGGACACGTCCATCAATTCCGGCACGGACGTCTGCATCCTGAAGGCCAGTTCATATTGCGCGATGCGGGTGGCGACTTCCGGATCCTGAAACGTCTGATTGCCGATGCGATTGAGTGACTGCACAGCGTCGATTACGTCACGCTGCTGGTTCAGACTCACGCCGTCTGGACTTTTCACGTACAGCACCGGCTCACCGGTCGAACGAAACTCCACGCCCTGAAAACGACTGGGCAGAAAACCGCTGTGCCACTGTCGCGACGCAATCGGCTGAGACTGTCCGCCGCCCACAGACGTCATCACCACGTAACCAGGCAGATTCTCGGATGCGCTGCCAAGGCCGTACAACATCCATGAGCCCATTGACGGGCGTCCAGGAATACTGGTGCCGGTGTTCATCAGCGTGTGTGCGGGATCGTGGTTGATTTGATCGGTGTGCAGCGAATTGATGATGCACAAGTCATCCGCCATGGAACCAATGTGGGGCAGGATGCTGCTGATGGCCAATCCGGATTGTCCATGCTGCACAAACTTGTGTTGCGGCGCCAGGCATTTCAGGCTGTTCCGCTGGCCCTGCAGCTGAGCAATCGGCTGCCCTTCGGTAAAGGACTTCGGCATCGGCTTGCCGTCCAGGCCTGCCAGCTTTTCTTTGTAATCCAGCGTTTCCAGGTGAGATGCACCGCCCGCCATGCACAGGTGGATCACACGTTTACACTTCTGAGGAAAGTGCAACGGCTTCACGACACCTTCCCACTTCGGCCCGGTGACGCCGTCGCCTTCCTGAGCGCGCAGCAGATCGGGGGCCATGATTGAACTCAGGGCCAGCGTACCGATTCCGCTGGAAGTTCGACTCAGAAAGCTGCGACGAGATTGCTCAAGTCGAAGAGCGTCAAGAATATTCATACCGAAACTCACTCGCTGCGGTGGATGGGCTGACGTTGGACATGCCGGCGGCGTGGGAAAACTACAGGCACATATTAACACACGGTCCACCACAATTGTCCAGGCAATAGGAGTTCCACGTCACGGGGCTGGGCAAATGAGCGTGCCGCATCGCTGCGTCCGCGGGGATTGAGCAACTTCCGGGATCATGGTGTCTGGCGGCCGGATGCCGTGGAGGGGATGTCGGTCCAACAATCCGCTGGTCCTGAAGATCCGGCACAAACAGCACATGTCATTTGTGCCATACCAGCAGAAAGCTACACACATCACGACTCCCATTCGGCAGATTCTGCCAGCACGAGAAAAGTTTCGGCAGCGATTGTTCGAATTAGTATTTCAGATGGAAGTTTCCGCCTTTGGCCGAAACGTCGAATCCGTACTGACTTTTCACGAGAAGGGTGTCTCTGTTATGCGGTTTATTCAGTTTACGTTGTTGTGTTTGTTCGTTACTGCCTGTCTAAGCGGATGTTCGTCCACCAGATCATCGACCCGGACCTCCGCGAAGGCCGACGTCATAGTCGCCTCTAAAACAGCACAAAACCTGGAACGTTGGGCTCCACCTCCAGTGCCGCCCGCCTTGTAGCCGTCAGTCGCAGCCTGATCCCCGAACATAGATCAGCAACTGCGGCACCGCGGAGCTAGGGCTTCGTCAAGTCTTGATTTGGGGGTAGCCGAAGTCGCCAGACTTTGGGCGACATAGAGAAAAACCTCTAAACTCTGGCCAGTTCGGCTACGGAACAATCCCTGTCTTAAACTTGACCATTTCCCAGGTGCCTGCGTGCCCTCGCTCGAACCTGGGAGTTGGTGTGCGCGCCTCAGAATTCATTCGTCGAGTGCTCCTTCGAACGAATTCCACCATCGTGGAACGGCAGCATTAGACGCACCGAACTATGGAATCACGCCCGGTTTCGCCGTGGACTCGTTTTCGGAGGTTGGGCGAATCAATTCGAAGTACTTTCGAATCGTCTGTCGATGCCCCAGTGGAATCGGCTCGGACTCCAGCACGGCTTCTGACATCTTCTGATACTTGGCGAAGGCTTCCCGGGCCCGCCGCCGGGCCTGTTCCTGAGCTTCCTGAGACGTGATCGTTTCGTATTCGGAATCGCCACCTTCGCCCAATTGTCCCGTCAGGTTGGCCATCTGACGCTGACTTTCGAGTTTCGTTTTTTCTCCGTCGATGTTCCCGGCAGATTTGGCTCCCGCCTTCTGACTGGCACTGTTGCTTTTCTGATCCGACTGCCCCTGCGCGAGATTCAGGCCCTCGCCGGCCCCCTGGCCTTCTCCATTACTGTTGCTGTTGACCGAACACAGTGTCTTGCTCGCTCCAAGTTTGTCGCTCTTGCTGTTCAACATGTTGTGCAGACTTTTCGCAAGGCTGTGGCGTTTCACCTCCTGCGCCAGATCCTTACTGAATTCACGCGTCGCTTCACTATCGCCGGTCTTCACTGCTTCTGACAATTGCAAGAGCGTCTTGCTCATCTTGCTGAGGCCCCGCTTCGTCGCCGCTGCAGCCATCTTTGACAACTTTTCGCTGGTCGGACGAGATTCGCGACGATCCATGTCTTCCGGGTTGACGTTCTCCAGTTCCTGGGCAGCTTTTTCGAGGTCTCCCTTTTCCAGAGCTTCCGCGGCGGCCTTGAACGCCTGAGCGCCGGCCAGGGCTTCGGCAAGGGCACTCAGTTGAGCATCCATGCCCGCGACGTTCATCTGAGCCATCATTTCCTGCATCTTCTGCTGCATTTCGGAAATGGTTACGAGTGATTCCCGGACATCGGTTTCCGGCATCTCCAACTGTTCAACGTCTTCTCTGAGCCGCAGGACAAGCTTCATCAGTTCTTCAATGCCGGATTCTTCTGCCAGTTGCTCCATTTCATCAAGCTCGAAATGAATCGCCACTGCTGCCTGGTCAATGCCTCCACGTTGAGAAGTATAGGCCTGAGTTTCGCCACCGAACGGCCACAACATCAGGGTGGTCGCCGCCATGACGGAAAGGACCGCCCATCCCCATCGGCGAGGTGCGCCAATCGGAACGACGTCCCTGGGATTGACACTTCCCAGATGACTGGTGGCATCCTGGACCTGAAGTTTCTGCCACGGTGTCGTCGTGGGCTGATTCGTGAACTCCAGCGCTGTCACCGTGCGGTCTTTCAACCGGTAATGGTGATCGACGGCGGCGGCCGCTTCATGCCATGATCGCTTCAGCACAAAGCCAATGACCGCTGCGCCTGCGACACATGCAAGAAAAACGACAACCAGAGCCGAATTCGCCACCGAAAAACCCAACGCTTCTCGAGCAAGGGCCATCAACACGCAGAATTTTCCACCAATGACGGCCCCAGTGCCCAGCAGTGCGACCGCTGATTGAGCCCGCAGTCGACTGCGGACCGGCGTCAGGAAGGTGAGAATCTCTGATTTCATAAAATTCGCTCTGGTGAGGAAGTGCCTCAGATCAACGAGGTGAATTCAGGCGGGAGCATGGGGGTGGCGCTGATCGGACTTCAGAATCTATCCGTTCGCAGTGGACTGTCTGATCGAGAATCCCGCAGACCTGCACTCAACAGACTGCATCTTCCCAACGGACAGGAACGTAGGAATCCTACTCGGGGCGGCTAAGTATCGTCAAATTGAAACCTCAAAACCGACGGTTGGCTCCTGGTTTTTGCTGACAAGTAGAGTGAAATCCGCTCTGAGACACGCAGTGAACCTGGTTTGATTCGCAAACATGGACGCCCGCAACGGGGAATGTGCACCACAATCCAAAAACGTTTTCAGAGGAAACACCGCGCACTACAGTTTGTTTCGGAAGAAATATCGACGCTGAATTCGCAAAATGCTCGCGCAAATCGATGTCGCCAGAACGGGTGCAGTAACGAAAAGTTGTAATGTCGGAGAGTGTGGCCGGGGTTGGAGCGAGGTACGAGTGAAACCCGGCTTCCTTCGCGAGCTCAGTCCAGCCCCGGCCACCCGCTCGTCCGACAACGCAATCTGTTGCTGCACCGGCCAGAGCTGGCTGGTTCGTTGACGTTTTCCATCTTAAACGACGCTGTCTGTTGTCGACCAGGTCGAACCGTATCAGAATCGGTCTCATGAGAATCAACGTCCGGAGTGTCGACTTCTATCGTCTGCTGATGAAGACTCGGTTTCCCTTCTGTTACGGCATCGCCAGCATGACGGAACTGCCGCATCTGTTCGTCCGCGCCACAGTCGACATTGACGGCAAAAAGTCCATTGGCATGAGTGCCGACGGACTGCCGCCGAAGTGGTTCACCAAGAATCCCGACACGACGTTTGAAGAAGACCTGCCCGAAATGCTGCGTGTGATTCGTCACGCCGCCGATGCCGCCACGCACATCGGCCCACGCCACAGCTTCTTCGACTGGTGGCGCTGCCATTACGATCAACAGCAACGCTGGGCGACGAACGAAAATATCCCACCGCTGCTGTCCAGTTTCGGTGCCAGCCTGCTGGAACGCGCCGTGTTGGATGCATTCTGTAGAGCTGCCGAACAACCGCTCCACACGGTACTGGTTCGCAACCTACTGGAACTGGACGTGGGCCAGCTTCGGGGACAACTGGCCGGCGTCATTCCCGCGGACTTTCTGGCCACAAAGCCGCCGGACGAATTGATCGTGCGACACACGATTGGATTAACTGACCCGCTGACGGACGGAGAAATCAAAGCGTCGGATCGAATCCACGATGGATTGCCACACTCGCTGGAAGCGATCATCCGTCAGTACGGAATAACACACTTCAAGATCAAGATGACCGGTGACCTTCAGCACGACACCACACGTCTGCGTCAACTTGCGCAGATCATTGGCAACAACGCAGGAGCCGCGGCCAGATTCACTCTCGACGGGAATGAGAACTTTCACCGCGTTGCAGACTTCCAGGAACATTGGAATACATATCAGGCTGATCCTGTATTGCGAGCATTTTTTGCCAGCTCTCTGCTGTTTGTCGAACAGCCGATTCATCGCGACTTTGCGCTCAGCCAGCAGTTGCGTCTGGACGTTGGCTGGACTAATCCACCGTCAATGATCATTGATGAATCCGATGCAGAACTCGCCAGCTTTCCCACAGCTGTATCCTGTGGATATGCGGGGACAAGTCACAAAAACTGCAAGGGCGTGATGAAAGGAATTCTGAACGCCGCCGATATATACCACCGTCAACAGAATCAACGAACGGCACTGCTGTCGGCGGAAGATCTCGCAAATGTCGGTCCGATAGCTCTGCTGCAGGATCTGGCGGTGGCGGCCTGTGTTGGTGTCGATCACGTCGAACGAAACGGTCACCACTATTTCTGCGGACTGAGTATGCTGCCACAATCAGAACAGCAAAAGGCGTTGCGCAATCATCCGGACCTCTACGAATTGGCAAAGCCCGGCTTTCCGACTTTGAAAATCAGAAACGGAAGGCTTCAGATGGGCAGTGTGAATGCCGCACCGTTCGGTGTCTCAGAACATCCGGACGTCAGTCTGTTCGAACGCTGGAAATTCTGAAGGTCTGGCGTCCGGGTCGCTGACGGTCTTTCCTGTTCTGACAAGAACGGCGCATTCCCTTTGCTGTTTCCTTTGCCCCTGCGGCAATTTCCTGACCGCTTTGCGGATCAGGAAAGCTTCCCCGCTTGTGCAGATCCAAAGGAAACCGGCGACCTGAAGGTCGGCCATCGCTGCACCTGTGCTGAATCATCGCCGACACGACACCTCGCGTTTGCTCTTTCGCTGAGAACTAGTATCTTGAAGGCAGGCAGTCTGCGCGCCCTGTGGCGATTTGCAGCTTTTAGGCTGCCGGAGTCGTTTGAGGTCAACCGTATGTTCCCGAAAAGTCCTTCTCGATGTCTTTCGTTGTACGCAGCCCCCTTGGCCTTTCTTTTTCTGGTCCCTGACATCGGCATCAGCCAGGTTGTCGTCAATCGAAAGAATCCGGCCCCGGACGCATTCCGCCAACTGGACGAATTCCTGCCGACGGCGAATTCCTACCGCACGGCATCCGGGGCGCCCGGTCATGAATACTGGCAGCAGAAGGTCGATTACGACATTGATGTCGAACTGCACGATGACACGCAGCGCATCACCGGAACGGAAGTGATTTCGTACGTTAACAATTCACCTGATACGCTCCGATATCTTTGGCTGCAGCTGGACGCCAATCGATTCCATCCTGACTCTGCGGCAAACCGCCATAAAACGGCTCCGTCCCTGAGCAACCGAGTCGGGTTCAAGCAACTTGACGGCTGGCTAAAGGCGGACAAATTCCCAGGTGGCACGAAGATTACGTCCGTCACGGACGCCAGCAATAACCGTAAGCTGAACCACCAGATCGTCGGCAGCAACATGCGGGTGGATCTGCCACAGCCGCTCGTGTCCGGTGAAACGGCCGGCGTCAAGGTTCGCTGGGAGTACCGAATCCCCAATGCAACTGTCATCGGCGGACGAGGCGGTTTTGAATACTTCGAAAAGGATGGCAACAATATCTACGAAATCGCCCAGTGGTTTCCGCGGCTGTGCGCTTACTCAGATGCGGCCGGCTGGCAGCACAAGGAGTTTCTTGGGCACGGTGAATTTGCTTTGGAGTTTGGTGACTACGTCGTCCGTCTGACCGTTCCATCGGACCACGTCGTGGCGTCAACCGGGGAACTGCAAAACCCGGCGGATGTGCTTTCCGGCAATCAACGCAGTCGACTCAAGAAAGCTCGATCGGCGGCAGAACCTGTCTTCATTGTGACACCCGAAGAAGCGTTGGAAAACCAGAAGACCAAAGCAAAGGACAAGAAGACGTGGATCTTCAAGGCTCAGAACGTGCGAGACTTCGCGTTTGCGAGCTCGCGAAAATTCATCTGGGATGCCGTCGGACATAACAGCGGTGGCAACAGGGTCATGGCCATGTCGTACTTCCCGAACGAAGCCGAACCGTTGTGGAGCAAGTACTCAACCCATGCCATCGTTCACACGCTGAAAGTTTATTCAAAGTACACGTTCCATTATCCCTATCCCGTGGCCATCTCAGTGAACGGTCCCATCTACGGGATGGAGTACCCGATGATCTGTTTCAACGGGCCGCGTCCCGAAGACGATGGCACGTATTCCAAACGCACGAAGTACGCATTGATTTCAGTCATCATTCACGAAGTTGGACACAACTATTTTCCGATGATCGTGAACACCGATGAACGGCAATGGACATGGATGGACGAGGGACTGAATACGTTTCTGCAATACCTTAGCGAGGTCGAATGGGAGGACAAATATCCCAGCCGCAGGGGAGAGCCGGCTAAGATTACCAGTTACATGAGAAGCACCAATCAGGTGCCCATCATGACGAACTCGGAATCGCTGCTGCAATTCGGCCCCAACGGCTACTCCAAGCCGGCCACCGCTCTGAATATTCTTCGGGAAACGGTTCTTGGACGCGACCTGTTTGATTTCGCTTTCAAAGAGTACTCACGGCGCTGGCAGTTTAAGCGGCCTTATCCAGCAGATTTTTTTCGCTCCGTCGAAGACGCGTCCGGCGTTGACCTGGACTGGTTCTGGCGTGGATGGTTCTACAGTACGGATCACGTCGACATCGCTGTCAGTAACGTTCGCCACTATCAAATCGACAACGGCGATCCAGCCAGCAACAGCAGGATCAAACGTCAGGAACACGACGACGAGCCGGAAACTCTCTCACAGAAACGAAACAAGCCTCTGCCGAAACGTGTCGAAAAGTTTCCTGAGCTGAAAGACTTCTACAACAGCTACGATAATCTGGCCGTCACGGACGACGAAAAGAAAAAATTCCAGAAGTACCTGAAGGATCTGAAGCCGGAACAGCGTCGTCTGCTGGGCCTGAAGACGCACTTCTATATCGTCGACCTTGAAAACAAGGGCGGCCTGGTGATGCCCGTAATTCTGCAGGTGACTCATAGCGACAGGACCACGCGTGAGATTCGTCTGCCGGCCGAGGTATGGGTGAGGAATTCGCTGAAGACATCACGCCTGATCATGTCAAAGAAGCCCATCACTTCAGTGGAACTGGACCCTCATCTGGAAACGGCCGACGTCGACACTTCCAACAATCACTTTCCGCCGCAGATCCACAAGAGTCGATTCAAGCTGTACAAAGAAGGCAAGACGAAGAACGAGATGCAAAAAGCGGGTCTCGGCAAGAAGCCGGATGACAAGAAGCCGGATGACAAAAAGGCGGACGATAAAAAGAAGTCGAAGAATGACGGTGCAAAGGAAAAAGAGTGATGGTGATGTCGATTCGACTGTCCGTCATCGCCCTGTCTGTCTTATTGATGGCGGCGCCAGCTGCGGAAGCTCATTCCTCCCATACTTCGGTGGCTGAAGTGGAGTGGAATGAAACTTCACAGCGGTTTGAAATCGCAATGAAGCTGCGAATCGCTGATCTGCAGGACGCCATTTCCGCCAAACAGGGAAAACGAATCCGGCTGCACACCGGCAGTCCCGACGATGCTGTTTTGGATTACCTGACGGAAAACTTCAGTGTGACGTTTTCTGAAGACCAGGAGTGTCGTCTGCGTTGGGTTGGAAAGGAGCTGGAACTGCATGACGTCTGGTTGTACTTTGAAGCACAACCCGTCACAGACAGCCGAAGCACAGCTTCAATCAATGGACAACGGGCTGCACGAACGGAAAAACCGCAGACGGTGGGGAAGTGGAGCGAGCTGTTTGTCCGCAATGATGCGTTGAAAAGCAGCTTCGAAACGACCGGACGGTTCGGTGATCGCACTGTCAGAGTCCGTGACACGGTACTGTGTGACATCCAGCCTGATCAAACGAATCTGGTGACCATCCGCCTGGCCGGTGTCACGCAATCTCTGATCTTCGAGCACGATCATCCTGCGGCAACGACAAAGTCCGCGAACGCCGGTCACTTACAGAATAGCGCACCACGGTAGTCAACCGGCCACCGCTGGTCGACGGCTGCCGCCGTTCCATTCTGTGTCCCGTCGCTCTGTGATGCCATTGACTTGGGCGGAGCATCTGTGGGAAGCTACCACCAGTCTTGGCGGTGCTTTTGCACGGGCTGATGTTTCGTCAGCCGGGACACCAAGTGTGTCCGAAAACCTTTCGGCAACGATCTTCGATCGTTGGGCAGGACTGGCGAGGCCTCGGCCTCGCCTTTTTTCGTCGTGTCGCCGCGCATCGACGAAAAGTGAGCTGCTGTTCTGATTCGGATTGTGCGCTATTGATGACCTGCTTCCTGAAACCAGAAGGCAGGCGCTGCCCCAACTGCGAAACTCTGACATCACATGTTTTCGGCCCCTGTTCTCATCGGTTTGGCGGTTGCCGTGGCCGCTGCTGTTTTGATCGGTCTGGTGGCCGCCGCACGGCGCGGTGCCTCACCTGTACGTGATCACGACACGCCACGTCCGCTTACGTCGGAACGCTCGAATACGTCGCCGCCCCATCAATACGATCTCAGTGAACTCGCCCGGCGTCTGGGGGTATCCGCCGCTGTGCTTGAGCGTTTTGAAACCGGTTATCGAACCGCAGAGATTCCCAAACCACGTGGCGGGGTGCGTCGATTGGAAATTCCCAACGAAGAAACAAAGAAACTCCAGCGGACGATTCTACGACGACTGCTGACGTCGTTGAATGTTCATCCATTCGCGTGCGGCTTCGAGCAGGGGACGTCCATTGTTGATGCAGCGACGCCGCACGAAGGCCGTTTGGTTGTTGTCAAAATGGACATTCGTCGTTTTTTTGAATCAACAACATCCGCCCGGATTCTCGCATACTTTCAAGGTATTGGCTGGGACGCCGCAAGTGCCGAAGTGCTGCTGAGGCTGACGACATACAACGGCCACCTTCCGCAGGGCGCCCCGACCAGTCCGAAGATCAGCAATCTGGTCAATGCGCCTCTGGACGAAGCACTACTGCGTCTGGCCCGCCGACACAACGGTGCCTACTCGCGATATGCGGACGACATCACGATGTCGTTTGATATTCGACGGGGCCGAGTCGTGCGCGGGCTGACTCAGGTTGTTCGCAGGATTCTGAAAAGCTACGGCTATACAATGCACGGTGGGGCGAAGTTGAAATTCCTTCGTCAGAATCAACGCCAGCAGGTCCTGGGACTGGTTGTCAACGAAAAGACGGCATTGCCCCGAAAAACTCGTCGGTGGCTCAGAGCCGTGCGTCATCACGCCAGCGTGGGAAAACCAGTGTCACTCTCGCAACAGCAGTTGAACGGCTGGGAAGCGCTGCTGAAAATGGTGGAAACACAGCGCGACGACTGATGCTTTGTATACATCTGAAATTGGGATTCGTTACGCAGCGGAAGTCGCCAGGACTTTCGATGAACTGCGGCGGCGAAACTCCTGGCGAGATCCGCTACCCTAAAATCATGATGTGCCAAAGCATTGCAGCTGTTTACTAATGGGCGTGGACGATACTGGCTCGTGGCAGCCACGAAACTGCTATTGAAAAACGCTCTTCTCGGTCACAAGTCAGCGTGAAACGCTGTAGAGCTGTGAATCGTGATATGCTGACGTCGTTGGGGGACAGGTCTTCGGAAGAACGTTTATGATCGGACTGCCACATGAGGACATCAAGACAATTCGGGCTTTGGCACGCTGACCTGCGTGTCAGTCTGCTGATTCTCAGCATGATCGCGGCCAGCAATGGCCGGGTGTCTGCCTTCGATCACATTGTTGGCGGAGCCAATCGCAGCGTCTGGAAGTACCTTGATGACGGAACGATTGCGGCCGACGGATGGCGGTCGCCGGACTTTGATGATTCAAAGTGGCGTGCAGGAGTCGCGCCACTGGGATACGGCGGCGGAAGCTTCCGAACACTTGTCGAATTCGGAGACCCCCAAAGCAAACACATTACGACGTATTTTCGGCATCGATTCACACTGCCTCACGCGGCCGCCACTTCAGCCATGCTGATGTTGTGTGTCGACGACGGTGCTGTGGTTTACCTGAATGGCGAAGAACTGCTGCGGCACAACATGGTTGTGGGGGCGGTCACGAACCGAACGCTGGCCAGCCGCACAGTTGCCGGGTCCGACGAATTGCAGTACCACCGCTTCGCAGTGACAGCAGCGAAACTCCGACAGGGGAGAAACATCCTTGCCGTGGAGGTTCATCAGGCGTATCCGGAAAGCAGCGACATTCGTTTTGACATGGCCATACGAATCTACAGTCAGGACAACACGCCTCGCCCGGTGATTCTGTCTGCCACGGCGCAGAATGTTTCGGCCATGTACCTGCAGCAGCACTACGTGCCACCCGGCATCTCTTTGCCGGACGGTTTTGCAGACGGTGGCCGCAGCACAACATTCGGGGTACGCAAGCAGCTGAATTCTCATCGGGAAATCATCGTCGTGGACCGTACTCGCGACCCGGAACTGCGGCTGCATCTGGCATTTGCCGGTGCGCACGAAGTCAAGAAAATGCCACCTTTACCACGAGCTCAGAGGATCGCTCGCTACGTCGACAAGCTCATGACACCATCGGATGGACGTCGTTTCAGTCTACCGGGGAGTATGCTGATGGACGGAGAATACGAATCGCTCGGAATGCTGATCGGTGATGCCACTGTCGTGTTTGATGGCAGCGTCTGTCGGCACAGGTCGCTTCTGTTTAAGCTGATGGCGGACGAAGCCGGACTGGACGTCGCTCTGGTGCGAGGAAACCTTGACGTTGGGACCGGTCAGCAAATAGCGCACGCCTGGAACGAGCTGCATCTGGACGATGGCCGAAGATTGATCGTGGACGTTATGAATCCGCAGCCACGATATCCGTTTCGAAACTGCGACGGCGATCAGGCGCGGGCGTATGCGGCGACCGACGGCCAGCCCATGTATCCGGCGAAGAAATAGATGTCATGGGCGGTCGGTTGCCGCTGGTGCGCAAGGAAAACGACCCTGAACAACGTGGCACGTCACCCAGGGCCGTCGATTGTTTCTCAAACAGATCTGGCGATCCAATTTGAGACGGTGGCTGCCAGCTGGACAGCCCGCCGGCCGTCAATAGGCGGCACCACCTCGAATAGGACTACAGTTGTCATTCACCAGACACCTCCTTTCTAAAGAATAAAGTTTCCCTTCGCAGCAACCTGTAGAAGCTGTACCGCTCAGGGCGACCGAATGCTGGAATGCGTTTTTTCCAACACAGAGGTACGACTATTCTCACCAATAATCCCACCGGGACAAGTGGAAAAGGTGGAACATTCCCCGGCAGGCTCCACGCTTCCGCTGCCCCTTCATTGCGACCGGACCGGCC
>JBDONA010000933.1:0-5151 GCA_039831575.1 Fuerstiella sp. | reverse complement strand
GCGTGCCTGCAGGAATTTCTGTCGAGCCAGGACAGGGTTCAACTGAATCTGGAGTTCGTCGCGTCAGAAGTATCAACGACTGTGGTCCTGTCCAGCGCCGTGCCACAGCCCGTCATCGACGCTTTCGACCGCCATCTTCGATCGAACGATCAACCCCTGGTGTCGTCACTGGCATCGGGAGACATCATCGTGGAAGAATTTTCCACGCGTATCGCGCGCGAGGCGACTCATTTTCTGTTGAACGCGTCGGACAAACTTGATGGTCCACAGCACGACGCGGGGCAATCAACGTCGCGATTCCCGGAAGGAGCGTGGCCGTTGACTCGCGGATTCGGAGGAGAACGGCGAGTGCTCAGCGTGGTCCCGGAATGGATTGAGCCGAGCGAATGGAAGAAAAAGCTGGAACAATCGTTCGCCGAGTGTGTCGTGGTGCGGCCCGTAACGATCGAGTCGATCTCTGTTGTCTGCGAAATTTCGCGCGTGTCCGTTGACACTGTCATGGCCCGACTGACTCACAACAACCCACACGTCGCCGACGTCGCCAGCCGCATCCACACACGAACGGACGTGGAGTGGTAGTGCGGCGTAGGCCTCGACATGGGCGACTTGCGCAATTGCACCTTTTACTCTCCCTACCGGGAGAGTCGAGCCTAAGCGAGGAGAGGGCCGGCCGGTTCTTCACGCTGAAACGCGACTTCCGCGGCCACAAGTCAGCGTAACAAACTGTTAGATCATGGACGTCGCCCGCTGCACAAGCTGCACCGGCAGGCCCCAGGGGTCGCGTAACATCGCGAACGTATCATCGTTGAATTCGTGGACGTCTGCCACAACGGTCGCTCCCGCGTTACGAAGTCGCAGAGCATCCGCAGCAACGTCGTTGGAAAGGAACGCAAGGTGCAGTTCCGCGGGATTCATATTCCGGTAATCGGGCAAAGGAGCGTCGCGATTTCCGTAAATCTCAATCATGACAGTCCCGCTGTCGTCGGCCAGAAAATGGGCGTATGGAGCGTCCGTGGTGCGTCGCTTGACGGTTAGCCCCAGGTGCTCGACGTACCATCTGGCCATCAGAACCGGTTCTTCTACGTTGAAAGCGGTGTGTTCGATCTTCATTCCCGTCTGAGTCCTTGTAAACTAAAAGCAGTTTTCGAAAAGATGTGGTCGTGTGGCTGGTGGAAAAGCGGCTCCCACACGTAAGAAGACGTTCGCCGTGGCCACGAGTCAGCGGAATACGCAGTAGCATGACCGTCTGATGATGAAGTGTACCGGGCGGCACAATCGGTGAGAACAATGAAGGCTGGCATGATTATAAAAGTGGCAACTGCAATGCTGACTGTTTCAGCATTCCTCGCGTCCCTCTCCGCAGAGAATCGGGTTAGCTTTGAACGCGATATCTATCGCGTTCTCCGTAAGACGTGCTTTGAATGTCATGATGACAAGAAGCAGGAAGGTGAACTGAGACTCGACAACCGCGAGCAGTTTATGTCATCAGGCACTGTGGTGCCGGGCAGCCTGGAAGACAGTGAACTATTTCGTCGAGTCTCTCTGCCGAGCGGCCATGAAGAAATCATGCCTGCCATCGGTGAACCACTCAGCCGCTCGGAAATCCGAAATCTGCGACGCTGGATTGAATCCGGCGCCGAATGGCCGACAGACTTCAGTGCCGGGAAACACTGGGCCTATGTTGCACCACAACGGCCCAACGTGCCGCCATCGAAAGGCGATGATTGGTCCAGGAATGCGATCGACAGTTTCGTGTTGGCCAGGCTGCAACGTGAAGACATGCATCCATCGCCTCAGGCATTGCCGGAAACGCTGATTCGCCGAGCGTACTTTGACATCATTGGCTTGCCACCATCACCAGACGAAGTCCATGCGTTCGTGACCGCCCCGTCCGACGAAGCCTATGAAAAACTTATCGACGAGCTTCTGCAACGACCTCAGTTTGGCGAACGCTGGGCTCGTCCATGGCTGGATCTGGCCCGCTACGCCGATTCTCACGGATTCCAGCGCGATAATCTTCGTGAGATCTGGGCATACCGCGACTGGGTCATAACAGCGCTCAACGACGACATGCCCTTCGATCGATTTACCATCGAACAGATCGCGGGTGACCTGCTGCCGAATGCGACGGAAGCACAGAAAATCGCGACCGGATTTCATCGCTGCACACCTACAAATGTCGAAGCTGGCTCACTGCCCGAAGAGACGCGACTTGAACAGGTGATTGACCGCGTCAATACAACCGGCGCCGTGTGGCTGGGGACGACGCTGGAGTGTGCTCAATGTCACGACCACAAGTTCGATCCGTTTTCCGCAAGGGACTACTACCGAATTCTGGCGTACTTCAACAACACCGAGTCCGAGGCCGATCGAGCTGACCCGAAAAAACCCAGTTCGATCGCCTTTCGCGGTCCGAAAATGTCGCTGACAGATCCCGCAAAGGATGCACAGAGGAAGTCACTGCAGGCTGAACTCAAGGCATTGCAAACCAAACGTGACCAACGGAAGACGGCGTTAAACCAGACACTTCCGGCATGGAGCCAGGAGCTTGCCGAAACCGTGAGTGACCTGCCACAGACTCACGTGTTGCCGGTTGTCGACTTTCAGTCACTTGGCACGACCGACTCACATCAGATTCTCGAAGACGGTTCCGTTCTGCTGGTCGGCAATGACCCGCCGGACAGGGATACGTACACAGTGACGGTCAAGACAACGCTGCCGAAAATCTCTGCGATTCGTCTGGACGTGCTGACCCACGATTCATTGCCGGGGACCGGCCCCGGTCGTGGCGATGCCAGGCGGAACAACTTCGTATTGAATCGATTTTCCGCGACAGTGCCGGGGCAGGGAGGGAACGCTTTGCGGTCGGTTGAGTTCAAGTCAGCAGTCGCCGACTTTTCTCAGAAGAACTGGGATGTTGGCGGAGTCCTCAGCGACAAAGCAAAAACGGGCTGGGCGATTGCCGCGCAATTCGGAAAGCCACACTGGGCCCGGTTCACGTTGACGGAACCGCTGGCCCTTGCCGAATCCACAACCATCACCTTTACGCTGGCACATGACTACGGCGGGGCTCGGTCCATCGGCTGTTTTCGATTGTCCGCAGTCACGGGAAATGTTGATGCCGATTCCGTTCCGGCGGATGTCGCTGCGGCGCTCAAGACGACGCCGAACAAGTGGACCAAACAACAGAAACGAAAACTTCTCGACTACCGAACGAAGAGCGACGCTGCCACAAAACGGATTGATGAAGAAATCAGCAGTGTGAACAGGAAACTCAAATCCGTAGTCGCCGACACAACACTGGTGATGATCGAACTGGACCAGCCACGCATGTCCTATATTTTTGAACGAGGCGATTATCGCAGCCACGGAGAGACGGTTCACGCAGGCACACCGCAAATTCTGCACGCCGCCCTTGATGGTCCACCCAACCGGCTGACGCTGGCGAGATGGCTGGTGGATCGCCGGAATCCGCTGGTTGCACGAGTGACCGTGAATCGCTGGTGGACCGAGATCTTCGGGCAGGGAATCGTGGCGACCGTGGAAGACTTTGGTCTCAAGGGTGACGCTCCCTCCCACCCGGAACTACTGGACTGGCTGGCCGTGGAATTCATGGACAACAATTGGTCCATGAAGCAACTTCTGCGAACCATTCTCCTTTCTGCCACCTACAGACAGGCGTCCATCGTGAGCCCGGATCTGCGGGAACACGACGACCAGAACCGTTTGCTGGCTCGCGGACCGCGATTTCGGATGGACGCGGAAATGATTCGTGACAACATCCTGACCGCATCCGGCCTGATCAGCTTACAGCAATTCGGCCCGTCCATTCGGCCATATCAACCGGATGGAATCTGGTCAAAAGTGGGTGGCACATCGTACAGTTACGAACCCAGCCCGGGCACCGAAAAATATCGTCGTGGGCTGTATGTCGTCCTTAAACGCGGAGCTCCGTATCCCAGCTTTATCAATTTCGACGCCTCAGCCCGACTTGCGTGTACCGTCAGGCGGTCACGCAGCAACACTCCGTTACAGGCACTGACGCTACTGAACGATCCAGTCTATGTTGAAGCAGCGGAAGCTTTGGCGCGTCGAGTTCTAACCGAACGGTCAGCTGTCGACGTTGACCGGAAAATCGACTACGCCTTTCAGTTGTGTACGGCTCGCACACCGTCCATCGATGAACGAAATACTCTTCGCGACCTGCTGGAAACACAAATCAGCATCAATAAAGCCAGCGGCACGCAAGCGAAGAATGCAACAGACCTGCCTGCGGGCATCACCGAATCCGAATTGGCCGCATGGCAAACCGTCGCCGCAACGGTGATCAATCTTCACGAGACCATCACCAGAAACTGACATTCTCAAACTGGAAAAAGGGGGTCGTGAATCAATAGTGCGAAGCACCCGAAGAGCCGTTCCGGCTATTGATTCCCGACCCCCTTTTTCACGCCTCGCGCCCGACCGCAATACAAGCTCGAAGCGCGAGCGAGTGGGTCCCGTGCGTTTCAGAAGCTCACTTGCTTGCCCATCGTGCTTGTATCGAAACCGACAAAGCCTCACGATCGTCGGCTGAAACGGACCACGTAGATCTGCGGCAGCATGTTACTGACCGTGCACCAGTCGTCACCGTCGTTTTCGCTGATCCAAAGACCGCCGGTAGACGATCCCATCGCCAATTGGCGTCCCGTGTCATCCGTGTCCAGACCGTGACGAAAGACAATGTCGTAACAGTTCTCCTGAGCCAGCCGATGGGCGTCCTGAATGCTTTTCTTAAACTGCGCGTCGGGCGGCATGAAGTCGGCCCGCATTCCTTCGCCGATCAGCGCCCAGGAATCTCCGGCATCATCTGTTTCCCAGACTCCGCCGCAGGAGACCCCAAGTGTAACGTGCCGGGAGTCTCGAGGATCAACACAGACTGAGTGAATCCCCGGGTCATCTTTTCCCCCGCCAAACCAATCCACACGTTCCTCACGCTGCCACAACGGTTCATTGAACGCCCACGTTTTGCCGCCATCGCTGGACCGAAACAGACCTCCCGGAATGGTGCCCGCCCACAGACAGTCCGGCTGGTCGCCATCGTTGCTGCGGTGCAGCTTGCTGCCAAAATGCCCGAGCGTCAGACAGGCGTACAGCGCGCCGTTTCGATGA
>JBDONA010000371.1:0-22593 GCA_039831575.1 Fuerstiella sp. | reverse complement strand
TCGATCTGAAGTCCGATTTCCAGGGGCGACGATTTCTGGGGACTCCGCTTGTCTACGACCGCATGCTGTTCGTCCTGTCCAGCGACGACGAAATCATCTGGCTGACTTGCCTGACGCAGGCGACAGGGCGGACGATCTGGAACAGACCATTAACATATGAAAACGTGCCGATACCGACGCGCCGCAGCCGTTTTCTCACAGCGAATGACGAGTCGAACGGCGTCTCACTATGCGGCATTCAGGGCGACACTCTGATTTGCGCAGTCAATAGCGGGATAGTGATCGGGACGCGAGTCATCGACGGACAGCTTAAGTGGGCCACCAGTGTTCGGGATGCAGACAACTCTCCGTATTCCGTCGGAACACGTTATCTGTCACGTACGTCGTCACAAACAACGTCCGGGTTCCAGCCATTGTTTCGTGACCGCAAGATGATCTGGGCGTCTGACCGCAGCACAATGGTCCACTGCATCGACACCGAATCCGGCAGCATCCTGTGGCAGGTAAGTCGTGACGTCACCGGGTCTGGCCGCGTGGAAGGCAGCCGCGATCGGTATGCAGTTGCAGTACTGCCAGATCGGGTTGTTATGGTTGGAGACCGCCATGCTCGAGCACTCAGTATGAGCGATGGCAGACAATTATGGAGCACGCCCATTCAGGAACAAACGGGCCGCGGCACGTGCAACGCCGCACACTGCCTGATTCCACTGCGAAACGCAACAGTCACGCAGATCGACGTGCAGACTGGTATGTCGAACAGTGTCTCGCAGGCCGTGTTTGCCGGGCTGTCCGGAACTGCGGTGGGTACTCTGGTGGCCGACGACGACATCGTCTGCGCCACCACACCGTTGTCCATAATCGTTCTTCCGACTGTACAGTCGGTCCGAAATCGAGCAACACGGTGCAACTCGCCGACCGGTCACGAGCGACTGGTGACGGCCCAAACCCAATTGCTTTCTGCTGACCTTAAAGCAGGCGTCGCAAATCTGCAGCGTCTGCTCAGTGACAACGCGGTCGGAGCGGAAGCCTCTGAGTTGCTGGCGGAATCGCTGTTGCTGGTGCTCGCCGAAAACCGTTTTCAGCTTTCCACAGACAGCGATTCCGTTCCCGCTGCCGCCAGGATCCTCGACGGACTTTCTCTGTCTGAAGAGCAACAGATTCGTCGTTTCCTGCTGGGGTCTGTTCATAAGCCTTCGCTGAACGAAGAATCATCTCGACAGCCGCTGCTCTCGCTGCTACCCGACTGGCAGGTCAGGGCGGACGTTGCCGCGTGGACGGGGCTTTCTGCCGATAGCGCACCGGCGGTCGCTCCGTTTTCGCCTGATGACGAACCACGATTGTCGTTTTCCTCGATTGAACACGCGATTCTGTTTCCGCAACATCTCGGAGACGTCGCCCATCAGATCGCATTTGCCAATCGTCTTATTGACAGTCACTATCCGACGGCCGCACATCTGTTTCTACTGGCGGCCGCCAAATCTGCAACGGCCACCGATCGCCAACTGCTTGAGAACAGGCTGCCTTCAGTTCGCCCTGTTCTGACGCCGACTGGTGACACCACCGCACACGAACTGAAGTCCCGTCGTGACAGTACAGCACGCCACCTAACGGAGATTACGATAGAAGAGTCGCTGTCGCTTAGTTCGGGCAGTCGTCTGGTAAGTCTGTTGTCGATGGAAAAAGGAAAGGTGGCAACGCCGGATTGGTTTCCCGATCGTCTTTTCAGAACGTCTCAGGGTGTCGTCTCGGTCAATATGGACATCGGCGCGATCTCAGCTAACGTTCGCCTGCCTGGGACCGCTGCAATCGTCGTGCCTGCAACTGAGTTGCAGGCGCCTGGCGTCATTCCGCTCAGCGACGCTCGACATGTCGGCGTGTTGTCGTTGTTGGCCGCCGATGGACCGTCGATGTTGTGGTGGAAACGACTTGAACGCGACGTGACCGACCGGTCAGCGTTTGAAATCGGCCCCATCGGTCCCGGCTTCATGATTGTCGCGACGGGCAACCAGCTAATGTGTCTGCACCCCTTCACAGGCAGACTTCTCTGGAAACGGGCAATTCCTACGGGTGTCGCCCACAGAGCTGTTTTTGGCGGGGCAGGACGACTTGTCGGTGACGAACGGGTAATCGGTGTCCTCGGGGAAAACATGAAAAGCTGCCAGGTGTTTCGCACACAGGATGGAGAACGTCTTAATGCAGTCCGCCTCGATATTCCCGCTGGACAGACTCCACTCGTATCCGGACGCATGGTGCTGTTTCACAAAGAACAGCAGCTGGCGCTCATTGACCTGCTGACTGGCCGTGATTTGATGGAATCGACCGCCCCGGTGGTCATACGCCCACCTGGAATGGCTCAGATGTTATCACGTGGACGAGCTGTGACAATTTCGGATAATCTGGACGCCGTGGTTATCGATCTGCAGACCGGACACACAGACATTCGCTGTTCGCTGGAGGATCATTTTGAAATTCAACGCGTCACAGGGCTGAAAGCATTCGAACGGCGCAACCGTCTGTTCGTTCTGATAAAGGACTGGGGCCGTCCCGGCAGTCGATTATCCAACTCGTCTCGTTTGGGCGAAACACGTCTCGAATCGGGCACGCTTGTCTGTATTAACCAGAAGTCCGGCGAGATGATGTGGAGCCATCCTGCCGTGCCGTCGGTGCTGGCTGAAATACACGGAGACCCAACAGATTTGCTGGTCACGTGGTCATGGAAGAATCCGCAATACCCGCTTTGGCAACGTCAGATCGGTGGGTTGCAGAACAACGAACAGTCACGCCGTACTCGGAGCGGACGTTCACTGATCGTGACTGTCATCGATGGGCAGACAGGTGAAACTCTCGCCGAGAAGGAGTTCTTCAGTTTTGCCAGCGAACGCGATGAACCCGTCCGCTTTCTGCACGACGCGGCCTCCGCGACAATCTCGATTGAGACCGCTCGATCAAACATCACCATCAGGTATGGTCCGTAATCGCTCAAGCCACTCACACAACAGCGATCGAATGGCCACGGTGAGCTTCGTTGTCAGAAAGTCAAAGAACGGCCCCGTTTCATCCGTTGACCCGCCGTGGGCATCGCCTACACTCGTTGGATGAAGCGGAAAAAGATCAGCCAGCACTTTCAGAACGTCCTGAAGTCAGCAAAACGCCTTGCTGATCTGGAATCTGCCAGTGCCGTTGTCCTTCTTTCTGACCGAGTATTCGACTTCGCCGCCGTGAAAAAGCTGCTGCGAGGAACGCCCCTGTTGGTCGCATCAGACGATGCCGATGTTCAGGCGGCCGTTCGAGAAGACGAAATCGATCTCGTAGTGATCGAACACGAGCCACAGACACGAAGCACTCAGGTGTCTCAGGTTCTTCTGGAAGCGATTGCTGACGAATTACTGCAGTCCGGAGACGTGGTCGTCGCTCTCTATTCGGCCTACGAAAAGGATTCGTGTGACACCATTAGTGTCATTCAGCTGGCGGAGCAATTGGCGAAGCTCACCTCTCGTGATCTGCAGCGACTGGAAACGCAGGTTCCACTGGAGACTCTGCGAATTGTCGTGGATCTGGCCTGCGAAATCGGCCGCGAAGGCCGCGAAGGCAAATCGGTCGGGACGCTGTTTGTCGTTGGACAGCATCGCAAGGTCATGTCACTGTCACAGGAACAGGTTCACGATCCGTTTCGTGGCTATGCGAAAGCAGAATGCCTGATTCGAAGTCCGCGCGTTCGTGAGAGCATAAAGGAACTTTCCCAGATTGACGGGGCCTTCATTGTTTCTGCCGACGGCGTTGTTCAGGCTGCGGGACGCCACCTGCGAGCATCGGCGGATGTGTTTGTCTCGAAAGGCCTCGGGTCGCGACACTGGGCGGCTGCGGAAATCTCGAAAGCCACAGACGCCATTGCCATTGCTGTCTCAGAATCAACGGGGACCGTCCGGGTCTTCCAGAATGGCAAGGTCGTCCTGCGGATCGAACCAATGGATTCGAACATGAAATGGACGGACGTCGATACGGAGCCGCCGGATACCGGAACCAAAGCGTCTTAGACGCCGTTTACTTATTTTCGTGCACCCTTCTGGCTCCGGGGCATACCGTTTTCTCAGGCTGGAACGCGCCGCTCGCGGCCTACGTAACTTCTCCTCCTCGGATTCGGGCGTAGAACGTGAGAAGGAAAAATCGAGAACGGGAAGACGAGCAGGAAGTACGAGGACGAATGAAAGAACACGAATATCGTCCTCGTGTCTCGTACTCGTCTTCTCCTCCTCGGATTACGAAGAACTCAGGTCTCGCGTCGAGAAACGAATATTACCGCCGACCATGGTAGCGACGACTCGGCCGACAGCCGGCCGACCGTCGATGGGCGTGTTGCGGCTCAGCGACCGAAACGACGCTGCATCCACCGTCCATTGCTCAGTGGGATCGATAAACGTGACGTCAGCGACGGAATTCGGCGCTAACGAGCCGTGCGGCAGCTTCAACAATCGCGCGGGGCCTACCGTCAGGCACGACACCAACTGCGACCACGTCAGATGTCCCGGCGTAATCAAAGTTTCGACGCATGTCGTCAGCAAGGTCTCCAGACCACAGATCCCAAACGGTGCCATGTCGAGTTCGACATCCTTCTTTTCGATGGCCAACGGCTGGTGATCCGCACTAATGATCGAAATCGTGCCATCGCGCAACCCGCCAATGAGCGCGTCGACGTGATCCTGAGACCGTAGTGGCGGATTGCATTTGTACAGCGTATCGAACGATTGCATCACTTCGTCTGTGAACAACAGGTGATGGGGCGTCACATCGGCAGAGACATTGACACCACGTGATCGGGCCAGGCGGACACGTTCGACGGCCTCTCGTGTGCTGATACACATGATGTGCACGCAGCCTCCGGTCAGCTCCGCCAGCGCGATGTCGCGACCGGTCATGATGTCACTGGCGGCCGCCGGAATGCCAACAAGCCCCAAACGTGTGGATTCGAAGCCTTCGTGCATGACCCCGGCTTCGGAAAGCTCCGGCACCATCGAATGGTGCAGCACCGGCCGGTCAAACATGCCCGTGTACTCCAACGCACGTCGCATTACTTCAGCGTTAGCGATCGGCGTCTTGGCGTCCGTAAACGCAACGGCATCAGCTTCCACCAGCAAGCCGATCTCTGCCAATTCTTCGCCTTTATGGCCTTTCGTGACGGCACCGAGCGGAAACACGCGGCAGTTGGCCGCTCTTTCTGCCTGCCGCTTCACAAACTCTGCAGACCCACGATTGTCGACCACCGGATTCGTATCAGGCAGAGCCGCGATACTCGTGAAGCCGCCGGCCAGAGCCGCCGCCGTGACACTGGCAATGGTCTCGTCTTCTTCGAAACCTGGTTCACGGACGGCCACGTGCGGATCGATAAAACCGGGACACACCAGCAATCCCGTCGCATCAATAATCCGGTCCGCATCTGGCGGAGGATCAGAAACGTACACACCCGCAATGTTGCCGTTCTCAATCAGGATCGATCCCGGTGAATCGATGCTGTTCCCCGGGTCGATGATTGTTCCGTTCCTGATCAGCGTTCGCATGACTTGCCCGCTTTCTTTGCCAGCAGATACAGGCAGGCCATGCGAATCAGCAGTCCGTTTGAAACCTGATCAAGGATCACGGAATGCGGACCGTCGGCAACTTCCGGTGTCAATTCCACGCCACGATTGATTGGTCCGGGGGCCAGAACCAGCAAACCGTCCTTCGCACGCCGAATGCGTTCGCCGTTCATACCAAACAGATGAGCGTATTCCGGGATCGATGGAAAGAATGCACCCCGCTGCCGTTCAAACTGAACTCGCAGTAGATTCACGCAGTCAACTCGCGGCAGAATTTCGTCCAGGTTGTAAGCAATCTCGACGCCCATTTGAGTAATCGTTCGCGGAATCAGCGTCGCCGGACCGCACACAATGACCTTCGCTCCCAGCCTGGTCAGCCCGTGAATGTTCGATCGCGCCACTCGGCTGTGCCGGATGTCACCAACCAGAGCAACGGTCAAACCTTTAATGCGCCCCAGCTTCTGCCGAATGGTCAGCATATCCAATAGTGCCTGAGTCGGATGCTCGTGAGTCCCGTCACCGGCGTTCAAAACTCCCGCACGCAGGTGCCGAGCCAGCAAATGCGGTGCCCCTGGTGTGCGATGACGACACACGACAAGGTCGACGCCCATCGCTTCGATCGTCAGAGCTGTGTCGACGAAGGTTTCGCCCTTCGAAAGACTGCTGTCGCTGGCGGAAAAATCGACCGTATCGGCTCCCAACCGACGCGCAGCGATATTGAAGCTGGTCTTGGTTCGCGTCGAGTTCTCAAAAAACAGGTTGGCGACCACCGTACCGTTCAGGACACTGAGCTTTTGAGAAGCACCATCGGCAACGGATTGGAATCTGTCAGCAAGATCCAGAATCCGAGTAATCTGTTCGGCAGTCAGATGTTCCAAACCCAGCAAATGCCGCTCGTCCCAGGGAGCGGTGAATTCGGGTTGTTGCAGTATTTCCGTCATATCTTGCGGCGATCGATCGGCAGTTCACCAGGGATCACGGCCGCATCCCACGGCCGCCCGCGCTGCGTCTGGCTATCCCCGCTGCGCGTGTTGATTCTTACGTTTCGTGTCTGTTCTGACGTCTGTCGGGGCTTGAACCTCGAAACCGGTTTATGACGCCGATTCGGCAAACAACCATTGCTTGCAAGAGAGTTTTCACGACTCTATTTGGCAGGTCTCGAAACTTCAATTCAGTGACCGAACTCCTGCGCCAAATTCCACAAATGAACCTGCTACGGAGTCAGGACGATCTTACCGGTCAATGTTCCTGCGCCGCTCAGCGTGTTTTCTTCCTGCAGCTGGTGAGCGGCGGCCGCGTCGTCCAGGGAAAAGCGTTTGCCAATGAGCGGTCTGAGTTTTCCGTCTGCCATTAACGAATTCAGGTCTTTTGCAGCCGCACGCTGCTCATCGGCGGAGGCGTTGAACATGGCGAAACCAATGGCTCGCAGGTCGTTCACGTAAAACGGACCGACGGGGAACTCCGGCCGCGCATCCCGGCCCGCCATCAGCAGGTAACGGCCCCGTTTCGCCAGCAGCGGGATCGTGACGTCCGGGTTTGGTGTTCGCAGAGTCTCAATCCACAGGTTGATCGGCTGGCCCTCTTCAACGAATTTCGAAATTGCGGCCGCAGCGTCTTCTTCACGGTAATTGATGACGTAATCTGCCCCGAGTTCCAGTGCCATCTGGCGCTTCTGTTCACTACCAACCGTCGTCACCACGGTTGCTCCGGCGGCTTTTGCCAGCTGGACAACGGCAGAACCAACGCCACCGGTCCCGCCGTTGACGAAAACAACTTCGCCGCTTTGCAGTCCTCCGTGTAAGTGCAGTCCAAGATGCGACGTGATTCCGGTTAGCGCCCCGGCAACGACGTCTTCGTCGCAAATTTTTTCCGGAGTTGGATACAACCAGCACTGGTCAATTGCGGCATATTCAGCGAACGTCCCCTGTCGCCCGAACAACCCCTGATTACTGCCCCAGACCCGTTCGCCAACAGAGACGCCTGAAACGTCGGCACCGACCGCCTCGACAGTCCCGGCAATGTCGCAGCCGACAATATAAGGGGATGGCAGTTCCAGCTTCACGTTGCCGCTGCGGATATAGGTATCAATGGGATTCACGGCCACTGCGGCGGTGCGAACCAGCACCTGCTGCGGCTGAACGGTGGGTACGTCGACCGATCCGATACGAATGTTGCTGGCCGGTCCGGTGGCCTCAATGAATGCTGCTTTCATGCTGTCACGTTCTGTTTTCCGGACAAAGGTGAATTCGTCGAGTCTGAACACCGGACTTCTGATGCGACGACAATGAGGAGGCACAACAATGTAACAAAACTGATCGCCACACCAACGTAAAAGCTGGTTGGCCTAAACGTCCACCGGATGGTGTGAGTGCCTGCGGGCACAAAGACGGAACGCATGATACCATCGCTCGCGTCGGTCTGGGCTGCTGCACCATCAATGGTGACGGTCCAGCCAGGATACATGAGTTCTCGCAGAATGACGCTGGCCTCCGCCGCTAAATCAACTTCGATGTCGACAGCGTTAGCTGCAACGCTCAGCACGCGGAATGATGTCATCGCAGCCTGTGGATCTGCCGCAACTCGCTTCGGTTCTGATCGTAATTGGTAGAGAAAACATGATTTCATCCCCCGCGCCCAAACAGCATTAAGAAACGCATCGGGAAAGCCACCCTGCTGCTCAAGCTCATCAGACAGTCGATTTATCGGGTCCAGCGTCAGAATGTGGGACACGCCCAGCGACTCAAGTTGAGCCACGGTGTCCGCGCTGGGAAAAACTTCGTCTGAGTTTTCGGCCCCCATGGACGGACGCAGTTCATCGCCGTAGTACACGGCCGGTCCGATTCCCAGATACTGTGGAATACAGCTAACGCCAAACAGATTGCCGACATTTGGCCCAGGTGCCAACAGCCGTTTGGGAGATTCTGTGTCCGCAGCCAGAGTCGCCCGCACCCAGCTGTCGTCCATATGGGCGATTGGCGCCTGCGATACGACAACGGCATCCTGAACTGTCTGTGAGGACCACTGCAGTTCCGGCAGCGTCAATGCGCAGATCAGAGTTGTGACCGCAGCAATCTTGATAACAGAGGATCGTCGGAACATGCGGTCGAGCATCATTCCCGCCAGAAGGCCGCCGCCAAGGGCCGTCACAATCGTATACCGTCCCGGCCCCATGAAAAATCCGAAGCCGGGCAGGTATCGAGTCAGAGGCATCAGCCAGCCCGTGGCATAGACAAGACCACAAATCGACAACACGAGCCAGATCATCTGCGCACGGGAATTTGAGCCGGATCGCCAGCCACGACTGAAGCTGCAGATGACCAGCCCAAGGGGGATTAAGCCCCAGTACAGATGGGCTTCAACCGTGTTCGTATCTGCGGACACGGCCCCAGGCGTCTTCATGATGGCTCGCGTCGCCTTCAATTCGGGCGTGTGCCAATACCACCACGACGCCACCAGCTGAGTCGCGTACAACGGGGGCATGTGGCCGTAGGCCGGATTAAACTCCGTCCGATCGCCTTCCCGCTGACTCATCAGCTTCAGTTCGTAGGACGGTACCAACTGCACGGCCGCAACAAGTAAACCGGCAGCGACAGCTGCCGGAAACAGGACAAAACGCCGCGCCGGCAGTACAGCACCAGACGAGTTCCGGCGAGACAGAATAATCCGCAGGCCCGCGTACGCCAGAATCGTCAACTGATTGATGAAAGCCAACGCAAAATGGCCGGCCAACAAATGGATTCCCAGGCAGACAGCCAAACATGCAAAACGCCTGGCAGACGGTGAGTCCAGTAATCGCTCGGTCAGCCACAGCGTGAGCGGCAGCCACAAACCACCGATGATGCTCCACTCCAACGAGATTCTGGCGGGAAACCAACCGTACACATAGACCAGCGCCGCCAGCAGTGCGGGCCACATTGAAATTTTCTGACATCGGGCAAAACGCCACGCGAATACGAAAGCCAGCCAATAGTGAATGACAATGCTGGTGTTGTACGCCGTACTTACGTGAAACAGGCGATACAGGATTTGGTTCGTCGGGTAAAAGACACCCGCCTGGCTTTCAGCGTGCAGTGGATAACCAAGGCCCGTGAGGTTGTGCCACAAGGGAACTTCACCACGTGCAAGGCTTTCGGCAAGCACTATCTTCTGTGGCAGAAAATACGGATATGTATCGCCACCAACAAGCCCACCACCGGTCACCAGCCCGTGCCAGACACCAACAGCAAGCCCAAGCCCAATGGTTGCAGCCAGAAACCATTCCAGCCGCGTCACGTGATTGGAGCTGACTTCAGCCTTAACTGTAGGTTTCCTGGTCATAGGTGGCGTCATTGGTCCCGCTCAAGACAGGCCGCCCAAAGGCCAGGCGTTAAGAATCGGTTCGCACAGCGATTTGGCCGCTGACGGCAGCACTGGTGCTCAGTTGACGTACGCATCAAATACACGTACCTGATCCCAGTTACTTTTACCCTGCTCAATAAATGCGAGATGCTTATCTGACACCTGATATACGTCGTGAGTGTCCTTTGTGTCGAAGACAACGTGCAGCGCCACGTGGAAATCCTGAACATTTACGGGACGATCGAATTCCGGAGCCAATAGGCCAGCGGCAAAAAACTGAATTCCGTCGTGCGGCTTCAGAAACTCATGGCAGGCATCAACAAGTTTCTGACACGCTTTCTCTGACGAGTCCTTCAGAGTGAAATAGACCATGTGCGACAGCATTTAATCGGTTAATCCTTTTGTTTTTTCGTCTGGGGGGGAACACAACGATCTGTCGTGGGCGTCTCTATTCAGCCGCCGGCAGGAGCCAGACAGACAGCATTCGGGCGTTATCTCACATAAACCGTCGACGACGGCTCGAAATTGCTTGAGGAATATTCCGCCTTGAGAATGTACGAAGAGTATGACTGGTGAGACAGCGGGACTCAATTCAATGCATCGCATTCCTCAAGTCAATTCGCCGCTTTGTTGAGATGCGAAAGCACGGTTGTTAGAACACATCAGATGAATTACCAGACATTACATTGGACCGGAGACGCCAGCGGGTCTCTGCGAATGATCGACCAGACTCTGTTACCAGCAGAGTTCACGGAGATCGACTGCTGGACCGTTGAGGGCGTCTGGGAAGCAATTAAGGTGTTGCGTGTTCGTGGAGCCCCGGCGATCGGAGTGGCCGCCGCTTATGGTGTTGTGGTTGGGTTGAAGGACCACCGCGAGGACGAACGGTCTGATTTCAACGCCAAGCTGGCCGAAGTTGTTGCGTATCTGGCCAGCAGTCGTCCGACGGCCGTCAATCTGTTCTGGGCTCTGGACCGCATGAGTTCTGTTGCTTTGGAACACCGCTCACTCTCTTCGGCAGAAGTTCACGACAGCCTGTTCGCAGAGGCAAAAAAGATCGACGCCGAAGATCGGGAAATGTGTACGGCGATCGGGCAACATGGCCATGCGTTACTCGAAACAGGTATGGGAGTGTTGACGCACTGCAACGCGGGTGCTTTAGCGACAGCCGGCGACGGGACAGCGTTATCGGTCATTTTTGCGGCCGTTGTGGCAGGGAAATCGCTTCGTGTCTACGCGGACGAAACTCGGCCGCTACTTCAGGGAGCACGCCTGACGGCCTGGGAGCTGCAGCAGCGAGAAATACCTGTCACGGTGATTTGCGATAATATGGCCGCTCAAGTGATGAAAGAAGGCCACGTCCAGGCTGTGGTGACCGGCGCTGACCGCATCGCTGCCAACGGCGACGCTGCCAACAAGATTGGCACGTATGGAGTCGCCCTGCTGGCGAAAGCTCACAACATACCGTTCTACGTCGCTGCACCGTCCAGCACATTCGACCTCAGCCTGGCTCACGGCGATCACATTCCGATCGAACAGCGTGCCCGAGAAGAAATCTCGGACGGTTTCGGCACACAAACGGTGCCAGCTGGCGTCGACGTGTACAACCCGGCGTTCGACGTCACTCCCGCATCGCTGATTTCGGCGATCATCACAGAACAAGGGCTGATTCACAAACCAACGACTGAAAAAGTTCGCGAACATCTGCAGGGCCGAATCGTACACGGATCTCCCGACCACGCCCCCTGAAAGAGGACACGGTGCGTGGGTCTGACAAGCGCGTAGCTATTAAGACGTCAGGTCCCAACCGTAATTTGGCGACACCGCAGGGTAGAGGAGGTTTTTGACCACTTGTTCGAATGACGTCAGATGCGGCCACCCAGCGCGATGTCATTGCCACTGGTTTCTCGCGGTTATGCTTCTGGAGTAGACTACCGCCCTTCCATTCGCTGTTCCGTCCTCCATCGCTTAACTGCACTCGCCCGTGTCCACCGCCACGTCATCCACGAAAGTTTCTGAGCTCGTCCGAGCGGTCCGCAAGGCACGTGACGATGCGTTTCTGGTGGAAGCACGCGTCGTCAGGCGTATCATTCGTGAACTGCACGTGTTTGCCCGGCTGTCGACCAGAATTCCACATACGGATGTACTCGTGGTTCGCGGCAGCGACGTTCGCACCCTGGCTCACCCTGATGAACTGGGTCTGAACGATTTTTCCAGCCTGCCGCGGCTGGTGATTCTGGTTGCTCAACCAGAAGAGCACGAACTGGAGGAACTGCCGCTGCAGGAACTGCTGCAGTTGATGTGGAGTCGACTGTTTCACGGTTGCATCGACATCCAACTGCTCAGGGAGCAGGAAACCGGCGTTTTGGCCAGAGCCAAAGTCCAGGAGTTAATTGACCAAATCGGTCAGGTCGAATTCGACGAGGCCCACGCCGTTCTTCGTTCTGAACTTCGACTTGTCTACGCGGATTCGCACATTGAAGCGTATTGCGAATTCGCCGCCATCTATCTGCAGCTGACGATGTTTTCGCCGGACCTGCTGTCCGTTTGGTTTCCCTCTTTGGCAGACACCACCCATGTGCTGCCCATTGTCTCGGAATATCTGAATCCTGATAAACTGTTTCTGGAAACGCAGCTCTACGGATCCACGCAGCCGGATCTGACGTCCGG
Source organism: Fuerstiella sp. (assembly GCA_039831575.1). GTDB lineage: Bacteria > Planctomycetota > Planctomycetia > Planctomycetales > Planctomycetaceae > Fuerstiella. The sequence continues at coordinate 10,015 of JBDONA010000371.1, read as the reverse complement.
AACGATGCGCGACGAGGCCAGAGTTGCCAGCGAGCGTCAGAGCTGGACGGAAGGAATTCAGCTGAAGCCTTCGTCAGGACGCTACGCACGACTGATGAAGAAGCGGGACCGCTGGAACGAACGCGGCAACACGGTCGCTGCCGCTGTCGCCGCGGCCCGCGCCCTGGAGGCCGCCACATCAGGCGAAGACACTCAGACCGCCGAAGCGGCCGCCCGTGCAGACACGGAGACGCTGGCAGAGCGGCTGCAGCAGGCACTGTCCTTTGGTCAGTCGGATCTGGGTGACTGGCAGACTTCGTTGTGGGAATTGCTGAAGAACGCCACTCACGGTTTCTGGAACTCCGACAAACGACTGCTGTACGACCTGCAGAAAGTCTGTCTTGACCACGAGTTAACGGTTTATCAGGTCGACCTTGTCAAGTGGATCGTTTCACGAGGCAAACGACCCTTGCGCCGTCCGCTCAACAGTCTCCGCGAAGTCATGATGGCCAAACATCTGGCCAGTTCTGCATCGCGACTGGTCTACGTGCGATTGTCCGGTGTCGAGCGAGAGCGTCTTTCTCAATTGCTTCACGAAGCGGCCGGCCTGGCGGAAGAGCAAATGCGGCAGCGCATGCGCTCGGCCCTCCATGACACCATCGTGGAAGTCGGGCTGCATCCAAAGAGTGTCCCGGAACAGGTCGCATTCGACAAAATGGTGGAAGAATCGCTCGACTGTATCGCCGAGCGTGGTTACCTGACGATGGGGCATCTACGTGATGCCATCAGCCGCAACGACCTGAAGTTGCCGGATCTGACAGATCCGAAGGACTTGATTCGAGGTGACCACCTGCTGAGAAGCGACGATCGACTGGATGTCAGTCTTGATGGTGTGTACCGACGTGGCGAATTCTACCTTCGCTGGCTGCAGACCATCAGTGCGCTGGCTTTCGGCTGGCCCACCGGGCGTTTCGTCACGAGGTTTCTGGCCATTCCATTCGGCGGCGCGGTGGTGATCGTGGTGGCAGCGCATCATATTCTGGCTGTCGTCACGGGTGCCCACAAAACGCCGGCAGAATCCTTAAGCAGCAACGAAACGGTTCCAACGCAGGACGTTGCCGCTGCGGCCGCTGCCACTATCGAAACAGGGGAAGTGGCCGACGGTGTCAACACAGGCACAAACGAACAGCCGGCGGATTCAGAGAGTCGTCCACCAGATTCAGACGATGCCGACCCGCAGGAGAATGACGGCGAACCACAGAATCCTGCGGCACCGGCCGCAGGATCCGATGAGCCGTCCACCGACGGCACAGATTCACCGGTCGCATCCAGTAACGACTCCGCTGCCACCGCTACACGGACACCCCTGACTGAAGTCGACGTTGAAGACGGACAGCCCGATCTGACAGCGTCCACGGTCGCCGTCTCGCCGGTGCACGACCATGCCGAACTCACCATGGCCGAAGCACTGCCGGTCGTCGTGCTGGTCGGCTTCATGCTGATGGCATTGATTCACGTGCCACCGCTGCGAAACGCACTCGGAAACGTGCTGCGATCGACCTGGAATATCATCCGCACCGTTGTCTACGACGTTCCAGTCCGGTTGCTGCGTCTCCCGATTGTGCAACGGCTGTGGCGGAGTCGCTGGTTCGTGCGACTGCGACGAAACTTCGTGACGCCTACGTTATTGGCCTGGTTTGGTTGTCGGATTACTCCATGGCTGCTGGATCTTCCGGCACTCGATTGGTGGTGGGTCGGTGCGGTCGCCGTCCTGCTGAGTCTCGCGGTCAATTCGCGACTTGGGCGCGACGCTGAAGAACTTACGGCCGAATGGCTTGCCAATGCATGGTACGACCTGCGCGCCCGTTTCCTTGTAGCGCTGTTCGATTGGATCATCGACTTCTTCAAGTGGTTGCTGAATATGCTCGAACGCTTCATCTACGCAGTGGATGAATGGCTCCGTTTTCACAGTGGCGAAACGTGGGTAACGGTAGTATTAAAAGCGTTTCTCGGCGTGATCTGGTCTTTCCTTGCATTTCTGCTGCGGATCTATGTCAACCTGTTAATCGAACCCACTCTGCACCCCGTAAAACATTTCCCGGTGGTGACCGTCGCGCACAAAATCTTTCTGCCGGTGATTCTGGATCTGGAAAGTTACATGCGGGACACACTCACACCATACCTGGGCGTGGCACTGGCCGGGCCCATCACCTGGGTCACCATCGTCTTTCTGCCCGGCATTTTCGGATTCCTGGTCTGGGAATTGAAAGAGAACTGGCGGCTGTATGCGTCCAATCGCGTGCCGTGGCTACAGCCGGTTGTCATCGGTTCACATGGCGAGAACGGTGGGCGACTACTGAAGCCTGGATTCCATTCCGGCACGCTGCCGAAGCGGTTTCATCAGCTCAGGCAATTGGAACGAAAGGAAGCGTCGTTTGATCGATTCAGTCGGCGTCGAGCGGTCCGGGAATCAATTGAACACTGCGAACGCGATATCCGGCGATTCGTCGAACGAGACTTAATCCGCCTGCTGAGCTACTGCAGTGTGTGGGCCGACTCGCCGGTCCAATGCGAACGGGTCCGCGCCGCCTCAAACAGCTTTCTGGTAGAATTGCGGTGTGACCAACGGGGCGACGAACATCTGCAGTTGTTGTTTCAGGAACAAAGCGGCTGGCTGGTAGCCACGCTCCATCAACAGGGCTGGCTGTCAAACGTCACTCCGGAAATGGTCCACAGCTTCGAGACGGCTCTGCGAGGATTTTATGCCAAGGCCGGAGTCGATCTGGTCAGGGAACAAATGGAGCGAAACCTGATCGGCCCGCATCCCTACGACGTCTGCGGCGCGGGACTTGTTGTCTGGCCCGATCGACAGTTCGGCCGTGAGATTCACATCGATCTGCATCGACGCCATCAGATTCGGCCGACACCCGTCAGCATGTCGGCCAGCTACGGACTGAGGCCGGTATCCCGTGATGCAGTTGTCTTCGCAGAGTCTCAAACTCGGTGGACCGAATGGCAGCAGGTCTGGGCGACACCGATTGATTCGGAATCGTCAACTCCGTTGCCATTGGCCTGCGTGCAGTCGGCTCGCTCATCGCTGCTCACTCCAACCCACGACAGAGATACCTGGAAACCCTGAAGGTCGTTTACTTTTTCCCGAACCGTTTTGACTCGTGGGCATGTCGCTCTCTCAGGCCGAAACACGTCTTCGGGGCCACGAATCAGCGTCATGCAATGCATCGCGTTGCACGACACGGATCTGACGTGGACAGGACAAACCGACAGTTTCCGGTCATAATCTGAATCACACGAAAACCTGATATCTGCACAGGAGTCCAAATCGATGTTCCGATTTACATATGGCCTGTTCATTGTCGTCGGATGTGTGGTCCCACAGTGCTCACAGGGAAGTGATTCCCTTGTCCCAACCGGCCGGCAACTTGAAGAACTGTGGAACGCCGGAGAGTTCACTGAGGGCGTTGCCGTTCGAGCCGACGGCATGGTCTTCTTCAGCGACATCACACGCGATCCGAATGTCAACGGTCAGATCTTGAAGTTCGACCCGACGACAGGGAAGACAAACGTGTTTTCTGCGGACAGCAGGAAGAGCAACGGCCTGTTCTTTGACGCTGACGGTCGCATGCTGGCGAGTTGTGGAGCAAACGGTGGCGCGATGGCGCTGTGCGAAGTCTCGCGTGACGGAGTTGTGAAGCCACTTGTGGAACGCTTCCAGGGCAAACGCTTTAACGCGCCCAATGACCTGGTCGTGCACTCTGATGGAAGTGTGTATTTCAGCGATCCGCGTTACATCGGTCCGGAGCCCATAGAACTTAAACATCAAAGCGTTTACCGCTTCGTTCCAAAGACCGGCCAGATCCGTCGCGTCACAACGGACATTGAAAAGCCGAACGGGGTCCACGTTTCTCCCGATGGCAAAACACTGTACGTCGCGGAAACAAACAACGGGTCAACGGAACAGGACCCAAATGCGAAGCCAAAGCGGGGTCGTATGACCTTAAACGCATTCGACATCAGGTCCGATGGTTCATTGGCGAACAAACAGGTGTTGGTGAATTTCGGCGATCAACTGGGCACCGACGGAATGACGATCGATAAAGCCGGGAACATCTACGCCGCTGTGCGTTCCGCCGATCGCTTTGGGATCGTCGTCTACTCACCGACAGGAAAGGAACTGGCTTATATCAAGACTCCGTCGCTGCCAACAAACTGCTGTTTTGGAGTCGGCAGCACGTCTTCGATCCTGTACGTAACAGCCGGCGGAGGATTCTATCGAATCAATCTGGCGCGGTAGCGGCCAAGGAGGCGGCTGCGAAGGAACGTCTCAATCAACATGACGGCCACTCAATTGTTCGGGCTGAGCAATCGGCTCGAAGGCTGATGACTTATTCAGGCCGAGGAAGCGGCTTGTGTTCGGCGTCGTGCTGCACGGTCGAAGCTCGTCGTAGCGACGTCGTCCCGAAACGACGGCGAATCTGATCGGCCACCTCATCCAGTTTTGTGTCGCGTTCATCCTGATCCTCGGCGAACAGACTTTGCTGAACGGGTGAGTGTCCCTGCAGATTCGAGACGCCCATGCCCACCAGTCGGACGACCAGCGGGCGATCCGGCAGCTGAGAATTCAGTAATTCAGACACGACCGTCCACAGCGAATTCGTGGCATTCGTCGCCTCCGGCAGACTCTTCGAACGGGTGATCGTGTCGAAATTGCTGTAGCGAACCTTCAGGTTGACCGTGCGCCCCGACACGTTGTTTCGCCGCATGCGACCAGCGACCTGTTCAGTCAGTTCCAGCAACCATGCGCGCAGCACATCTCCGTCGCGGACATCCCGGGAAAATGTTGTTTCGTGCGAAATCGATTTTGCTTCACGATCTGCAACCACCTCCCGATCATCAATGCCTCGCGCCAGTTGCCAAAAATGCTGACCGCTCTGACCGAAATAACTCTGTAGCTGTTGCAAAGAAAGTTGTCGCAGCTCACCTATCGTCCGAATCCCAAGACCATCGAATTTCCTTTTCGTCGCCTTTCCGACGCCCCAGATTCGAGTCACCAGCAATGGTTCAAGGACCTCCTGCACGGCATCCGGTGCAATCACGGTGAATCCATCAGGCTTTTCCAGATCGCTGGCCAGTTTGGCAAGAAACTTGTTCGGAGCAACGCCAACAGACGCAACCAGATGCAATTCGTCCCGGATCTCCTGCTTGATTGCACGACCGATCGCTTCGACGGGGCCAAACAACTGGACACTTCCCGTGGCGTCCAGAAACGCCTCATCAAGCGACAGCGGTTCCACGACCGGAGTAAAACGATTGAAGATCTCCCGGATCTGATGGGAAATCTCCACGTAGTGCTCCATTCGCGGGCGCAGCACGACAGCATCCGGACACAGCCGCAGCGCTTTTGCAGTTGGCATGGCGCTGTGTACGCCAAACTTTCGAACGACATAATTTGCCGCTGCCACGACCCCTCGTCCTTCCGGCGTCCCCCCTACGATGACAGGTTGCCCCTTCAGTTCCGGCCGATCACGTTCCTCGACAGACGCATAAAACGCATCCATGTCAACATGCAGAATCATGGGGAACCCGATCGGTGAAAACGAAACCGACATCCATTACGCATGGATCGGCAGGAGTCCGTCAATCATACGGCAATCGGTCACAGACCACGAATCGTACGAATGGCAGGAACGAAGATATCACACTTCCAGCGCCTTACACGTGTGACCGCACACTTTGCGGCGAATGAATATCTCGTAGACTTTCATTGCTATGCTGGCACAATACAATTGATGCATCCGATCCACTTCTCTGTGAAATCCTGGTTTTCATGAACACCACGACCGCTTCCAGTCCCCGAATTGACAATCTGAAGCAGCAACTGCCCGAGAACCCCTCACGCAGCGACCTGTTGGCGGCTTTGCAGAAGACTCTGGCCGACGAAAAGGATTACCACCGTCTGTTTGACGCAAAACTGATGCAGGTCCGCGACCGGATGGGGTTACCGCTGACTCAGCCCACATCGCTGGACAATGTCCCGAGTGAACACGAACAGACCTTTCGCGATGCGTATGTAATTGTCGCTCGCGAAGTCGGCACGATGTTTCTGGAGGACGGTCAGCTGTCTGATGCATGGGCGTACTTCCGCACCATCGGGGAACCGGAATCCGTCAAAGCCGCCATCGACAAAATACCGATCCCCCGCGAACCGGATGAGGCCTTCGACGAAATCGTCAACGTGGCACTGTACGAAGGTGCTCACATTACCCGTGGGCTTGAATTTCTGCTGAAGACTCATGGAACCTGCAACACTGTCACCGCGTTCAGTCAGTTGCAGCAACAGATGACACTGGAGGAACGACGGGCCGCTGCCGCCATGATGGTACGCACGATTTATGACGATGTGCAGGCGACAATTCGCAGAGAAGTGGAAGCGCGCATGCCCGTGCTTTCGCCAAACGCGTCCATCGCAGAACTGCTCACTGGCCGCGACTGGCTGTTCGCTGACGGCAATTACCATATCGACGTGTCACACCTGCATTCGACGATCGGATTCGCTCGATCGCTGCATGCTGAGGATCCGGAACTGAAGCAGGCCATCGAACTGTGTGCCTACGGCGCCATGCTGTCGCCCCAGCTGCAATATCCCGGGGATTTGCCGTTTGACGAATACTACACCGCGAATCGACACTTCCTGACCGCGTTAGCCGGTCAGGATCCCGATGCCGGCATTGCTTATTTCATGCAGCGACTCAAAGATGCACCCGAAAAGTCGGATCAGCAATTGATCGCGTTTGTAATGCTTGATCTTGCACAGCGAATCGGCCGCTCGACTGAAGTGCTGAACGAAACCGCTTCATTTGTCAGTCGCATGGAAGATCCCAACGGATTCTCCTTCACGAAGCTGTGCGTGGAACTGGGCCTCACCGACAAGTTGGAGGAAGCGGCTGTGGAAAACGACGACATCCTCGCCTTCACGATCGCCAGGCTGTCACAGTAAATCACTGACGAGACCAGTGCCCCGGATCATGCGACCTGATGCTCGAAAACGACAACTCGCGTCCATGAGTCGCTGAACCCGAATTCTCCACAAGATGTCTTCACCAATGAGCGTCACCAACTGGATTCAAAAAGAAATTGTGCTGCCGCAGTTTTCGCGCGGCTGCCATCTGGTGACGTCGCATATCGTACAGGAAGTTCCTGAGATCCGGAACTTTCAGGTGGGACTGCTGCATGTGTTCATACAGCACACATCGGCATCGTTAACGCTTAATGAAAACGCCGACCCGGATGTGCTTGTGGACATGAACATGGCGTTCAACAAACTCGCACCGGAATCCTGGCCGTACGTACATACGTGCGAAGGGCCGGACGACATGCCGGCTCATATAAAGTCGTCACTGACCGACTCGTCGATATCAATTCCTATTGGCCGCGGGCAGTTACTGACGGGCACATGGCAGGGCATTTACCTGTGCGAACATCGTAACCATGGTGGTCGACGTCATCTGGTGGTGACGGTTCAGGGACAGTGACAATGTGCGCTGAGTCACGTGCCGCCGTGGATAGCATGCACCGCCGAACGGTGAAACGAACCCGTCCGCCCTTCCAACGACCGAGCATATTTCGGCGTTTCAATTGCGTTTGAAACATCATGGCCAAGCTCTATTTTTATTACTCCGCAATGAATGCCGGGAAGTCGACAACGCTGCTGCAGGCGGCGTACAACTACGAAGAACGTGGTCTCAGGCCACTGCTGCTGACACCTGAGATCAACTCACGGGACGGCGCCGGCGTGATCAGTTCCCGCATTGGCCTGCAATCATCGGCTCACGTTTTTACACTCAGCCAATCACTTCTGGAGATCTGTCGTCACGAACATTCCGTGCAGTCGGTCGCCTGCGTCTTTGTGGATGAAGCACAGTTCCTGACACGTCGACAGGTCCACGATCTCGGTGATGTGGCCGACGAATTGAGTGTTCCCGTCCTGACGTACGGACTGCGAACTGATTTTCAGGGCAATCTGTTCGAAGGCAGTCAGTTTTTACTCGCCTGGGCCGACGTCATTACAGAAATCAAGACCATCTGTCACTGCGGTCGCAAGGCGACAATGGTGCTGAGAATTGATTCAGACGGCCATCCGATTCGCGGGGGTGAGCAGATCAAAGTGGGTGGCAACGAAAGCTATGTTTCCGTCTGTCGACAGCACTTTAAATCCGGTTTGGCCACAAACGATCAGCCGGAACTGCCTTTCACCGACCTGGGTGAAAATGCGGCCTCCTGATCGACCTGCGCCGTGCTGGACGTCTGACTCGTTTAATCGCGTGTCCACCGGGCCGCGTTTTTCGGCCGGCTATCACCAGGACCTCGTCCTTACGGTGAGTTGAGCATCGGCTCCCAGCCGATGTTCTCAACGTGAAGAAAAGCGATTCGAGGCCAGTGCCTCAAACCACGCGAACTTACCGTCAGAACCGGGAACTCCCTTCCCCTGATCGCTAAACCTGACGCCTGTTTTCACGTGAAAAAATCTAATCGCGAATTTGAGGGCCAATCGCCTTGCGTTGTGACATGATGACGGAATAATGCGGCCTCAGCGTCGTTCGCTCGAAGGAGCGAAACGCTGCCTCCAATTGTGGTGAGGCCAGCCAAACCGGGTCAGGTCGGAAACGAAGCAGCCCTGCGGTTTCGGTTCTCAGGTGCAAGCGGAGGTAGCGTTTCGCTCCTTTTTCGTAGACCGATCGTACAGCGTTTCAAGCTGATTCGCGGCCGCGAAAGACGTTTTCCGGCCCGGGAAACCGGTCTGCCCACGGGCCAGAACGGTTCACGAAAAAAAGTGAACTGCTCTAAGAGACCGGGCAGGCACTAATGGTTTCACGTGCCGTTTCCGCCATCGTCGCCGCCTGCAGCAATTTCGTTTCCGAAAACGCAGGAGCCTGCAGCTGCACACCAATAGGCAGGCCGGCAGACGTCAGACCACAGGGCACGGAAATCCCGGGAATTCCCGCCAGATTGGCGCTAATGGTGTAGATATCACTGAGATACATGGCCAGCGGGTCATTCATCTTTTCGCCGATCCGAAAGGCCGGAGTCGGTGCGACGGGGCCGACGATGACGTCAACGTCAGCAAACGCCTTGTCGAAATCTTCACGGATCCGGCGGCGCACCTTTAATGCCTTCAGATAGTAGGCGTCGTAGTATCCCGCCGACAGTGCGTAGGTGCCCAGCATGATGCGTCGCTTAACCTCCGCACCAAAACCTTCACCGCGGCTGCGACGGTACAGGTCTACCAGGCCATCATTCTTCGAATCGAAGTTTTCCGTCCGATGGCCATAGTGAATACCGTCGTAGCGCGCAAGATTGCTGGACGCTTCGCTGGGAGCGATCAGGTAATACGTGGCGACGCTGTACTTTGCATGCGGCAGTTCCACCGTCCTGACGGTGGCCCCGGCAGACTCAAGGCCTGCGATCACGCCACGCACCGAGGCTTCCACTTCGTCGTCCAGGCCTTCGCCATATTGCTCGTCAACGATGCCGATTCGTAGCCCCTCCAGCGACTGGCTGTGCTGTAGCGAGTAGTCGGGCACTTCGGTATCAACAGACGTGGTGTCTCGCCGGTCATGTCCCGAAATCACCTGCAACAGCAGCGCAGCGCCGTGTACGTCTCGGGCAAACGGGCCAATCTGATCCAGCGAACTGGCAAAAGCCACCAGACCGAACCGAGACACTCGACCGTACGTTGGTTTCATCCCCACGACGCCGCAAAAACTTGCTGGCTGACGAATGGAGCCACCGGTATCCGATCCCAGGGCCAGCGGCACCATGCCCGCGGCTACGGCCGCGGCTGCACCGCCGGACGATCCTCCGGGAGAATGATCCGTGTTCCAGGGATTACGGGTCAGTCCGCTCGCTGAGGTCTCGGTTGACGACCCCATCGCGAATTCGTCCATGTTCAGCTTGCCGACGATGACTCCGTCTTCGGCCTTCAATCGCTCTACGACGTGTGCGTCATAAGGCGGATGAT
>JBDONA010000069.1:0-22628 GCA_039831575.1 Fuerstiella sp. | reverse complement strand
GGAAACGCTTCATCTCCGACAGTTGGTCGCTGTTTTTTCGTTTCGACGCTACGTTTTTGCGTTCTTCCGGATCGGCGGGCAGATCGTAAAGCTGATCCGAATCGAACGCGTCCGGCTGCAGTCGTGCCCGTGACACACCGCCGTTGAGTCCCATGAGTCGCTTGACGGATCTGTGCTCGGCCTCGATCGATGGGATCTGATCAGCGGTGTATCGCAGGGCAATGTAGTTCCAGTCCTTTGTCTTGACTGAGCGCGCCGGTCCCATTTCGCCGTAGACATACTGACGGATTGGCGTGTGCGGAGCCTCAAACAGCGGAAGCATGCTGATGCCGTCGATTCGGTAATCCTTCGGCGGTGTTACGTTTGCGGCTGCGAACCACGTGGGTACGAAATCAGTGTTCTGAATCAGTTCGTCACATTGAACACCAGGCTTGATCCTCGCTGGCCAGCGCATCAGGCAGGGCACCTCAGTACCACGATTCTTCAGCAGCGAGCCTTTGTTCACCGAACCGTGATCCGCCAGGAACAGCACAATTGTGTTATCAGCGATACCGTGCCTGTCGAGTCGATCCAAAAGCAGTCCCAGAGTGTCGTCCATCCACAGATAGCCGGCTTCGTTTTCCGTTAGTCCGACATCTCTGATACGCCGCATCACGCTGTCACGGTCCATCAGGCCAAGCGGCTTGTCCAGCATACCGGCATCAGTCACAAGCGGTTTGCTCAGTGATCGAAACCATTCCATATTCGGACCATGCAGCAGTGTTGTGCTGTAGTGCAGATAGAAGTGAGCGTTCTTGTGCTCGTCGATGAATTTCAACGCCGCCTCAATCGTCCATTCAGGATTATGGCCTTTGAAGGGGGCCTTCATGTTGGCCCAGTAGATGTTGTTGACATCTGAGAAACCACGTTCTCCAATCAATTCACGGGCGCGTTCATGATTGTGTTTCTGACTGCGGTCCGCCTTTTGACTGTACTCAATATTCTTCGCAAGCCACCGCCAGTTGTAGTCGGCGGCATTGGACTCATCGATGTGGGGACCAACGTGGTATTTACCGACGAAACCGGTAGTGTACCCATTGTCTCGCAGTACCTGACCGACATTTCTGTTGTCAGGTTCCAGTGCAACATTGAACGCCGGTAGTCCCTGCTTCCCTGGTGGGCATTCGTGCAGATAGACGTGCGAAGTCGACGCCCCGGCATAACGCCCTGTCAGACATGTATATCTCGACGGAGTGCAGACAGTGCTGGTCACGTGAGCGTTCGTGAAGGTCATTCCTTCGGCGGCCAGGCGATCCAGGTTCGGTGTCAGAACCTTGCCGCCATAGACGCTGGTTTCAGGTTTATCGTAGTCATCAACAAGAAAGAAGATAATGTTCGGCGGCTGTGAAACCGATCTCTCCGCCGCTTCCGCAAGGCTTGCGGAGAAGCACGACAGAACTGACAGACAAACGTATCGAAATATTGAATTCATCGGGTTTTTTTCCGTGCAATCACGACGACTGAGCGATACGAAGGAAGTTGGTGGCCGCGAAACTCAACGGTAGTGAAAGGTGTCGCTGGTGGCAACGCCTGTGACCAGGTCTCGCAGGCCGTAGCCGGTATCTGCACATGCGGCGGCGATCTTTTTAACTTCAGCCTGGTCCCGAAATGTCATGGAACGACCGGTGGCGTACGTGAGCAGCTTTTCTGTGAGTGCCTGAGTGAACCGATCCTTGCGTTCCAGCAGCAGTTTCTTCAGACCACGTTCGTCCTGAAAAGTCTCACCGGACGGCAATTGACCGGAACCGTCCACAGGCGGCCCATTGCCACTACGTGCCGCGTAGTGAGTTCGGTAACCGCCCACGGGATCGTAGAACTCAAGTGCAAACCCGGCCGGATCGATTTTCTTGTGACACTCGGCACACGCTGCCACATTGCGGTGCCTGTCAAGTTGTTCGCGAATGGTGGTCGTCCCACGAGTATCAGGTTCCAGCGGTTCGACATCGGGTGGCGGTGGTGACGGTGGCGTGCCGAAGATGTTCTCAAGCACCCACACTCCACGACCGACAGGCGACGTTTCGATGCCATTGGCCGTCAACGTGAGCACGCTGCCCTGGCCGAGCAGGCCTCCGCGGTGGTGCTCCGGCTGTAGAGCAACCCTGCGGAAGTGCTCTCCATAGACATCCTTGATACCGTAGTGTCTGGCAAGCGCATCGTTGAGGAATGTGTAATCGCTGTCGAGCAGATTGAGGATGGACCCGTTGGATTCGAGCAGGTCCTCAAAAAAGAGACGTGTCTCTTCTTTGAAGGCGGCTTCCAGTCGATCGTCATAATACGATCCGAACGCCTTGAGATCCGGCGGCATGGAACCAAGCGTATTGATGCGAAGCCAGCTGTCAGTGAAGTGTTCCACAAAGGCACGGGCCTTATCATCACGAAGCAGGCGGTCAATTTGGGCGGTGAACGTCTTGTCTTTGTTCAGTTTCCCCGAGTCTGCAATCGCCGCCAGCTCGACATCTGGCATTGTGCCCGACAGAAAATAGGACAAACGTGAAGCCAGTTCGTGCTGCGTCAGCTGTGCGTCAGCTTCCTCATTGCCTTCGTCGAGGTACAGGAACCGCGGCGACGTCAGGATGGCGGCCAGCCCCAGCTTGATTGCAGCCGCCGGAGGATCACCGTTCTGAATTCGCTGGCGGATATAGGCGGCATAATGTTCAACTTCGTCAGTCTGCACCGGCCGACGGAATGAGCGAGCCGCGAAACGTTGCACAACCTGATCGATATCAACCTTCGAGGCATCGGTCTGGTTACCGAACAGCAATCGATGGCTGGCGGGTGGCCATTGGTCATAGATCGGCCCTTCGATGTCCATGCCCCAGACCCGCATCCGCGGCCCGTGATACACTTCCGACAGAATCCTGTTGTCCTTGTTCTTTAGCAACCTGGCAACCAGCGCAATGTCCTTCGCGTTGCCCAGACTCGCCGAATCCAGCTGAGTCTTTGTGGCCCGAATCACTTCCGGATGATGCTTCACAGCGACCTTGCGGATATTGCCTTTCGAACTGACGCCGTTCGTCCAGCTGATAAACGGCACGGCGCCTTTGTTGAGCCACACACGTTGGGTGAAGACTTCGGGTTCGCCGTCGGGCAGATCCCAGACCTTAACCAGTCGCCGTTGATCCGCGGCGTTCTTCTCGAGCAACATCGCGTTCGGTGCGATCCAAAGCGCCATCTTGAGTGAGTGACCATTGTACTTGTCAAACTCGGAATGTACGTATCCGTGATCCAGACGATTCGCAGCGGCAGCACGGACACGGATCGTGTACCAACCATCGTCGGACGCGCCCCCCTGGTTCACGAACGCCTTGACAAAGTTGGGATGACGCTCACTGGGCTGACCGTGCCCAATCTCGATGATCTCGTCGTTGATGATCAGCCGCCATGTCACTGGAGCCCGTTCGTACTCGTAAATTCCGTTGAAGTCGCTGCCGGTGTACTTCCATGTTTGTTTCTCGGGCTGCCGGGCATCAAAGAAGATTGCCTCATCCAGAAACGTCTCGGTGACTTCCAGGTACCGCTGCAACTGGTAGTTCGACAGCGTGAGCGCCTCACCATTGTTGTCGAAACCGTGGCTGATTGCGTCGGCGGGAAAGTCGGCGGTGGGGTCAAAGTGATCGGCATGCACGCCCAGGAGATCTCGCAACGTATTGGCATACTCAAAACGATTCAGACGCCGCATCATTGTTGAGGTACCCGCCTTTGCATCTGACTCGGCCTGTAGATACTTCGTAATCCAGCCAATCACATGCCGCGTTTCATCAGCGGGTGGCTGGACGACACCCTTTTTCTCGGGCGGCATATCTCCTCGATTCATCGCGTCCAGAGCTTCTTCCAGCAGTGACATGTAGTCATCGCTGTCAGAGGGATTCGTGGGGAACTGATCGAGACGTCGATCGCCTTTCTGCACTTTGTTGCCGTGACAGCGGTAGCAATACTGCTTGAAGTAGGCCGTGACAAAAGGAGCAACCTTCGGGCCGGTTGATTCATCAGCGACGACGCTGCCCCCCGTGCACAGGGCCAGTGACACGATCACAGACCATGTGATCTGTTGAGCCGTCTTGTGAAACAGACAGTTCATGCACGTACCTCCAGCCCGGTCAATGTGCTGCTGGACAGACCGAACTTATCCGTCTGAACGCCAAACCGCTGCAACATGGAAACGAACAGATTGCTGGCCGGAGTCGCCTTACTTCTGGCTTCATCTCTGAAGTACGACTTGTGTTCACCGTGTTTGAAACCACCACCTGCCAGAATCAACGGCAGATTCCTGTTGGAGTGCGAACTGGCGTTACCCATGCCCGAACCAAACAGCACCATGGTGTTGTCCAGCAGTGTTCTGCCGTTGGGTTCCTGCACGACCTTCAATTGTTCAAGGAACCGGGAAATTTGTGTCGTATGGAATTGCTCGATCACCGATAGCTCGGTGATGTATTCCGGGACCTTGCCATGATGAGTCAGCTGGTGATAGCCGCGGCTGATCCTGAAGCCGCCATAGTTGGCACCAATATCGCCCAGTGCCAGGGTAATGACGCGGGTGGAATCGGTTTGCAACGCCAATGCCATCAGGTCGTAATACAGAGGCACGCGGTCGATGAAATCCAGATCGTTCGCGGCAGCAGGCAACCTGTACTCCACCGTCGGCTTGGGCCGGTCCAGCCACTGGCTCGCCTGAGACAGACGTTTTTCTACTTCTCGTACCGATGTGAAATATCGATCCAGTTTATCGCGATCACGTATTCCTACCCTGCGTTTCAGATATTCGGCGTCGGTTCTGACCAGATCCAGAATGCTGGAGCGGGCGGCGTACTTCGCCTGCGTACTCTGCCGTAGTCGTGGATCGACCTTTTGAAACAGCAAGTCGTAGATCGTTTCGACGTTGGTCACCGGGGGAATCGAGACTCCCGATGCGCTCCAGGAGATCATGTTATTCGTGTCATAACCACTCGCCAGCTGCAGCGACGGATAACGTGTCTGAACGTCAACATGCTGGGCCGCCTTCTGGTCGATAGAAATATTTGCCTCGGGCATGCCTTTCGAGTTTTTGGACAGCACGCCCGACAGGTAGGCGTGTATTCCACCATGTCCGCCCTGCGCCTCGGTCCCATGGTCCAGGCCGGAGAAGACCGTGAAGTCACTTTTTAAGTTCTTCAGCGGCTGCAGTCGCTCCGGCAGTTCGTAATCCGATCCGGTCGTTTCAGGGAAGAACAGCCGGGGAACGAATCCGAAATTTAATCCGGCACAGACCATGCGTGTCGGGACTGCGTTCACCGTTGTCGTTCCCGCCATTGCGTCCAGATAAGGAAGTGCCATCAAGGCTCCGCCTGTTCCGCGGAGCACTGCACGCCTGTTCATTCGATTCTTCATTAATCGTTATACCTTGAATATTTATCGTAGTGCCCGCTGCCAGCGGGCAAAAAAAACACGCAGGCTGCGTGCACTACGGTCCTGATGACTTGTTCTCAGTTCTGTTCTTCATTCTGTGGGACTTGCCGTATGTTCTGATGAGAGACGCGTCGATGGATGCGACGCCAGTCTATTTGGATTCACGCACAACAACGCGAATCTGATCAACGGCCGTTCCCGCTGACAGATCAAGCGACAACGTCCGCCGGTCGACACTCAGAATCACAACATCACGCCCTGAATCTGACGCATTGTTTGTCCGCGGCGGCTCGATTCCGCGCCGCGTCTTGACGTAATCGCCACCGGGATGACCGAGCAGGCCGTCTGTCGCGCTAAGCTTCTTCGAACTGGCAATCAAGCCGATCACGGGTCTGTCGAATGTGACCTGACCGATCACACGAGGCTTATTGATCGCATTCCGTTCCAGCCGACCGACCGGATCGAGTTGTAAGAGATAGCTTCGAATTCGACCACCGGCAGGTACGGAGTGCTGTTCGCTGCGATGAATCCGCCGATATTGGCCGGGGTCGACAAGGTCAACGAAGAAATCTGTCTGCGGGACCACACCACTTCGTTCCAGAAACACAAGGATCCGTCCGTTGTCTTCGAAACGCCCTGGAACAAATTCCGGCCCTGGTGAAACGAACTTCATTAACCCGGTCGCCTGCAGCACGCCAGACGTCACCGGCCACGCGTCTTCATAGCGATTTGTTTCAAAGGCAACGGATTCGATGACGCTGCCACTCGGTCGGGACCGAACCGCATTTCCCTCACGAACAAGCCGCACTGCATCCCGCCCGGCAAGGTTCACCTCGACCTCACCTTCGAAGACACAGACACCTGTTTCGCCGTCTGTTCCGACGGAAACACCGAAGCCCGTACCCAGATCAACGACGTCCATTGATGGTGTCTTTACCTCGAAACCGATCGCAGTTTCCGGAATCTGAGCCGTCAGGATGCCATGATGCAGCCGAGTTCTGTTTTTGGTCAGCACCTCAAACCTGGCTGGTCCCTGCAGCGTTACCGAAGCTCCGTTCGCGAAGTCCAGGCGGGCGATGCCCACGTCCAATTGAAACACTCCGCGGCCAATCGGATCGCCGACCGAACGCTGCTGGTCAGACCAGCCAGCGTTAGACTGATAGGCCATTGTGGCAATTGGCGCCGCTGAGTTGGCACGATCTAACGAATTGTTCGGGCCATACAGCACGATTGCCACCAGCGCCGCAGTCGCCAGGATCGCGGCGACAAACGCAAAAGTTCGCCTGCCGTCGTAGCGTCGAACGGGCTTGTCGCCGACGTCCGGCAGATCCGCTGAAGCGTTGTCACTGCAGGCCGCCAGTGCCTCCTGCTGAACGTTTCTGCGGTGTAGTGAACGCCGCAGGTCAGCATGAATTTCGGAACGTTCAGCAAATCGCCCTATGTTCTGATCAGCCTCCAGCCATTGCAGAACGACTTCAGATTCTTCGCTGGTGGTGTCTCCGTCAAGGAATCGATCCAGCAGTTCGTCGGACACATCCATCACGCATCCTCCATCGTCAGCCGTCGTTGAACGCACTCCGCCAGCCCATTGCGGACTCGTGTCAACAACACGCGCACAGAGCCCGTCGTCGAACCGACGGAATCGGCGATTCGTGCAGAGGGCAATTCCTCAACATATCGCAAGTCGAGCAGATGGCGGGATCTTTCCGGAAGACTTTCCAGACAGTGTTCCAATGCTTCGCGCCGATCACTCCGCCCCGCGTCCCGTTCAACGATTGCCTGGCTAAGTTTCTGCAGCAACTCGTCCGAGAACTCCAGTTGTTCGCGTTTTCTGCGACGATAGAAATCAATCACCCGTGACTTGGCGATCCACAGGACCCACCCCAGAAACGGACGGCTGGAATCATACTGGTCGAAGCGGCGGGCGACTTCCTGAGCAATCTGTTGAACCAGGTCTTCGGCGTCATGAAATCCGTTAATCGAGGCAAAAACGTACGCCGCAACTGACGGCTCAGCGGCCAGCCAGTGCTGTGTAAATTCCTGTCTTCGTTCGTTTTCGCTGAGATCCTGATTCACGCTGCCATTTCCCCTTCAGGCAGTATGCCGCACGCCAGAAAGATTCGTTAACAGGAAATTCCTGAGACATGCAATTAATCTGACGCTGCTGAGTCGGCGTGGCAGATTTCAAACGAATTGGCAGGGTTTTGTTGCGTTCTAATGTCCGCCAATCGTGCGACCACGGGCGGCACCGAGCCAATCGGTCGTCTGTTCGTGAGAAACTGCGGGCAGGATCGCCGTTACTTGAGCAGTTGGCTGGATGCCTTCGTTCATGCCCTGGCTGTGACGTTTGGCCGTGCAGAAATATTTCGTTTAAACGCGAACAGATCGACATATTGGCCGGATGCATGAACGTGCCAGCGCAAGCCGGTCTGATCGCCGGCCCGTTTCGGCACCGTTACCGTGAACAACAGCCTGACACGCCGTTGAGTGAGCTTCTTTCCGTCCGCGTCCGATCGTGGTGCTTATTTCTTCCCGTCGAGATTTGCTTCGATCTGCGCGTCGTCGGGGGCTGACGAAGGGCAGCCGTCTTTCGGGACTTCGACATTGCCCGTCCACAGGATTGCGTTCAACACAACTCTGCGAAAGTTATCGTTCTGCCAGCTGACATGATTGTGGGCTCCGGTGAAGCCGAATCCGCGGCCCCCAGCCGGTCGCTGATAGGCCCAGGCGACGTGTTGTTTTTCACCGGAGTGAACGGCTTTTCGGACAGCGAAGTTTCCGCTCCGCGGACCATCGGGACGCTTCAGGGTTTCCGGTGGCGGCAGGTCCGTCAGAATCGGCGTCACGCCTTTCATGTCCGCCACAAACCGCATGTGATAGTACCACTCGTCGTGAACACTGAATGGCTGAACGCCATTGGTGATCGGGTGATCCGGCAGGTCCTCAAAGTTGGGTGCCCAGTGAGGATTGACGGACCAATCGAGGTCACAGAATCCTCCCATCCATTCCAGAAATTTTTCGCCCGCCTGTCCCTTTTCCGCTTCCGTCGCCCAGTGAATCATCACCACGCCGGTTCCCTGCTTCATCAGTGCATCAAACTCCTCCAGATGCGGATTGAGAAGATGACGGTTGTGACCGGTGGAGAAGATCACGACCGTTGCTGCGCCGTCCAGAATCGATTTATCTTCGGGATAGCCGGGCTGCGGCAGAACCACCGCTTCGACGTCCAGTTTCGAATTGTTCAGGGCGTCGGCCAGAATCATGTTGCCGGCACGATGTTCGTGCTTCATTCGCCCATGGCTGGGTTTGCCGGAAATGAAAACGATCTTCGCTTTCTCTGCGGCATAGCCTGAACTGAACAGCGACAAAGCAAGGAGTGCGGCAAGGCACAGTTTGAATTTCATGGTTTACTCACTATCGACGGAGACATTGTTCCAATAGGCCCACTCATTACGCCAATCGTTGGGACGATTTTCAATTGTCAGCTGAATCCTGCGTCCTGCGAATTTCGTAAGATCAACAGCAACGTCCAGCCACTCGTCGTCCGACACCGACCTGGAACTGATGATCTGATCAGCAATAACTTCACCCGCGGCAAGGACTCTCAGTTGCCAATCGCCGTGTGGATGATGGCTGACGCGCATGTTCAGTGTTGTCTTCCTGTCCTGCGGAATTTTCAAATCCCGAAACAGGCTGCTGGGAGTCTTGCGATTCAGAGGATGCGTTTGAACGGCCGTGGCATTGCGAAAGACTCTGTGGTGCACCACGCCGCCTTCACCCACGTTGCGAACCTGGAACCCAGGGGCAACCTTCTGAATCGTCCACTGCCACTCAGACGGTTGCTTCGCTTTTTGGGGACGATCAACGCTGGCGGCGACGTCTCCTGAGACCATGCGGCGAGCGACAAATTCCTGCAGTGCCGGAATTTTCCCGGCAATAGCAAGGCTTAATGATTCGCTGGGATGGTCGGGCACCATTGGCTCCAGGCCGAACCAGTACATCCGTGGAAGATTGTTGTCGTCAACGTCTTCGCCGTGTGATGCGAGTCCTTCCAGGATTGACCAGCGATCAGCGAAGGGCAGCCTCTGTATGGCCGACGACAGATAGAGACGTACAACCGGCGATCGTTCGTGCCTGGCCATGGCCGTCAATGATTTGAGAACCGATTTATCAAACGGCGTTTTGTCCGCAGCAGCCACGGGCTGAAACGCGTTGACGGTACTGCCGTCGCACAGAAACTGAATCGCCCAGCCCCGGACATACTCGTCCTCGTGACCCAGCAGCGCGACCAGCGCGTCTTGCTCCAATCCTCCGGTCACCTGCAAGGCCCACAAAGCGCGAAGCCGCTTTGGTGACGACTTGGCTGCCTGGAACAGGTCATCCAGCTGTGAATGCACGAGCGAACTGTCCAGGGCGCCACTCGCCGCCCGTGACTGCAGTAACGTGCGGGAATGCCGAACGTACCAATCGTTCGCATGCGTCTGCAGTGCAACCAACTGAGCATCTGACATCGCACCAAGATTCGGTCGAGCGACGGGCTTTGCGCCCTGCGGCATGATGCGATACACACGGCCACTGTTTGGAAAATTGACAGCGTTGCCGCAGACGTCGCTGTCGTGCCAATCCAGAATGTAGACTCCTCCTTCAGGACCGATCTCAACACTGAATCCGACCCACGCCATGTCGTTGGTCGGCATGAAGTCGTCGCCGTGTTTTCCAATAAAGCTGGATCCTTTCGGCACCATCACATCAGTCAGCACCGAGTGTTCATGAATGTTACACATGAACAGCCGATTGCGATATTCCTCCGGAAACGTATCCGCCAGATAGAAGCGAGCGCCACCATGAGCCGAAAGGTGCGTATGGTCGCGAATTGTCTTGATGTCATCGTAGATGTGTGGATTCACGTGTTGGCGGCTTTGTTTGTGATAGACGCCTCCCTGCACCACGTGGAACAGATGCGGAATCACACAGCATGTGGCAAATCCCTGACCGTGATCGTCAAAGTCAAAGCCCCAGGGATTTGACAGCCCCCGCGCGAAAACCTCATACGTCTGACGAGTCGGGTGATATCTCCAGATGCCGCCGTCGATGAATTGGCGCGTTGCATCGTCGTCACCCGGTTTGCCGACCCGCGATTGGGTGAACACACCATGACAGCCGTACAGCCAGCCATCGGGTCCCCAGATAAAACTGTTCAGCGTTTCGTGGCGATCGTTGATACCCCAGCCATCCAGCAGAACTTCAGGAGGCCCGTCAGGCTTGTCGTCACCGTCGGCGTCAGAAATAAAAGTCAGATTGGGTGGCGATCCGACAAACACTCCGCCAAATCCACACGCCAGTCCCGACGTAAACGTCAGCTTGTCAGTAAACGTCTTTTTCTTGTCGAAGATGCCATCGCCATCGGTATCTTCCAGAATCTGAATCCGGCTGACCTGATCGTCAGTGTGTTGCTTCCGAGTCTGATAGTTAAAATTCTCGGCAATCCACATCCGCCCCCGGTCGTCAAAACAGAACGCGATGGGTTCGGCGATGTCGGGCTCAGACGCAAAGATCGAAACCTCAAACCCGTCCGGAATCGACATCTTTGCGACGGCCTGATCCGGTTTTAGAAAGGGCGCATTGCTGCTCTTGTGCTGCTTCTTAGGCAGTTTGTTTCTGGATTCCTGAGCCGTCCCCACAGCAACGGTGCACAACAACAGGGACAGGACAGACAAGGCCTGAGTCACGTGGAACCAAACTCGTTTGTTCATTTCGCCAGCTCCACTTGCTCAGTTGTTCTCAGGTATTTAATCAAGTCCATCATTTCCTGTGGCCTCATGGCCTTCAATTGCCCTTCCGGCATCATCGATTTGGGTGAGATCACTCGTTCTTCGATATCCGACTTGGCGATAACAAGTCGCGGTTCTTCGACTGTTTTCAGGATGACGCGAGTTCCATCCTCTTCAGCAACTACGCCGTTAACCACGCGGCCGTTGACCGTGATAATCGAAACCATCTTGTAGCCGGCGGGAACGTCATAACTGGGATCGACGCTGTTCAACAGGATGTAGTCAAGGTTGGCCCTGTTCGAGCCCGTCAGATCCGGTCCGATTTTTCCTCCTTCGCCGTACATCAAATGGCAGGTGCCACAAATCTTCTTAAAGACGTTTCGGCCGCGGGAAGCACTGGCATTGGCAAGTGCCGCCGGAGTGAGCTTTTTCTTGTACCTTGCAATTAACTTCTCGCGGTCGGCTGCGACCGATCGGACTTCGCCAAACACTTTTACGAAACGCGCCGCCAGAATACCGTGCAGCGAGCGACGGACGTGCGAGGGAATTTCGTCGCGCGATATCCTATTCTGCTCGACAGCGTTCAGCAGTGCGGCGGCGTAGTTCTTTCGGGTGGCCAGAGTTTCAACGACGGCGCGACGATGTTCAGGACTCAGTTGTCCGTACCGTCCCAGCAAAATTCCAGGAGCCGTTGCATTCTCAACCATGGCATAGCCTCGAATCGCATCCAGCCGCAGGGCAGGCTCATCCAGCAATGATTCCAGCAGGGAAGACGCTTCCTCGTTCTGATAATTCAACAGTGAACGAAGGGCGCTGCGACGGGCTTTGGGATCGGCCGATGTGTCTTTCAGGACCGCCATCGTTCGCTGCATCGCCTTGCGATCGCCGAAGATCTGCGACAGTTGTGTGGACAGGTCGCGAATACTTTTGTCGTCGCTAAGGGCCAGTTTTTCACTCAACGCACTCCAGCCAGCAGGCGCGGCAACATTCCGACGGCCCTCAAGCCCGCTGAGCATGCCTCGCAGCAAAGCACTGCGCACCCCCGGATTTTCTGTGGCGTTCAGTGTTTCCACCAATAGTGCCAGGGACGCCGATTCGTCCGCCGTGATTGCGGTGTGGGGCAGGCAGACGAGACAAAGAGTCATCAAAACCGTGTAGAGACGCAGCATATTCATTACCGTGAAGGTCATGTCTTTGCAAAAAAAAACGAACATCCGTTGTGCACCGGAACGCGATATCTTATCAGCTTTCAGGAAATCGTCGAGCGGTTGCCGGGACTGGGGAGGGGCCCTCTCCGGGCCTGATAGCCCGACTCTCCCCGACGGAGAGTGAAGTTTCGTAGTTCATATTCACATCGTTTCCGTTCGCCTCAACGCGTAGTGCAATACCTTGTGCGGGCTGCCAGCCTGCTGTAAATGTGCATAAACAGGCAGGCTGCCTGCACTACGGAAGGGCGGCTCGTTGTCGTTGACGTTCCACTTTCAGCACTTCGAGTTCGATGGCCATGGTGATGGAAAGTTCGCCGCGGGCGATTGCCCGGATGACGGGAGTTGTGGTCACCAGGAGCGTCGATGCCGACTGGTGCTGAGCGCCTGTTTGCCTGGACACACGAATCAAACCAGGCAGTTTTTCAATTCGATACACAGCTGGCTGATCGACCAGAACTACGTCGAACCCGACACAATGTGACGCACGTCCCTTTCCCACAACGCCGAAGGCTGCGTCCGCAAACCGATCCAGTTCAATTTCGACTGGTCTGCGCGAGGCCGGTGGATCGGCCGGAAACATCAATCCCTGCTCGCGCGCTGCAACGACTGCCACCGCAAGACTCAACGTATGTGGATGAGGTAGTTTGAAACCATGACCGTAAAGGAAACACGCTGGGCAGGCACTCGTCGTCGATGCCGAAACGAACCACAGGATGGCCGCTGCCACGATTGCTCCCGCTGCATTCAGCCACTCACGTTGCATTCCACTGGTCCTTTCGTAGCGCTCACTTTTCCTATGGTTTGGTCACACATCGCCCCGGCATTGCTAAAGTTTTGTACGGATATCCCTGCTGTTCAGGAGCGACGTCAGTTTGTTTCCGGCGGGGGCGAGTTGGGTGTCACGACGTTGAACCAGAAGGGGAATTGGGGGTCCAGCAGCAAAAAGAATTCTGTCAGCTTCCTTGCTCCCTCCGCCGGTGGCTGAACTGTGATCTTACCCTCCAGAATCGCCCCGGGGAAAGTGATCTGCTTTAACATAATCTCGTCCAAAGTGGTGCGAGTCATGGTGATCGTTGCGTCGGCATCCTGTGCCTGATGGCCGATGGTGTGCGTGAGCGCAGAATTCTCCAGACTCAACAGATAATGACCGGGGTTATCGTCCGGAAAAACGAAATTGAACTTAAAAACCTTGCCATCTGCTTTCGGGCCGTTCAACTTAATTCCCATGTAGTCGAACAACATGTCGGTGGGCATCGCTTTGGCGATGTCCGGTGGGGGAGCGGTTCCTATGAAGGCACCGCTGGTGACAACCCCGTGACGAAGTTCCTGGGCACCGCTAAGATAGAAATTGCGCCACGGGCCGCTTTCGGCCTGATAGCCCAGTTGCTCCAGGGCGTCGGCCTGCAACTGCCTGGCCGCTGTGTTGTTTGGGTCCGCAAAGACAACGTGATTGACCACTTCGACCACCCAGCGGTAATCCCCGTTGTCGAAAGACTTACGGGCTTTACGCAGTACGCTTTCGGCGCCACCCATGAATTCAACATACCTGACCGCACTTTTTTCCGGCGGCAACGTGTGCAGAGTCGCCGGGTTGCCATCAAACCAGCCGAGATATCGTTGATATACGGCCTTCACGTTCTGGTTGACGGTGCCGTAATACCCGCGACTGGACCAGTACGTCGCCAGACTTCGGGGAAGCCTGATCATCTCGGCGATCTGTCCCATCGTGTAACCGTGATTGGCCAGACGCAGCGTCTGATCGTGAATGTAACGATACATGTCACGCTGCTTCTTCAGATGTGTGACGACGCCACCGTTATCATTGCCCTTGGTATCTCTGCGCCAGACCGGCCAGTGATGGGGGGCAAACAGAACATCGGTCCGGCCGCTCCAGCGACTGAGGGCTTGATTAAGATACTTCGACCATGCCAATGCGTTCCGCACTTTGGCTCCCCGTAGTGCATAGACGTTGTGCAGGGTGTGAACGGCGTCTTCGGCCGTGCATAATGCTTTGAATTCCGGAATATAGAAGAACATTTCCGCCGGCGCTTCACTGTCAGGAGTCAGCAGGAATTGGAAGTCCAGCCCCGCCAGCGTGAGCGTCGAAGTCGAGCGCCTGATTTCTTTGGTGGGTCGAATCAACGTGACCGTACCCGACGGGGTCGTCAGTCCCAAACCTGCTCCGACCTGCCCTCGGCCGTCAGACCTGACGGGCAGGAGATTGCCGTACGTATAGGTCGCGCGCCGGGCCATGGCGTTGCCGACATAGACGTTTTCAGAAAGTCCACTCTGCAGAAATCCTGTGGGAGCGATGATCTGCAGGTCCGCGTGGTCACCATCCGGAACAACACCTCGCACACCGCCAAAATGATCGATGTGACTATGCGTATAGATTACGGCAACCACTCTCTTTCTGTCACGGCCCTTGAAGACACAGTCATAGTACAGTTGCAGTGCGTATGTGGCGGTCTCTTTACACGTCAGCGGATCAACAACCACAATCCCTGCCGGGCCCTCGATGAAGGTGATGTTCGCCAGGTCCGCTCCTCTGACCTGATGAATGTTGTCATGCACCTCGAACAGGCCGGTGATCATCAGCAGCTGCGCCTGCCGCCACAAACTCGGATTGACAGTCAACGGTGCTCGCTTGCCTGCTTTGATGAAGGAGTAATCTCCCACGTTCCAAACGGGCACGTTGTTATCATCGACAACGATCCCGTCATTGGGCAATTTCGCAAGGAAGCCTCGGCGTGCGTCTCGAAAGCTCTGCTTTTCCTCAAACGGCAGTTCTGTGTAGATTCTTGAGTTGGCGGCAATGGTCGATTCCGTTGCTGGCTTGGCGGCCGTTTGCCGGGGCGGGTGGGTGGCATCACGCTCATCGGCACACAGCGATGACTCCAGAGTCGCCGTCAGCGGGACAATGCACAATAAGACCGCCAAAGTTGTCGTCGGTTTGCGCATCGCACTGTCTCCGGGTGATCGTGTCGCGCACACATACGAACCTGGACGCTGCCCAAAGCACAAGCAATCGACGCTGATTTTTTGCGGAAGACATCATTCGACACTCAACGGACGCAACCGGCACCGTTTATTGGCATGAAGGCCTTGTTCTTACCCACAAATTCATAGTCGCGAAGCAACGAAAGCACATAGCCGTGGGCGTGAGCCCACGGATTGTGTTTACGACCAGGCGTCTTAGCCGCGAAGCGGCGGCGGCAATTCGAGATTTACAACCGCCGCTTCGCGGCTAATCAGATCTGTGGGTAAGAACAAGCTCAGTCTTGCCCAGGCCACTCACCACTTCAAAATCACGATCTGTTACTGCACTCACACGACTGCCATTCGGACTGATGGATTGCGAGGCAGAGTTACCATGGTAGAGTATCTGCCTGCGTCGTTCGATCCTGTCGCGACAATGCGGAGTCGGACGACGTCAGCCACTAACATCCGAATACGGTGAATCACGCCAGCAAACTGGCAGATCATATTCGCGGTGACCGGGGCGATTCGATCACCGCAGTGAGGGACGACGTCCGCCGGGTCGCGGGGTTTTCGCTACGTCGGCTACCAACTCGCGAACGGCGGAAATGGCGTTCAATTAATCGAACAACAAACCTCCATTCGAATCGACACGATGAAACGACTTCGACGAGTTCTGATCCTGGCGATGTTCTTTGCACTGGCCGTTGTGTTGCCTCGCGATGCGATTCGCGGTGATGAGAGGATGATTGTGGGCAGCGACCGGCTGAGCCTGGGGACAGAAGCAAATCTGACTGCTTCGGTGCGCATCGCTGACATCGACCAGGACAACGACCTGGACGTGCTGGTGGCCAACGGGCGTCATTGGCCGCAACAGAACTTTGTGCTGATTAACCAGGGGCGGGCACGATTCAGCGTCCAGCGCAGGCTGGGCGATGAACGTCGCACGACCTATGCCACCGAAGTCGCTGACCTGGACGGCGATGGTGATCTGGATATTGCCGTTGGTAACGACATGGCACCCAACCGCGTATTTCTTAACGACGGAACGGGGCACTTTGATGCTGGTACAACGTTTGGCGAGATCTCCAGCATCCGCAGTCTGACGCTGGCTGATATTGATGCAGACGGAGATGTGGACATTCTGGCCACAAGTCGAGGCAGACAGAATCAGATGTACCTGAATGATGGAACAGGCGGCTTTGCCGCCGGCCGGCCCTTTGGAGTACGCAACGATTCCACGATCGATGTGGCCGTGGCCGACTTGAACCAGGACGGACATGCAGATCTGATCCTGGCCAACCGAGACGGACAACAGAATTATGTTCTGCTGAATGATGGGCACACGAACTTCACCACGCGAGTTCCTTTCGGCACGGGACGGGATCAGACTCGTGCGATCGCCGTGGCCGATATCGATGGAGACGGCCAGCTGGATCTGGTAGCCGGTAACATCGGGCAGCCGAATTCCGTGTTCCTGGGTGATGGTCAGGGAGGTGTTCGGGCCGTCGCGAACTTCGGCCGCGAAGACGGACGCACCTACGCCGTGACCGTTGCTGATATGGATAACGACGGGGACCTGGATCTGGTGGCCGGAAATGTGGCCCAGCAGAATGCGGTGTTCTTTAACCATGGTGACGGCAAAACGTTTTCAGAAGTCCGCTTTGGCGACGAGTTGCGGGCAACCTACGGTTTGGATACCGGTGACCTGGACGGAGATGGGTTTAAGGATATTGCGGTGGCGAATTCCGGTGCCACGAATCAGATCTTTCTGAACCGTCCGCTCAGGAAATAAGTTCTGTCACATCGGATGCGCGCGGCTGGCGCGGTCATCTTCGGAGCGGACATGGGGAGTGGATCAATAATTCTCGACTGCAAACAACCAGCTCTGCTGGTGAGTACTGATGAAGTTTTTCGTTTATGATACAGGCACGCAGCGCAAGTTGGTGAACGGAATCCACTGGCTGGCGCTTTGTGCTTGTATTGTGGCCCCGGCCTGGGGCCTTGCTCATGCCATCGGCCATGCCGCATAGGAGGTTGACTGTGAATCTGTTTCGACGAAGCTGTTTGTTGATTGCCTGTGTCGGAGTTTCTGTAGCCGCACATGGAGCTGACGATGGCACGGACTGGCCATCATTTCGCGGGCCGGGAGGTGACGGAGTCGCGGATGGATTTTCGGTGCGGAGCGAATGGAATGCCGACGCTGATGCCGGTGACGTCGAGGGAGTGCTGTGGCGCACCGAAGTTCCCGGGCTGAGTCACTCCAGCCCGATCATCAGTGGCAATCGAATATTTCTGGCGACCGCCATCGCCAGCGACGGAAAAGCGCCTCTGAAAGTCGGTCGTGGTGGGCGGCCCGATGCGGCGGACGACAACGGCGAGCAGAGTTGGGTGGTGCTGTGCTACGACAAACGGACAGGCGACGAACTCTGGCGACAAACAGCGCGTAAAGGACAGCCGCGGACGACTCGGCATGTTAAGGCCACCCACGCCAATACCAGCGTGGCCGTCGCCGGCAACGACGTCGTGGCGTTCTTCGGTTCGGAAGGACTGCATTGCTATGACCTGGATGGAAAGTTGAAGTGGAGCCGTGATCTGGGTGTCATCAACATCAGCAAATACGGCATCGGATGGGGCTACGCGAGCTCTCCGGTGATCCACAAGGATCATATCGCCATCGTTTGCGATGACCCGGAAAATGCCTTCGTGGCTGCGTTGCGCCTGTCCGATGGCGAAGCAGTCTGGCGAGTCTCGCGCCAAGACATCTGTGTCCGCAGTTGGGGAACGCCATTCATACACAGCACTCCGGAACGAACTCAGGTGGTCGTCAATGGCTGGCCCTGGATTGTCTCGTACGATCTGGAAACGGGAACCGAGTTATGGCGCATTCGCGGCGGAGGCGACAATCCCGTGCCCACACCTTTTGAAGCCCACGGCCTGATCTACGTCACCAGCGCTCACGGTGCGCAGTCTCCCATCTTCGTTGTGCGGCCAGAGGCGAACGGAGATATTTCGCCGTCTGATGACGACGAGGAAGACGACGAGGAAGACGAAGGCGGCGACGGCGACGGCGAAGAAGAAAAGGAAGACAGTGGAACTGCGATTGTCTGGAACACAACGCGGGGCGGATCCTATATGTCGACTCCCGTTGTGTATGGTGACTATCTGTATCTTGGCAATCCCAACGGTGTTGTTCGCTGCTTTCACGCACTGACAGGAGACAAGATCTACGAACAGCGTCTGGGCACGGGCGCTACGATTCTGGCTTCTCTGGTCGCGGCCGAGGGAAAAATATACTGTCCTTCTGAAAACGGTACTGTCTACGTTGTGGCCGCCGGACGGGAATTCAAAGTGCTGGGGCAAAACAAAATGGGGCAACCCTGTTTCGCAACACCCGCCATTTCTGAAGGAGTATTATTTTTCCGCACAACAGAGAGTCTTCTGGCCATCAAATGAGTGGATGCAACCGACAACGAATTTCGCTGACTCACGGCCGCGGCTCACGTGTTTTGATTACAGAACGGCTGCCCCAGGAGTCAGAACCGGCTCCGTCATTTCTTAAATTGCCCCAGAACCCTATGCCCAATCCTGATCAACAGATCGCCCGCTTCCTGGCACCGTTCAGTGACGACATCAGTGCACTTGCGCAGGAATTGCGTGGCTACCTGAAGAAGGAGACGAATCCAACAACCGAATTGGTGGGTGACTCACGTATCTCACTGAATATCGGCTACGGATTTACGGAAAAAGCATGGGACTGTTACTGTGCCATCATCGTCTACAGCAAGCACATCAACATCAGTTTTCTCTCCGGTGCCACTCTCACCGATCCACAGAAACTGCTGCAGGGGACAGGGTCCAGAGTAAGGCAGATCAGAATCAGTGAACTCAAAGATGCTCGCGTTCCAGCGGTCCGGAAACTGTTGCAGGTCGCCAGAAAAAATGCACTTGCCCTGGTCGAAGAAGCGCCGTCGAAGCAGGCCGCCATCAGAACGATTGTGAAACCGATTTCCGGTAAGAAAAAGAGACCCAAATAGCTGCGGACTCACAGAACAACCTGCGTTGGCCGAGGGGCCTGTTCTGACTACGCCCGGGCTGCTTCCAGCGTTGATAGCGGAAGCGAGGGGCGGTGCTCGCGGCGGACGACTCGCGCAGGTATTCCGGGAACGGTGCTGTCTGCCTCCACATTTCTGAGCACGACGCTGCTGGCACCAATTCGCGAGCCGTCGCCAACTACGATATTTCCCAGTAGCTGGGCATTAGCACCGATAAAGACGCCACGGTCGACTTTGGGGTGACGGTCACCGCTATCCTTCCTCCAAACTCACTGCCCCACACATCTGAGTTTGTCTATCCGGCGTCTTGTTCCTGCGACTTTTCTGTGTCTTCCGTGGTCCAACGAATCTGTGTGTACGTGACCAGGGAATACACAGAAGACACGGAACAGAGAGCAGATTTGGTCTATTCGTGAATTCCTGTCATTACCCAACTGTCGAAATTGAAAGAAGCATTCAGCAACACGGCACGAATACGTGCAAGATTCCTTTCCGTGTTTTCTGTGCCTTCCGTGGTCAGAAAAATCAACTCCCGCCCCAACGGATTGCGGGGCTACTGTTGAACAGCGATGTAGGCCAGGACCTGTTGGCGCTGATGGGCGCGCCAGGACTGGTCCTGGCCTACGCAGCTAATCAAGGGGAGAGTCACGAAAAATCTCAACGTCAACTGCTTCCGTTCTCGAATCCCGCTGATCGCGCAGTGCCTGGTTCTCGCGTTCCAGTACCGCAACGCGAGCCTTCAGCTGCTCAACAGTCGGCGCGTACTGCTCTTCAGTCCAGCGAGGAATAATGTGCTGCGGGCAATTCACATCCCAGGCTTCCATGTGAAACAACACCATTCGTTGAGGCTTGCCGTGATAGTCATCGTCGGTCAGTTGCTGCAGCAAAGCGTCATCGCCTTCGACGATCTCGGAAGTGCCCCGGATCTTGATGCGCCGGCGGTTCGGGTAGTCCATCAGAAAAATGAACGCCTTATTGTTTTCATTCCGGTTGCCGACCGAAATGTATTGAGCGTTGCCCACGAAGTCGGCAAACCCCAACGTCTTCTCGTCAACGACTTTCAAGAATCCTTTCGCACCACCGCGGTGTTGGATGTAAGGCTGTCCATCATCGCTGGCCGTGCCCAGATAAAACGAATCACGCTGCGCAAGAAACGCAGCCAGTTCCGGAGTCACCGCGTGTTGCCAGCCGCCGCGCTGTTCCATGCGTTCGTACGCCTCACGAGAGCCGCGCTCTTGTTGAGCCGCTTTGACGGAGGGCGTGAATGCGATGTCGCTTACGATGTGTGTCATGACTGTTTCTCCAGATACTGCGGTCAGGCCGCCGCGATCAATTCACAACAAAACAAAATGCCAGCGATGCAGTCGTGGGTCGTGGTGTTCGAACGTAGGATGGGACCATGGTCCCGTCGAGTGATTCAATTCGGGACAATGGTCCCAGGCTACGTAACGGCCCAACTGATCTCGTTCCCAAACTCCGGCCTGTGAACGAGATGAAATCGCAACCACAAATTTCACCCTCCCTCCGGGAGGGTCGAGCCTAAGCGAGGGGAGGGTTGACTGGCCGCGGTCGCGACTTTTTGCCGCGCGATTGCAGCCACTTCCCTCCCCGCTCGTTCCTCGCGACCCTCCCAGCGGGAGGGTGAAGTGAACACTTATCTCGTTCCCACAGTCCTGCCAAGAAAATTGCGAATGTGAGTCGCTTTCACGTCACCGTCTTCTTCCAAAGCAAAGTGACCGATATCCAGCAGGTGAAATTCCAGGTTCTTCAGATCTCGTTTGAACGGGTGAGCTCCTTCGGCTGGGAAGATGTGATCGTTCTTACCCCACACGATCAGCGTCGGTGGTTGATGTTTTCGCAGGTATGCCTGCCATTTCGGATAGCGAGCGGGATTGCTGCGGTAGTCCAGAAACATGGCCAGTTGGATCGACTGATTGCCTTCTCGATCCAGCAGCGGTTGCACATGTCCCCACGTGTCAGGACTGATCACGTCGGCGTTACGAACACCATGAGTGTATTGCCACTTCGTGGCGTCAATCGTCAACAGCCCCTTCAGTGCTTCGGCGTCTTCCGGCGACTGAACTTTCCAGTACGCTTTCAACGGCTTCCAGAAATCAAGCAGTCCTTCGTCGTACGCGTTGCCGTTCTGAATAATCAGCGATTCGACACGTTCCGGATGTCTGACTGGCAGACGGAATCCCACCGGCGCGCCGTAGTCCATCAGGTACAGGCTGTATTTGTCAACGCCCAGCTTCTGCACAAGTTTGTCAACGACACTGGCGATGTTGTCGAACGTGTATTCAAACTCATCGACTGATGGCATGGAGCTGTTTCCGTAGCCGGGGTAATCCGGTGCGATAACGTGATACCGATCTGCCAGTTTTGGGATCAGATTGCGGAACATGTGCGATGACGTGGGAAAGCCGTGCAGCAACAGAATTGTGGGAGCATCTTTGCGTCCGGCCTCGCGATAGAAAACCTCCACGTCATCAATCGTAACGCGGTGATAGGTTGCAGCCGTCGCATGTCCCTGAGCGTCAACCTGCGTCACCGGTTGTTCGGTGTCGCTGTTGCAGGCAACTTTTGGGTGGGCGAATGCTGTGGCTGTCGTGGCCAGAAGAAGTGCGGTAAAGATTTGAGTTTTGCGAAACATGATTTTGGTCCTCGGTTAAGTTGGGGGTAGAAGGCTGTCCCGAATTCTGAAGCAGTGAGCCGCACGGCGCTAGCCGCGGATGCAAGCAATGCCAGTAACCGGCGGCTAGCGCCGTGCCGCTCACAAGAACAGAAGTGTTCGGACAGTCTCCTGGTTAAAAAAGAACTAAATCGAAGCCGCTGCGTCGAGTTGCTTCGATCACTGTCAGATAGATTCAGACCGAGCAGTTGCCCGTCGAGCAGGCGGCTTCACTTGTCGCGACTTTCAGCTCTTCCGCCGCTGGAAAGTCGACTACCGTTTCGGCCACATGGTTGAAGTAATTAGTAAACAAGTTCAATGCCGTGTTCGCGACGACTTCCGTGATCTCACCATCGTTGACTCCAGCGTCACGAGCTGCGGTAAGTTCGTCGTCGAAAACGAATCCGCGATTCCGGACCAACTGCAGGGCGAGTTTCAGAATGGCGTCCGACTTGCTGTCGACGGCCCCACCCAGTCGAGCGTCACGAACCTGTTCCGTCGTCAGCCCGACCGTCTTGCCGAT
>JBDONA010000931.1:0-5164 GCA_039831575.1 Fuerstiella sp. | reverse complement strand
GGAAGAAAGTGGCTCGTTCCTGACCCGTGATTTACACCTCGAAGCACGTGTTCCCTGGGCGGGGTCTTCAAAATCAGGGCTGCCGTTTCTGGGGTGCCGGGTCTTTCCCACTCATCTGCAACTGAATCGCCGAAGCCGTCGCAGATACCGAAAACGATTGATTGCTCTCGAGGAGGATCTGCAAAGGGGACAGTTGACCGCACCGGAATTTCAACAGCGAACCGAGGCTCTCACTGCATTCACGACAGCCGGCGGCGTGAAGAGTTGGAAATTCCGTCGACATGTGTTGAAATGCCTGTCGGTGGGTGGTCAAAGGGCTCGAACCGGGTGAATCGCGGCGGCAGCTGGAACAACACGGCTGACAACTGCCGGTCGGCGAACCGTAACAGGAACAATCCGTCGAACCGCAACAACAACCTGGGCTTTCGTGTGGCCCGCAGCTCCGCAGTCGTGGACGGACGTCCAACTGACGGAACCGATCGCTTTCCTGCCTGTGTTCAGGCGAAACACCATTGAACTGTCCGGTGCTGGTAGCGAGAAAGTGAAGGCTCCGGGCAGTTTTTCTGTTTCAGGGCATGTTTGTCAGCATTCTTCGTCGGTTCAGCAATTCCCCGCCGGGGACCGAAAAAGGGGCGGATTTCCGTCTGCCTTCTTGAGGTTTCCGACAGGTACACCCGTGGGGTGGTTTCTTTCTGGCAGGAACTCGGCAGAATAGGGGAAGATCGTCGCCGGTCGTGCGTTGTCATTTCGTAACGGCCCTATTCAATGCAGGAAATTCTTCCATGCGTCCACGCATGTTCACGATACTCGTGCCCCTGATCATCTGTTCATCCACAAACGCAGATGACATCGCGAAGAAAGGTGTGGCGTTTCTGGAAAAGCACTGTGCCGCCTGTCACGGCGATGACAACGCCTACACGGGACTCGACATGCGGGATCGGGAGACACTGCTGAAGCCCCTGGATTATGACCAGGATGCGTTTATTGTTCCCGGCAAACCAGACCAGTCCAGGCTTTGGGCGGTGGTCAGCGATCACAATCCGATTCAGATGCCACCGGACGATCAGGAGCGACCCACGAAACAGGAGATCGCTGACCTGAAGTCATGGATCGAAGCGGGAGCCCGGTTTCCCGAAGCTGAACGGTCCCAACGAAAGTTTGTCGGCGAGCAAACCATCGCATCGATCGTGTTACAGGATCTCAAAGAACTCCCTGAAAACAAACGGCCATTCGCAAGGTACTTTTCCCTTTTGCACGAGTGGAACAATCCCCATGCCTCGGACAAAGATCTGCGATTAACACGAGCCGCTGTGTCCAAGCTGATCAACAGCCTTTCCAGCCAGCCGAGGATCGTCATTCCGACGGCCATCGACAAAGACGCCGTGGTACTTCGAATTGATCTGCGAGACTACGGCTGGTCTCAAGAGCACCATTGGTTCAACCTATTGAAAGAGTATCCCTACGCTTTGACCGTTGGGGGCGAAGCTGCAGAAAACCTGTATCAGATGGCCCGTTGCGAAATTCCCTATCTGCGAGCTGACTGGTTTGTTCACACGGCACCACGACCAAAGCTCTACCACAAACTGGTAACGTTTCCGGACCATCAGGGAGTGCCGGAACGAGTCAGTACTCTGGAACGACTTTTAGGGGTGGATCTGCCGGCAAACTTCGACAACGACCGTATCTGGCGAGCAGGATTCAGCGGTAAGAAATCGGGAGTCTCTGATCACAACCGCATCGTAGAACGTCATGATGCCCGGTACGGCTATTTCTGGCCCAGCTATGACAGTGCGGGAGATCAGGACCGACAGAACTTCAGCCGGTTTCCGCTTGGGCCGAAGTTCCCGGGCCGCCGGAATCTGGGAGCATTCGACCACGATGGCGGAGAGTTTATCTTCTCTCTTCCGAACGGACTGCAGGCCTACATGCTGGCGAAGGCCAACGGCGAACGAATCAGCAAGGGACCGCAGGAAATTGTTAAAGACCCCAATCAGTTTGGCGGATCCTACGACATTAAGAATGGGATCAGTTGCATGGGTTGTCATAAGCACGGGATGGTCACATTTGCGGACACGATTCGCATTCAGTATGAAGATCGCACCGGCGATATCGCCGACAAGGTGCGACGCATCTACCCCAAACAGGAAAAGATGGACAGTTTTGTAAGACAGGACCGGGCCCGTTTTTTAGAGGCTCTGACACAGGCCTGTGGTCCTCTGTTGCGACGGGCAGAAGACACCGACAAAGACATTCTGGACTTCCCGGAACCCATTACGACGATTTCAAAGAAGTATGACCACCAACTGTTTCTCGCCGACGTCTCCCGAGAGCTGGGGTTGCCGCAGGATCAAACGGATGCTGACGCAGCAGGAATCAGAGGGACCGCATCTGAACTAAAGACCATCATTCGATTCAGCGAAACGTTTCGACGATTCGAATTGCTGCCTCTGACGGTTGACGAACCCATCACGCGAAAACAATGGGAACGAGCGTTTCCTTCCGTGGCCAGAGAACTGGGAATCGGAATCCCGCTCATCATCAACTGAATAAGGCGAGCCGGGTACGTCAGTGCCCGGATACCCACAACACACTCTACATCAACTCACCAATCACAATCAGGGGACTGACGTCCCTCGCTCGCCTGAACGGGACATTTGCCATGAGCCGCTATTTCCAATGTTTCCTTGCTGCAATTGCGCTGCTGTTGGTCCATTCCGGCGTGACTCATGCCGTCTCCCCCGTCGACGATGGCGTCACTCGTCTGGCGGAGGCCGTCTCAGACTTCTTTGAGCGTGAACGCCACGAGAAGATCGTGTTTGTGGGTGCGGTCACGAGTCCGGCTGGAGACGGCGATGCAGCCCTTCGTCAAAAACTGGTGACGGCTCTGGAAGCAGAAGACTTCTTGATCCGCCGTGCCAAACTATCAATTAACGGTCGTTTTTCAAAAGAGTTTCGTCCTGAAGGCACGTCCGGTCCCAACCGAGTGGCACTGCGATTGAAAGCAGAAATCCGAGACCGGGAAAGTGACGGCCTGATTCAACCGATCTCCATTCCGATCTTTGGTGAAGAAGCGATCACCCACCTGAATCCGACAGTTGAACTGGCTGCCGACCTTCCTGAGAACAAGCGACACGAGAAACTGAATGATGCCATCGACAACCCCAGTGCGGCTATTGACGGAAATGTTGTCAAGGCGGCCCGCGACAGCAAGTTTGGCATTGAGGTGCTTGTGCGACGCGGCAGCTCTTCCAGCAGTCGTGAACCGACGGATGACCTGGGTTTCGCCTTCGTGACGCTGTCCAAAGGAGAAGAATACATCGTCCGTCTGCACAACAACGCAACATTTGAGACCGCCGTGTCCCTGAACATCGATGGCCTCAGCATGTTCAGCTTCAGTAAAGAAGGTAATTTCGGCAGTCAGGTCATCGTGGCGGCGGGAAGTTTTGTGAATATTCCCGGCTGGTACATCAACTCAGCGAAGACGGACGTCTTCGAAATCACGTCATATGCAAAAAGTGCGGCGGCAACAAAGTCGATTCCTATGGCCAGCACCGGAACGATCACCGCCTCGTTCCACCGTTCGTACGAGGCCTCTCCGAAAGATGCCGACACCGCCACCGGCCTGGGTCGACGAATCGATCAGAAGTACGAAACTGTGAAACGAGTCGTTGGAAAACAGCGAGCAATCGTGACGGTTCGGTATCATCGGTGAGCAGCCCTGATCGTAAATCCCTATCGCACCACACATGGGAACAAAAAAATGAGATTCTTCTCTTACCTCATCGCTGTCGCGTGGTGCACTGCCATTGTGTTAGTAACGGACGTTAGTGCGGCTGGCAAGAAGTATGCTCTTGTCGTGGGCGTGGAAAAATACAATCCGTCACAACTGACATCATTGCAGTTTGCGGAAGACGACGCCGAAGCATTGGGACAGGCGTTGCAGAAGCTGGGATTTGATGTCGTCGTGATGACGCGACAGGCGGACGTTCCCGAACGAGTTCCTGCGTTTACTGATGACATTCTGACTCAGCTGAAGCGGCGACTTCGTGACCGGTCGCCGGATGACACCGTGATCGTGGCTTTATCCGGGCATGGTGTGCAACTGAAGGGTGACCAGCCGGGTGCCGACGGCACGAAGGAAACGTATTTTTGCCCGGAACGAGCCGACCTGCGAAAGAAGTCGACTCTGCTGGCCATGACATCCGTCGTTGATGAGATGAAAGCCTGTCGGGCCGGTCGCAAGCTGCTGCTGGTGGATGCCTGCCGAAACGAAGTGGAACCGAAGGACATCGCTGGCAAGGACTTCAGCCCTGTGGAAATCGAACTGGACCCTGCCGGTGTGACTCGTCGAACGATTCCCAGAGGGATGGTAGCCCTGTTCAGCTGCAGTTCAAAAGAACGTAGTTTCGAATTCAGACAGCTGAATCACAGCGTGTTTACCTATCACGTGCTGCAGTATCTGAACGGCAAGGCCGCCAGCAATCGGTATCCCAAACAGCAGATCAGCATCAGCGAACTGGCCGCTTATGTGTCCCGGGAAACCCGTGATTACATTGATGGTAGGCTGAGCAAAGACCAGAACCCGGAATTACTGCTGCCGGGAGGGCGGCTGATCGACTGGAGTCTGGGTCAAATTTCAGGATCCGATCTCATTACGAACAGCATTGGAATGAATTTGAAGCTGATACCAGCGGGGGAGTTCATGATGGGTTCACCAGAGAGTGAAGAGGGTCGTTCTGACGACGAATCTCAGCACCGGGTTCGCATCACCCGTCCGTTTTATATTCAGACGACAGAGGTGACACAGGGTCAGTGGAAATCGTTGATGGGTACAGAGCCGTGGAAAGGGGAAGACTACGTGAAGGAAGGCGACGACTACGCAGCGAATTACGTGAGTCATGATGATGTGGTTGAGTTTTGTCGCAAGTTGTCATCGCGAGAGGGGGCGACGTATCGTTTGCCGACAGAGGCGGAATGGGAATATGCGTGCCGTGGGAGTACACAAACGATGTACAGTTTTGGTGCGAGTGCGAGTCAGCTGGGTCAGTACGCCTGGTTCGACGATAACGCGGATGACGTCGACGAGGAGTACGCCCATCGCGTAGGCGAGAAGCGAGCGAACGCGTTTGGTTTGTATGACATGCACGGCAATGTTTATGAATGG
>JBDONA010000066.1:0-5172 GCA_039831575.1 Fuerstiella sp. | reverse complement strand
ATGCAGGAGCCGAACATGACGCGGCTGACCGCGGCAGATTTGTCCTGCTGCGGAAGAACGACGCGGATTTCAGCGGTAACCTGTTCTGCCAGCTGTTGATAGCCTGCTGGCTTGAAGTGAACGTCACCGGGCTTTGTGAATAACTCAGGTGCGAATGTACGAGTCAGCTTATTGAGGTCGTCGATTTTCACGCCGTGTTTCTTCATCACTCGCGCGGCCGCTGCGTTGTACTTAAGATCGTCGTTTACCTTCCGGCCACTTTCTCCTTCCGGGACCACCGTCGTGTTCGCCCAAATCAGGGTGGCTCCTGTTTCTTTGAGGCGCGACACCAGTGCGTCAATATTTCTTTCATATTGGCCCAGCGACGTTGTCAGAGTTCCGCGAATTTTGTCCCGCCGCCCCTGCACCCTGGATTCCGGATGTCGATAACACAGATCCCACAGTCCCCAGTTAAAGTGAATGACGTCCCATTTCGTGTCGCCCAGCCAGTTGTCGAGCTGCTTGATTCCGGTGCCGGAATGCTGAGCGTTACCACGATTGTGGACAACTACCGCTTCGTCCTGCAGCATCCGTTTGACGTGAGGCGTGTAGCCCAGCGAGATGGAGTCACCGATGATCAGAACTCTGGGCAACTCAGCGGCAACAGATCCACAGCACGAGGCCATGACCAGCAGGGGGAGAATGTTTTTCATTGGGGAGACATTTCTGCGGCAAACGCGTAATGCGGGAACGGTCCGCGAACCGCTTCGTTCGATCGGAACCAATTAGTCCGTTTCCGGGCGGTCGTTTCAATGATGTGAGCAAAACGTATCGAAAACACGGGAAAAGAGTTTCATCACGCGGACACGAAGCACCAATCCTGCAGTCGCTGTGTCCTTCTTGAGTGCGAAGCCCGTCACCGCATTCATTCAGATTCTGGTTTCGTCACAGGTGGCTGAGCAGCTTTTTGTTTTTGCAGATAGCCATCACGAATCCTGTGCAGCTGCTTCCAGATTTCAGCATCTTTCGCCTGAGGCGACACGCAGGCAAAGATATAGTTGCGGCCCTTGCTGGACCATGTCTGAATTTCAAGGTGCAGCTTCTGGGCCTTCTTTGTGGCGAAGGGTTCGACCCAATTCAACGACCCGTCATACCGAGCCGACCTGGTCGCCGCATTTTCATCGGCGGACGCTGTGGCCGGGGATTTCGACTGTTGCAGTTTCAGTTTGAACTTCGACGGATCGACGTCGGGCACCTGGCCTCGCAACACGGTGGTGCAAAGTCCGCTGTAGTATTTGAGGAATTCCTCGTGTACGACTGCCTCTGTTAAATCGGGTTTCGCAGCCAGCTCGAAGGCAAACGCATAGGAGAAGAACGAGCCTGATTTCGGTTGCATCATTCCGGGAGCAAATCGAATGTGCTCCACGCCCTTCAGTTTCATGTCAGGGGCAAACCCAGGAGGCAGCGAAATCGTTTCGCCGCCCCAACCGGTTGGCGCAGCGAGTGCGAATGGGCTTTGCTCGTCGGCCATCGTACTGGATCCCAGCAACAGCACACTGACAGCAATCATGCGATTCATTGAAACGTCCTCTCAGAACCAGACAGTCAACATCGAAGACCGTAGCTTAAGCAACCACGGCCCTGCTGTCGTTGCATCTGATATTTCGATATAACGTGACATATTCAGCTTGGGTGCAGTCACGTTTTGTCGTATCGGCCCGGTGGGTGGCCGGTGGCTGGACAGAGCCTGCGAAGGAAGCCCCGGGGATTTACTCGTAAACACCGGGCGTTGTCGTGGCACAGCCCGTCCTGCGCCAAGTTCTCCACGGATTCTTACAGGCTGGCAGCCTATACTACGTTCCGCATGATTAATTCATGATTCCGTGAGTGACCACCTCCGGCGAGACCGACAATGCAGTCGTCATTCACAATCCTGGCATTCATAGCCGGTTTGATGTCAGCAGCAATCCATGCTGACGACAACTGGCCTCAGTTTCGCGGTCACTCAGGATCGGGAATTGGCAGCGGCGATCCGCCAACCGAATGGAATGTTGCCACGGGGGAAAACGTCGCATGGAAAACGGCGATTCCCGGACTTGGACATTCTTCGCCGATCGTGTGGGGTGACCGCATTTTCCTGACCACTGCCTCCAACTCTGACACCGACAGACCTTCAGTGGAAACCGGCTGGGCTGGCGGAGCGGGCGAATCTGCAAATGACACAGGAGAATGGACGTGGCAGATTCTTTGCCTGCAGCTTGATACGGGAAAAATTCTCTGGACCAGAAACGCTCATGTCGGCGTGCCGACGATCAAGCGGCATCTGAAAGCGTCGCATGCCAACTGTACACCGTCCACTGATGGAAAACACGTTGTCGCGTTTTTCGGATCGGAGGGCCTGCATTGTTTTAACGTGGATGGCGATTACCTTTGGAAACAGGATTTCGGTCGACTGCACTCCGGACCCTATGACGAAAAGGAACTGGAATGGGGCTTCGCCAGTTCTCCGATTATTCACAACGGCAGAGTGATTGTGCAGTGCGACTGCCTGAACACAAACTTCGTGGCAATCCTTGATGTCAAAACAGGCAATGAGATTCGTCGCATTGACCGGGACGGTGAGGTTGCCACGTGGTCGACACCACTGGTTGTGGTCACGGAAGACCGCCAACAGATTGTCTGCAACGGTTACCGACAAATGGCGGGGTATGATCTGGCCACGGGTGAAACACTCTGGCATCTGAACGACGGCGGCGACGTTCCGGTTCCTAGTCCGCTGTTCGCCAGCGGGTTGATCTATCTGACCAACGGGCACGGACGGTCGCCAATCTATGCCATTTCACCAACGGCCCACGGAGATATCACGCCGTCCGAATCAGGAATTGGAAACGATGGTCTGGCCTGGTGGCAAACAAAGGACGGCGCCTACATGCCAACACCACTGGTAAAAAACGGATTGCTTTACACGTGCAATGATAACGGTCGGCTTTCCGTCCACGACGCATTGACGGGCCGCCTGATCTACCGGCGGCGAGTTGGCACGGGCCGTCGTACGTTCTCAGCCTCAGCAGTTGCGGGCGGCGGCCACATCTATTTTGCCAGCGAACGCGGCGAAGTCACGGTCATTGAAGAAGGCAACACGTTCAGCCGCATTGCCGGAAACGAGATGGATGACACGGTGATGGCGACACCC
Organism: Fuerstiella sp.; assembly: GCA_039831575.1. GTDB lineage: Bacteria > Planctomycetota > Planctomycetia > Planctomycetales > Planctomycetaceae > Fuerstiella. Next base: position 2,000 of record JBDONA010000066.1, on the reverse strand, counting down.
GCCATCTCCGGCGACCGGCTGCTGATTCGCAGTGTGAATACACTCTTCTGCCTGAAAACAGATGACAGGGCGAAGGAAAACCGCCGGAACGAATGATGTTACGACAGTCGGATTTCCTCGAAAGCAATCGAGCACTCGGTGTTCTGCGGTGGCTGTGCAGGCAGCGGCCTGAAAAGCGTTGCTACACATCGGCAGGAGGCTCAAGTGGTGGCAGGTTGGCCTGCCGGCGAATTCGATTGATCACATTCAATGTGTTCCGCCAGGTAAGCATGCGTCGAACGAGCCGTTTCCTGCCGGAAAGTCAATTAACGTCAGGCCCAGAAAAATGAACAGAACTCCCTGACCGGGGATGAACAACATGATGATGCCACAGATCACCAGCAGCAGACCAAACAGGTTCCTGCAGACGATCAGGACCGCACCGGCGATCGGGTGGTTTGTGCGAAACGTCTGGACAGCGGAGTGGTCGCTGGTGAGATAGTCGGTTGGCATTCTTACGACGAAAAGCCATGCCAGAACGATGCTGCCGAAGAACATCAAGGCGGAGATCAGGACGATCCATATCGCCGGCCCGTGTGATCGAATTGTTTCCAGGATCAGAAAACACCGAAACACTGAACCTGAGCAGACAACAGCTCAGTTCCTTTCAATCCTTTACCCTTGCAGAAAGATTGCGACGGGTACTGATGGATTCGCCGGGTGAGGACTCCCATGCGACGATACGACAGCGCGGCCTGAGTCAGGACTCACTTGCCGTCGGGTGATCTTTTCCTGTCTGATTTTCGGTGATTTGCATTAACGACCAAACAACCCCAGGAATCCCTGACTGCGTCGGGTCTGGTGGCGGTCGTTGTTTCGTGTGCTATACCATGACCGGAGCACCTGTGCGGAACGTGGGTTCATGGTCGTACCATGTGTCCTTGTCGTCGTGGTCTTACCTACATAGATAGGCGTTGAGTGGTGCCATACAAAGGACCCTGAACCTGCCTGAGCTGTGTCAGGGGTTGCAAGGGTGGCGACGGAAAGCAGTGCGGCAAGCATAAACGTTTTCATCTGTGTTTCTCCGTGGTTGGCAGGAAGTCGTATTCGCCAGGTGGTTGACATCATGTGATTGTATCGCGACAGCCAGAGCTGATGCAGTAACAAACATGCCGCAACCCTGTATCCGGGGTGGTGTTGCCGGTTGCAGAGATAAACCGTGCTTCTGTTCCTGGCCACGAAACGACGACTCGAGCAGTATACTTATCCTTGCGAATTTTTCCGGTTCGAGAGCAGGCGGTTTTCTAGCGCTGGAACGTGTCTGTCGTGGGCACGAGGCAGGGAAATATGCTGTAACAGCCTCCGAGAAGCCGATTTCGCCGACCGGTATTCGTCGTCGAAACCGTAAGCACCTCTTCCGAACGTTCTCCAGGTCACGGCTGTGGCTTTCTGCCTACAACTTGCCTCAAAAATTCAACACACAGGGTTCTCTGTATCCGCTTCTCGACAGTGCGTTTGTCTGACCGGGCTGTGCGTCAGTGAGTTCGTTGAAGACCGGCTCTATCGCTGCCATCGCACGAACCTTTGGCATGTGGCGGGCCTGCAGAAAAAAACCGTCGCCGTCGACAGCACGAGCGAGTGTGCGCTAAATCACTTGTGCGGGTGCTCCCCACCCCGGCATCGATTCGACTTCGGTTTCTTCTTAGGCCGTGGGTTCGTCTGCGGATGATTAAAAAATGGTGCCACCAATGAATTCTGCGGGATCTTGCTCAGCCGGGCTTTCAGCCGCTCAATCTGCACGGTCGATTGATTGCCCTGGAAGGTTTTGGGTCATTTCCCCCATGGATGCGGTGTGTCCCTCACTCGGGCTGTTTTTGGTTGAGAGATATCCGTCACGACTCCTATCACAAGCCGGTCTATCGCGCGTTTCGCAAAGCGAAGTTCGACACTCGTATCGTTCACCCGTTCGCGTCGAATCATTATCGCCAGCCACTGCATCCCGATGAGAAAACGGACGACAA
>JBDONA010000743.1:0-5177 GCA_039831575.1 Fuerstiella sp. | reverse complement strand
ACCCCTTCCACGTCCCACTCGTAGTTTGCGTCGATCTGTACCTCACCGTCATTTCCATAGCTGTCAGACGCTGTCCTCAGATTGCTCAGCCAAACGTCCCGCCGAGACTGCAGGACGATGTTTCCATATTCGCTGAAAATAATAGAGCCGTCTTCCATCACGATATCGGCGCTCCATTCTCCCAAACCCGGTTCGCCGTCGCGGTAGACCGTGCCGGCACTAACCGTTATTTGTCCATGACCGGCGGAACTTACGGTCGCTGGCGACTGGCCCGCGGGTGTCGGTTTTTCGATACGCACATCATCCTTGCCAACCAATTCGATGTTGCCGTCGCCGCCGTCCGTAACCAATGGCGCCTTGACCAGCAGGCTGTAATCGTATTCCAGCACGTATCTATTTGCATTCGTATCACCGGGCTCGTCGTACCAGAGCCCGCTATCTGCCTCCATTATGGCGTTGTTCCGGGTATCGTCTGGATAGTGCGGTATATCGTTCGGCCAGTTCTCATATCCATAATTAACCCACGTATTATATTTTTTCCCTTCCGTGCGCATTTGCTTCATTCGGCCAAACAGGATCTCCTCGCCACCCTGTTCAAACCAGTTCCAATACCCTTCTTTTTCCGCATCGCTGGCGCCGATCCAGATGTTCTCACCGGGATTCAGAGCTCCAAGTAGCCCATAAACCGTCTCCTGTTCGGCCTGAGAGCCAATCGTGGCGATCTGACCACCGAGTTTCTGAGCATCCAGGACCGCGTTTGCATAAGTGAACGTCTCGTTGATCATTTCGTAGCCCGTCGAGCCAATCGTGGCGATCAGACTCAGGTTGCCGCCACCATCAACAGTCAGTGGCTTATCCACGGTGATCACTCCGTCGGACATAACCCACAGATCCCCGGTGGTCACAGTGATGTCTCCGACAGCCAGATTTCCTTCGTTCAGAACGTTGATGGAATGAGTCGGGACGAAGGCGTGAAGGGACTGCACCTGAGTATGAAGCGGGACTGTTTTGCTGCCCAGTCCACCAATACCCGCGAGTTGCAGCGAGGCGCTGATAATCTGTACGTCTGACGGGGAACCGGGATCCGCCGTGTCATGCAAGACCTGTCCCGTCCCATTCCATGTGAACGTGTTTTCGGCTCCCGTCTGGATGACGCCATCAATCTCAACATCGCCCGGTGCGTCAAGCCACACATTGCCGGCGGACGAAGTGATGCTGGCAACCCGCATCGTTTGTCCCAGTGTACTGGTTTGTCCAGCCCCTCTGATGACTCGTGTCGTAGCGATGTAAGGACGTGTCGAAGTGACGGGCAGATCATTCCAGCCTCCGTTTGTTCCAAGTTCACCAAAATCCTCGTTGCCTCCATCGTTGTTGGGCTCGGACGGATAGACGTCGTCCGGATAGTTGTTCCAGTTGGTGAACGCGTCTTCCACAGGCGCTCCGGTACCATTGCCCGTCCAGAACGGGACATCGCGGTAAGCGGGCTCCAGCCAGTGCCAGAAGGATTCGGAACGCGAATCGGAGGCTCCCAGCCAGATTTCCCGGCCATCCGCCAGAGCGGCGATCGACTCCTGCTCCTCGGCCGAGTTGACTGTGGCGATCCAGCCTCCGCGTTGATAGGCATCAAACCAGGCGTTGGGAAACGTGAAGGTCCCGTCCACAAAATCCAGGCCCTGTGGTGTTTCCAGTACATAGGGATTGCCACGCACCTGGACGGGTCGTCGCCACTGCCCTTCGATGAGTTCGTCGGTTGCGTTGACCCAGACAGAAACCTGATCCTCCTTTGCGAGCAACTCGGCTTCCTTCACGAGCTGAATAAAAAGTTCTTCGTCCTGCCGCTTGGTGATGTTGGCAACCACTCCCCCGCGATTTTCCGCATCCACCAGAGCTTCCTGCCAGGTGAACTTCTGCCCCTCCGTGTCAGCCTCGTATAGTCGGAGCTCGAAAGACGGGTTGCCGTCCACATCAAGGGTTTTCAGCACGTAGTACTGCTGCTGATCATCCGTGACATCATTCCAGTAGGAACTGACAGTGCCGGCAGAATCTGTGTAGACCTTCAGCTCCACATGATTTTCGCTGTTGCCGCCATCATTGTTGTTTGGTTCACCGGCATGCCAGTTCGTATAGGCGCCATCGACGGCTGATCCTGTGGAGTCTCCCTGCCAGAACAGGATCTCGCTGTCACCACTGGAAATTCCGGCGGCATACTGTCTTTCAATCTGTTCAGCAGTCAGGACTCTATTGTAAATCGCAAATTCATCCAGCAGGCCGTGCAGGCTGGACATGCCGGAAGGACTGTTTCCCAGCAGCCAGTCACCGCCTGTGTCACGGATTGAATCTCCGGACTGAATCTCCCGCTGCGCGACGGACTTACCATCCAGGTAAGTCTTTAATTCACCATGTTCTGCATCAATCACTGTGGCGAAGTGATGCCACTGACCTGGCTGGATGAGACCTGCTTCAGTAGCCAGAGTCAGCTCCGTGCTACCGTCTTTCAACGACATGGCCATGTACAAATATCCACTGGAATTGACCCAGAAGGTGTTTTCACGATTCGTTCCGGACTGACTCTGACCGTAGTCCGTCGCATCGTCTCCCGAATCACCTTTGAAATAAACGGCCTGCCATGTTGCATCGAGATCATCGACCTGAAACCAGCCGGTGACGGTCTGCGCCCGATGGCCGTACAGTCGTGTATCATCAGGGATTGACACATGGCTGTTCGACGCCGCGTCGCTAAATCCAGCCGCCGTATTTCCGTCGTAAGAAATGGCTCCTGCTACACCCAGCGTGACACCCGAATAGGTTCCGTCAACGGGGCCGTTCGGATCGACCAGATCAACGGCAGTGCTCTCTCCTGCGGCTTCTCCCAGACGCCAGAATCCCACCGGGTCGTACTGTCGAACGGCATCCAGCCAGGAGACCTGATCACTCTGAACGCTGGGTGCATCCCAGACCGGGGCAACATCATCCCAGAAACCATCACTGCGCATGACGGCAAAGTGTTCGTTGCTGTAGGAATTGACGGGTTGTGTTTGGAATCCCTGAGGATCAACAGCCCAGTTAGTGTAGACATCGGCCAGGGCCTCGCGGATTTCGCTGTGTTCCGTGAGTTCGCTGCCTTCCGTCAGAAGGTTTCCCACTCGATAATCACCCAGATAGAATGGTGTTGTGAGGAACTGTCCTGCGACCCAGTTCCAGTCTCCTTCGAGACGTACATCGTTCGCACCAAACCAGACGGCTTCACCTTCAGCAACGGTTGTGACAATTCTCTGTTCGTCACTGTCGGAAATTGTGGTCAGCCAGCGACCGTTCGTCCCGGCATCTGTAAATGCCTGAGCATAGCTGAATGTTCCGTCGATCTTTTCACGGAGGTAATCGACTCCCTCTGACAGATGAATATCGCCATTGGTGGTGACCGTGAGCTGGCCGGTTGTCAGATCTGCGATCTCGACATGCGCCTGAATCTGAACTGTCGGTGAGCTGTCTGTCGCGTTGGTCAGGGGAGTCCCATCCGCGTCACGCCCGGTAATGGTCAGATTACCCGTGGACCGGATTTCACGATGCAGTGCGTCCAACTGCAGGTCCGCTACAAAACCGTCGATCACATAGTGGGTATCGACCGGAAAGGAGACCGAAGATTTCCCCGCAGCATACTGGCGTTTGATCTGATCTTCGGACAGCACAGTGTTAAAGATCGCAAAGTCGTCCAGTGCACCGTCGAGCTCTGAGCCGGACGGGCTTCTTCCCAGCCGCCAGGCTCCGGGCGTGTCGTGGATGCTGTGGTCCTTGTCTGTGGTCAGCGTATCAATGGTCTTGCCGTCCAGGTACATGGGCTCGCCGTCCAGGTACACACGCATTTTCCCCTGGGCCAAGTCCGCAACGGTTGCGAAATGGTACCAGGTGTTGGGCTCCACTTTCCCTTCGGTGGTCAACGCTTCCTGGGCCGAGCTGCCAGTGAATGTGACACTGAAGTGCAGTTGGCCCTTGGGAGTTACCCAGAAGGTGTTTTCACGATTTGTTCCACTGTTGTTAGTGTAATCGGTCGGACCGGTTCCCGGGTCACCTTTGAAATAGACGGCTTGGAAGTCGGAACTCAATTTGTCAACCCAGAACCAGCCTGTGACCGTCTGAGCCTGATTCCCGTACAGACTGGAAGAATCCGGAATCGTGATCGAACCGGTGCCTTTAATGGAGACGGCCGTATCCGGTTGCTGTTTAATGGGCCCGTCCACACCCAGCGTGACATTGGCATACGTTCCGTTGACGCCTGAGCGGGATGCATCACGGGCAACGGTTCCGGTCGTTTCATTCAGGGGCCAGTAACCGGCCGGGGCGTCCTGCAGAACAGAATAATCGTCCCAGGCCAGCAGGCCGACATCGACCACACTGCCTTCAAGGCGATCGACACCGCGGGCACGCCCTGTTTCATCGGGCTCGGCCTGCACGTCCAGCGTAAGCTGTTCACCGGCAATCACCGACAGGTTGGGCGACAACAGTCGCGCGTCGTGCAGTCGAATCAGGAATGTCTCGGCGAAATCTCCGCTGTCGACGGCTCCGTCAGGGGCATCGATGAAAATCTCATGGCCCTCAATGACGCCACGTGACGTCACGCCACCGCCTGTGATGTCACCGGACAGATTCTTCAGTTCAACGATGCCACTGGGATTGTTGATCGTCCCGCTGATCTGCAGCAGTGGCGTTGCCGTGGACGGATCGGACCACAGATTGCGAGCATAAAACTGTCCTCCCAGTGTCTCTCCGGCGGGAAGTATTGTCGTGTAATCCAGGTTGTCGATCGCACCAATGACGCTGACGTTCGGAGAATACGGAAAACTGACCAGGTCCACATCGCCCACCACCAGGTCGCGGCTGGAGTGATTCTCCAGATCGACGTGCGCGTGGGCATAAAATAATGGCGTACCTTTCACCGTGGCCGTATCGGTCGTGAACGTGACATCCGATGCTGCGATGGCACTGATTTCAAATTCGTAGCTCTGGCCGGCGATGGAATCAGACGACTGTGGCTCGTCAAACGATACAGACTTAATCGTGATCTGATCGTATTCCAGGACATAGGGACGATGCTGTGTGCCCGGCAGGTCGTTCCACAGGCCGTCGGCCCGTCGCATCTCTGCATAGTTTTCGTTGTTAGAGGCATTGTTCGGTTCGCCAGA
>JBDONA010001029.1:0-5183 GCA_039831575.1 Fuerstiella sp. | reverse complement strand
ACCAACGCAAAAAACGCTGGTCAGGAATTGCTTCCTCACCAGCGTTTTCATTAGTCGGGGCGACATGATTCGAACATGCGACCTCCTGGTCCCAAACCACATAATATAGTGGTCCGATGTTGTGAAAACATTGGTGAAAGATTCGAAAACCGCCCCAAATATTCGCCATCTGAGTCAGTTAAGGTAGCGGATAAGGTAGCGGCAAGCATGTGACCGCGTGGCTGCTCCACAACGCGTTCCAAGTCGCGTTTGCCGCAGATCACGCCGCCGCACTTCCGCGTCTGGAATTTCGTAGGCACTCTTTCCAAGTTTGTCAAAACTCGCCATTGCGTTGCGTGGCTATTGACCATCCGCTCCCGACCGGAAATCTCACCGGCACCGGTTCGGCACTGGTTCAGCACCGGTTCAGCACATTGCCGAACAGGTCACGGAAATCCTTCGTCTAAGGTTCTCGCCACACGAAACAGACAAGACGAAGGGCACAAACGTGACATCGACCAAAACGCAAAACCTGACGACGACACAGACCGCCGAAATCCTACAGGTCAGCACCCGCACCGTTCACCGCTGGGTCGAGTATGGCGAGTTAACGCCGTCCATGCGAACCGTCGGCGGTCACTACAGATTTCACCCAGCGGTTGTGAATCACCTTCTGCGGCAATTGGAGGCGACGCGATGACCCTCACCCAAACATGTCGTTGCAGGCAACCAATGACCAAAACAGATGCGGACTTCTGGGGCGAATGCCAACGCTGCAGAGTCAGAACCGTCAACACACGATCCGGCGGACGAGACACAACAGCGGACCAGGCTGATCGACAGTATCACGGTGGCATGGGCCATCGAGCGGAGTGGTGAAATGAGACAGCGATGAGACAGGAATCAAACGGGAGTGAGACGGCAGCCAAACACTGATCAAACGGCAATCAAACGCGAATGAGACGACCGTGACACCCTTCACCATTTTCATCACCGACAACCTGATCCTGCTCAGGTGCCTCAAGACAATCGGGAATGTCATCGACGGACAGAAAAGAGACCACATGTACCAAACCGAGACAGAATGCCGCGACTGCGGCGAAGTGATTATCGACTGCCGCTGTCAAGGCGGTGAGTGAGACCCAACGCGATCGGGAGGTCGGAATCTCGATCAGGTTCGAAACCTGATTGAACCCAGTTCAACTCTGGGGATCGCCATCGAGCAACGCTGTTCGAAAAACAACATGACATTTCTGCACCCCCGGTACGCGCTGATTCTGGTGACCCCATGACTCCACTGAAGGAATTAAACGAGACAGAAAAGGGTGAGGCGATGGATGCTCAGATCCCTTTTGCCACCTTCATTCTCATTCCCGGTCAGCCAACAAAGGCGATGCCTGGGACTGTTGAAAAGGTGGCGGTATTGGCCACTCGGTTGGAACGAGACGCGCCGCTGCATCACCCAGGCGATGCGATGGAACCGGAGAAGGGATAGGCATGACTCAAAAACTTCTCAACCTCGAAGCCGAGACAACACCAGTCGACACGCGAAGGCGGTTCCCGGCGTGGTGTGACTTCCACCGAGAGAACCCGCACGTGTTTCGGTTGTTTGTTGAGTTTGCAAACGAGGACCTGGCGGAAAGCCCCAATAGGGTCAGTGCTCGTGATGCTGGCCAGAAAATCAGAAAACTCAAGGGCGTCGAGACCACCGACCTAACACACAAACTCAATGACCACCACTTCCCGTACTACGCAAGATTACTGACAGGCTTGGACAAACGTTTCGCGGGCAAGTTCTTACTCAAGAAATCCACGTTCGATTCCACCATCGAAGAAATCGTTGCATTTCACACAAACCTGAGGCCAGCGACATGAAACCAATCTTGATTCCTCTGGCCTGTGCCTCAGCCACCTTTTTCATGTTCGCACTGGTTCAGTTCATTCCCCTGATTCACTTCCAGAAAACACGCAGAGAAGAAAGGACGCACGATGTTGTGCCTGACCCGGAAGAAGGATGAGGTAATCACGATTGGTGATGACATTGAAGTCATGGTAATCGAAATTCGAGGCGACAAAGTACGTCTCGGAATCACTGCAGACCGAAACATCCCCGTCCATCGAAAAGAGATCTATGACGCAATCAGGCGAGAGGAAATCTTGAAGAAGACACGTCGGGCTACGACAGGAAGCGAAAGCGACTCACACGGAGATGCGAACGAGTCGTGAGTCGGGTCTGGCGATTTTCGCGGGGGCAGCGTCAAGCTGATTTGTTTGATGCTAATTCGGTTTCGGCGCGGCCCCTGCTTTTGGAACAACGAAGTCATGGCAGGAGGCGTGTGTGCCATGGTAATCAACAACAACGCCCGGACCGGTGAGAGGCCGGTGATGGGAAGGGAACTCAATGACTGACCTCGATCGTATTCGACAGGCGACAAACGGCGACCACGGACCTGACCAACAGCGAATTGCTGAGTGTGGTCTTGAGTTAACCGCGTTGCTGCTTCGGAAGAACGCTGACTATGGCGGAAGTGCATGGCAGGCATCCGGGGCCATCGTGTTTCATTGTTCGCATGATTCGTGCAGTCAGATCAAATGGCAGCAGTTCAAGCAGCAGGTTGGCGTGCCATTGCCTGAAGAATTCGATCCGCCGTTGAGGCAACCAGCGGTACCGAAGGTTGAACCGCCGAAACCGGCCCCGGCCAAGAAGAAGGCACTCAAACAGACGCAGACACTCACGACACTCAAGGCGGCAACGTTCAATTTTGCAGACACGATGAGCGAACCACAGGCCCAACTGCTGCAACTGGGGATTGCAGATCTGGACAACGCGATGGGTGGCGGGATTGCTCCCGGTGAGATGGTGCTGCTGGCAGCGAGGCCGAGTCACGGCAAATCAATGGTGGCACTGCAGATGGTGCACAAACTGACGGCAGCGGGTGTGACGTGTTGTTTTATGTCCGAAGAGATGAGCAGCGTGGCGCTCGGGAAGCGGACAGCACTTTATGCCACGCCATCGAGCGAGGAAGACTGGAAGAAAAACCCGGAGCAATTCAAACAGGATTTGGGTGTGCATTTCCACCAACGGGCCGAATGCCACATCATGGAATCCAGCCGAACAACAGAGCGGATGTGCGACAATATCCGCCGGCTACACAATGAGGAGGGCGTTCAGTGTGCGATCGTCGATTACGCTCAGTTACTCCAGGGCAGGGGCGGCAATCGATACGAACAGGTCACAAACACCAGCATCGCACTGCGGCATCTGGCAACCGAGACGGGCGTGTCACTGATTGTTCTGTGTCAGATGTCACGAGCAATTGAGGGGCGTTCGTCGTTCGTGCCCCAGATGGGCGACTTGAAAGACTCGGGGCAACTGGAGCAGGATGCCGACGTGTTGGTGTATCTGGTGTGGCCGCACCGACTCGATCCGCACAAACCAGAGGATGAGTATTTGATGTACGTCAACAAAAACAGGAATCGAGAGATCCGGCGTGGAATGATTTCGTGCAGGATCAACCCGACACGTCAACGCATCGACGCCGCGGCAGCATCGTGGGAGTCAGCGGCGAACGCCTTCAGGTAACCTCACCAAATCTTCAAAATCACTGTTGACACTTTTCCCGTCTTCACTAATCTTCACTCCGTCAAACAAATCAGCTACCCCTCATTGAGGGTTGAAGCTGCATTCCATGCAGTGCCGAAACCGATAGTCCTAAACCGGTTTTTCTTAGGCGCTGATGTCGTGACAACCCCCTCGATCAAAGTGCATCAATGCATCAGCGGATTCACGCAAAGTGAACGACGCTGCCACGGTGTCCTGAAGCTGTCCGAGAAACTTCACGAACTCGGATTCAACAACCGCATCAGCCGGGTCTCATTGCGCCCGTGGAATGACGACTGGGCCACCGTCGCTGAGAACATCTGGCTTCTCGGTCAGCATCACGACGCCGAGGTGGTCGTCAACATCTACGCCTATTCCTGGGGCGGAGGTTGGGGCGCTGTCCAGCTGGCTCGCGAGCTGAAGAAACGCGGTATCACGGTGTGGTGCGTCGTGGCTTCTGACGCGGTTTATCGTCACCCGCTGCTGCTCATGCGGTGGTCATCGCTTCTCGGCCGCAACTTTCCGTTCTCGCCACGGATCAAGATTCCTTCGAACGTCTGGCACGTCGTTCCGTTTCACCAACGGCTGAACAAGCCACAGGGCCACAGGATCGTCGGCGGCAAGGAATTCACAGGCGTGATCAATCCGTCTGTTGAGGTCTCAGCCACACACCAGTACATGGACGACGCGGACGAATTCCACACGGCAGCGATCAACGCGGCTGAACGGCTGAAGGAGATCGCATGAGCAAGCCACAGCCTGGAATCGTCATCGACAACTGCCGGATATCGCGAGTCATCGACGCGGACACGATCGAGCTGTCAGTGACCAGGAAAGTGCGTTGCCGTTTGGTGGGTTGCTGGTCGCCTGAAACTCACAGGACCAAACACCCGTCTGAAAAGTCTCTCGGACTCACCGCAAAAGCAAGGTTGCAGACCATCGCGCACGTTGGTGACAAGTGCTTGCTGCAGATCGATACAGACGGGGATGACGAAATCGGGGACGGTTTGACGTTCGGCCGTGTGCTGGGTCGCGTCTTCCTTTCTGAAACTAACGAAGACATCTCGCGACAGATGAACGCGACAGGCCAGACGTTCGAAACGAAAGCGGCTCTTGAAGCGTATTTGACGGAACAGGATCAAAGGGGTGAGCAATGAAACGTAGGCTTCTCACGCTCATCGCGTTTCTGTTCTGTGCCAGTACGTCAGGGCTTCAACAGGCTGACAACCGCCTGGAATTGCTGGTCTTCAAGACTCGAACGTGTGATCCCTGCAGGCAATGGACAGCTGCGTACAACAATCCGTTCACTGGCCTGAAGGTGAACATCAACCGAGCGTACCGGATGCGGGATGCGATCGTTGTGCAGGAGAATCTGGGTCTCGCTCGGAAGTACAGCGTTGAGCGTGTACCGACGTTCGTGTTGGTCGATGGCAACGGGCGCGAAGTGCATCGAGTCCTTGGTTTCACCAGTTCCGCTGCTCTGCTCAATGAACTGAGGGCGATACCGCGCGTTCCGTCAACACGGACACAGCCGCAACAGCCACCTGTCGACGATTCACGAGCCAAGAGGCTCGAAGAGGCCAATGAGTTCTTGCAGCAGAAG
>JBDONA010000642.1:0-5196 GCA_039831575.1 Fuerstiella sp. | reverse complement strand
GCGAAGAACGAAGAGATTCATCCCGATGACAAGAACCGACAGAACGCAAAGAAGAACCTTGAGAATCAACGAAAACAATTTACTGACCAGTTGAAGCGAGAAGCCGACGCGGAAGTTCGACGCCGCGATCAGGAAGAAAAACGAGCAGCCACCAGCGTTCGCAATGCTGAAAACAATTTGAAAAGTTTCGACAGACAACTTCAACAGGCCACACAACGAGCCAAACAGAAACCCGAGGATCAGAATCTGAAGAACAGGGTCACCCAGGCGGAATCCCGAAAGCAGCAGGCACAGCAGAAAGTCGATGCTGCAAAGGAGCAGCAAAAACAGGCTCAGCAAACAGAACATGAAGTCCGCGAAGAACGCATCCAGCTGAATTCGTTTCCACAGCAGCCGCTGAACGATAAGAACCCTGCGGCACAGTTCGCCGAGTCCATGGCAAATGAAGCTCAGAAACAGGCCGAACAACTCAAAAAGGATGCTGAGGAGATTGCTCGAAATGCCGACTTCGGAAAGGAAATGACTCCGTCAAAACAACAGCTCGCAACAGCGTCACAGAATCAGCAACGCGTTAACGAAAATGTCCAGGAAACCAGCGACGATCTGGCTCGAGCGGCTCGTCACGAACGACGGCTGGGCAAGGAATTGGCGTCCAGTGCATTGCAGCAGGCATCGGACAATGTGCAGGACGTCGTTGAAAATGAAGCGACCGATGCCAGGCAGCAATTGGGTGCTGCGGAAACTGCTGCACCGGATCCTCAACAAGACGACGAGGCATCCGCGAAAAACAACAACCAGCCGGCGTTGGCAGCAAACGAAGCCGTGGAAGAAGCCGAACAGGCAATCACACAACAGGCGAACGACCTGACGCCGATCGTTGAGGCAGCCGAAGCCGCCGCCGCGGCAGCTGAGGAAGCCGCTCAGCAGCCATCCGAGCCCGCAGCAGATTCACAGCCGGGACAGCAACTGGCAAACGGGGACGCACCGACGCAGGACGGTCAACAACCACAGCCAGGGGGACAACCCGGGACTCCACAATCTGGCGCACCAGAGCTGCCAAAGCAACAACCTGCAACACCTCAGCAGGGATCATCTGAGGCCGGGATGCCTGAACAAGGAACTCCATCCGCAACACCTGGGCCCTTTACTCCGGAACAGATCGCCGAAGGACGACAGCTTGCTCGGGCACTTGACGAACTGGACCGTATGCAGGCCCAGTCAAGTGCGCTGGCTCAATCTCAACCAGGTCAGCCAACTCCCCCAGGCCAGCAACCGTCACAGCAGACACCACAAAGTCTTGCTCGGACCGCGCAGGCTCAGGCTGCTCAAATGGCACAGGCTCGTTCGCAGGCGCAACAGGAATCAGCCCTGGCTCAGGAATCCAACGCCTTCGACCCGGAAGGCATGCCACAGCTCGACGGTACAACCGGCGAGTTCTTCATTGTCGAAGTCGATCGGTCTGAAAACAGTGATTGGGGAAAACTAAGAAACAAAGAGGTCGAAGACGTGACCAAAGGGCGGCGTGAAGCTGTCTCAGAAGAATACCGAAAAAGTGTCGAAGCCTATTTCAAGGTTCTCACCGAAAGGGCCCGGCGCAAATAGGTTTAGACGCGTTGTCGTGGGACAGGCTTCCAGCCTGTCAGTGAGTTAATGTCAAAGCCTGCCGAGGTGACAGGTGGAACATTGGGCTTCCCTTTTTCTAAGGGCCTTGATTCCGCCACCAACCTTAAAGAGGCCAGATATCCTTAGCCCGGATGTCAGCCAATCGATTATTCCAATGGGTGCAGTAACGGATTGTGGTTTCGGACTGGTGGGTGGCCGGGGCTGGACTGAGCCTGCGAAGGAAGCCCCGGGGTTTCACTCGTACGTCGCTCCAACCCCGGCCACCCTACCCAACTTTACAACCATATATGACTGCACCCTATTCCATGCCCCGAAGTGGCGACACAATCATGCATCGCTCGACCCATCGAATTCTTAATTCGCTATTCGTCGTCATCATTGCGACGTGCACTTCCGTTTTCGCCCAGGATCCTGCAAAGCTCTCGCCCTTCCAAAAGGACGAGGTCGACACGGCTGTCGATAAAGCCGTCACCTTCCTTATCAAACAGCAAAAAGACAACGGAGCCATCCACGACAAAAGCCACGACACAACCATGACATCGCTGGCAATTATGGCCATGGCGAGTGTTGGGATTCAGCCGGCGGACCTCGGGCCAAACGGTCAGGCCATGAAACGAGCTCTGGATTTCGTTCTGCAGGACGATCGACAGGACGCCAAAGGATACTACGGAGGCAAGGATGGATCTCGAATGTATGGGCACGGCATCACGACACTTATGCTGACCGAAATGCTGGGCATGGGCAGCAGTGATTCACAGGACAAGCTTCTTCACGAACGGTGCCAGAAAGCCATCGACCTGATTCTCAGTGCTCAGAAGGAGAAAAAGTCGGTGAACGCCCAGGGTGGCTGGCGCTATACGCCAAATGCAAGAGACGCGGATCTCTCGGCATCGGTGTGGCAACTGATGGCTTTGCGATCGGCCAAGAACGACGGATTGCAGGTTCCATCCTCGGCCATCAGAGAAGCGGTTGAGTATCTTAAGCGTTCCTATTCCGCTCCACTGGACCGAGACGGAATTCCAGAAACGGACAAACCCGGGGGGTTTTGTTACGAACCCGGTCGCCGCAGTCCATCTTTCACAATGACCGCAGCGGGGCTTCTGGCGATGCAGGTCTGCGGGGAATACGAATCACCACTTGTCGTCGGAGCCGCCGACTGGCTGATGACACGTCCTCCAAAATGGAAGGAACGTTTTTGTCTGTATGGCACATATTATTACGCCCAGGGCATGTATCAGAGAGGAGGCGACCATGCGGCGACAGCTCAAAAGCTGGTGCAGGAAATGCTTCTGAAAAACCAGGCCGGTGACGGATCCTGGCTGGCTCACGGAAGCGAGGAAAAAAACATTGGGAAAGTTTATAGCACGTCGATGTCTGTTCTGAGTCTCTCAGTCAAATACCACTACCTGCCGATTTACCAAAGATAACGGCATGAATGTCTTGCGAGACATGCGCGCAGACTTCTTCCCGGTCTCACGGGACGCGTCCGGAACGTCCAGCAATCGAAGCACACGGCAACAGTACTTTCGTTCACTGCTGCGTTCATTTAACATGAACTCCCTGGGATCGACTGACTGCCCCGATGTGAAGAGGTGATTTTGTGCGCTGTATCTGGTGCTGCGTTCTGCTGGTCATGCCAGCAACGGTTTCTATTGCGTCTGCGGCCGACAAGTCCGCGTCCGAAAAACCGCCGGCTGGGGCCGATCATTCGGAACGGGTTAAGGCCGGAACCGCGCTGTTTAAGAAGTCGGTCCGGCAGATTCTGGTGGATCGCTGTCTCAGTTGTCACGGCGGTGATGCTCTTGAGGGCGACTTCAATCTGGCGACGCGCGAGGGCCTTTTGATTGGCGGCGAAAAAGGCACGGCGATTGTCTCCGGTAAGGCTCGCGAAAGTCGGATGTATCGGCTGATCACACATGCCGAACAACCCCACATGCCCTACGACGAAGAAAAGATGGCCGCTGACGAGATTGCGGCCATCGCAAAATGGATTGATCTGGAAGCTCCCTACGACAAACCACTGGTCGATGGCCCTGTCGAGTTGAAGGACTGGACGGAGCGGACGATCAACGATGACGCCAAAGACTTCTGGGCGTTTCGCCCGCTGAATCCGACGCAAGCACCGGAAATCGACAATTCTGACTGGTGCCGCACGGACATTGACCGGTTCGTGCTGCACGCTCTGCAGAACAAAGCAATCAAACCGAATGACGGGGCCGAACGACGCGTGTTGATTCGCCGCGCTTACTTCGGGGTGATTGGCCTGCCGCCGGAACCGGCTGAACTGCAACGTCTGATGACCGACCAGACGCCGGTCTGGTACGAGCACATGATTGACGAATTACTCGACAGTCGCCACTTCGGCGAACGCTGGGCGCGGCACTGGCTGGACATCGCTCGCTTTGCAGAAAGCCACGGCTTCGAGCAGGACTATAACCGCGACTTCGCCTACCACTATCGCGACTTCGTCATCAAGGCATTCAATCTGGACATGCCCTACGATCAGTTCGTGAAGTGGCAGCTGGCCGGGGACGAAATCGCTCCGAACGAACCGCTGGCTTTGATGGCCACCGGATTCCTGGGCGCTGGCGTATTTCCGACACAGCTGACGGAAAAGGAATTTGAACCCGCGCGCTACGACGAACTCGACGACATGGTGTCCACGATGGGCACGGCCATGCTGGGCCTGACCATCGGTTGTGCTCGCTGCCACGATCACAAATTCGACCCGATTCCGGCGGCTGATTATTACCGAATCGTTTCAACGTTTGGCAAGACGATCCGCAGCCATATCGAAGTCGAGCTGAATCCGACAGATACCAAACACGCACTCGCTCAATGGGAAGCCGATCACAAACCGATTGCCGATCAGCTCCGGGAATTTGAAGAACGCGAACTCGGCAGCAGATTCGATGCCTGGGTTGCGTCGGGCGCCGTGCAGGAACTGCAGAAGTCGAAGGAGCCGGAGTGGTTGGTTCTGCATGTGACCGACGCAAAATCAGCGGGCGGGGCCACACTGGCCGTGCAACCGGATGAATCCATTCTGGCCACCGGCACGAACCCCGATTTTGATTCGTATACGTTTATCGCGGAAACTCAACTTCGTGACATTCGGTCATTTCGTCTGGAAGCACTGGCACACGAATCCATGGTAAAAGGAGGCCCCGGCCGCGCTTCGAATGGCAACATGGGACTCGGCATGATCACGGTAACAGCCAAAGCGTTATCCGAGAAATCGAAACCGGTCACCGTAAAACTGAAGAACGCGCGAGCAACGTTCGAGCAGAACAACGCAAATCTGTCGATCGCAGCATCCATTGACAATAAAAAAAACACCGGATGGGCCGTTGACCCCCGGTTTGGAGAGGATCACGCCGCAGCATTCGATTTTGCAAATCCGGTCGGCTTTGCCGGCGGCACTCGACTGACCGTGACACTTGCCTTCAACGTGAATAACAAGCACAACATCGGTCGAGCACGACTTTCGATCAGCAACAACACTGCCTCACCGACGCTGGACGCTGCGTCACGACCGCAGGCCCTGACCGAACTTCTGGATCTGATCTCGTCGGG
>JBDONA010000492.1:0-5204 GCA_039831575.1 Fuerstiella sp. | reverse complement strand
TCCGCCTGCAGTCGCATAAGCAGTTCCCGGACATACGACCATGGTTCAATTCGATGCCGCTTCGCGCCGGCCATGATTGAGTACAGGATTGCTGCACACGGTCCGGCATTTTCGCTCCCGATGAATAACCAGTTCTTTCGGCCAATCGCCTGATGACGCAGCGTGCGCTCTGCCGTGTTGTTGTCAATCGTCAGCCGACCATCCGTGGTGTAGCAGCGAAGTGCGTTCCATTGGTTGCGTGCATAGGTCACCGCTTTGGCCAGCGCACTCTTAGGCAGCAGGGTCAGTGTGAGCATTTTGAGATACGCATCGATCCGATCCAGAATCGGGTTGGCTTCAGCACGACGCAACTCGCAGCGCATCTCTGCAGATAACTCACGGCCTCGATCTTCAATGTCATATAACTGCTGAATCCATTCCAGCGTCTGATGCGCTTCCCGCGGATAGTTTGCCCTCGCATCGAAAAACTTTCGTCGCGCATGAGCCCAGCACGCCACTTCAGTAATGTCGCTGCCCGAATTGAGAAAGATTGCGTCGTAGCCTCCATAGGCATCCGCCTGAAGATAGCCACGAAAGCCCTGCAGGAACGACTGTGGTCCATCGCGACGTCGGCTCATCGTGAAGTTATACACCGAATACGGGTGTTCGTCGTCACCCACATACGTCCAGAAGCGTCCCAGACGACTTCCTTCATCTCCACCTGCGAGTACCTTACCCGATTGATTGGACAACAGGCCAATTGACCTGCTTCCGTCAAGAAGACTCAAGCAATACACGGTCGTGCTGTCATTGTTCTGATGACACGAAATGGCCCTGATTTGCCCGTGACCGGCGGTTGTCGTTGCGCACTCAGGACGAGCGCTGTTGGCGAGGCATGTTTCTCTATGCAACGGACTTTGCCAGGTCCGGCCGCCGATGATGGTTTCCGGGAACGACGAACGATGGACTTCGCCGAAGCCTGCAACTCTCGCACTGCACAGGATGCAGTCGCAGAGCTGCAGAGGCCGCCACAAAGCCTGAAACGACCCTGGAACAGACCGGTATCTGATTTGCAGTGTGATCGGTTACCTTGCATCTTGTCGTTCACACCCGGAGAACCGATATGAGGTTTCGCAGTACTAAAATCGTTCTTTGCGTCGCTGTGACGGTTGTCCTGCCAGTTCGTGCGAATGCTCAGGACGAACATGAGCCTGAACGAGAATGGCGGCATCGGGCACTGCTGCACATCAATCGTATTCAGAACGAAGAGGTTCTCGGGCAGGCACTTTTTGAATTCAACCGGGTCCGGCTGCGAGCAGGCGACATTGAGGGAGCGAGTGCTGACGCTCCGCGAATCTCAAACCCTCAACTGTGTGGCTACGCACATTATGAAATTGCGCGATACCGCAAAGCCCTTGGAGATTTTTCCGGGGCCGTAGCGGAAGTCCATGCCGCCCGGGCGAGTGCGGTTTCACGAGGCTTTGCTTTCGAACATGTTGACGCATGTCTGGACATAGCTGAGTCACTCGATATGGCGAAGAGCTACGTCTCGAGCGTTCAGGGCCCAAACTCGACACGGAGTTCGTACGGTCATAGTGTCCTGGTCGGTGCCCTTGCAAAACGCGGGTTTCTGAAGCAGGCGTTGCAAATTGTGGATCGACAACCGGAAAAGCGAGGTCCCTTGTTCCTGTCCAGAATCGCACAGGCAACGGCGAAACGTGCCGACATCGCTAACACAGAAAAACTTCTTGAGCGAATCACGACTGACAAATCGAGAGACGCGGTTTACGTGGACCTGATCCGAGCTCTTTCGCAGCGTGGACACATGGATAAGGCGAAGAAATTCGTCGGGAGAATCAAAGATCCCGTCGCGCGTCACAATGCCGAACGCATGACCGGCAGCGTTGGCGGAAAACCCGTCGACAAAGTCTCCATTGACGACCTTCAAAAACATGTCTCCACTGAGAAGTCGCCCGAAGTTCGGCAACAACTCAACCATTCAATACTCGCTCTGCAATTGCAGAAGAAAGACGTCGCTGGTGCCGAAGCGACGATTGAAGCGATGGTCGAATTGATCAGGACCTCTAACCTGAAGAAGACGAAAAGTAAGTTTGGCAACACGACCGACGAATCTCGAATAGCGTTAATTGAAGTTAACTACGTTAAAATCGCAGGCATCCATGCAGAACGCGGCGAAACGGAAAAAAGTCGATTGGCTTTGCAGCGTGCAAAGAAGGCGATGGCTGAGATGCCGGATTCCTCCGGCATGGCAAAACTGATGGTTGTGCCCGGAATTCTGGCCAGCCAGATCGCCCTGGGCGAGATTGACTCGGTGAGGGATTCCGTGAGTTCATTGAACCCGCTCTTCTTTCAACAGCTGGCTCCGTTTCTGGTGAAAACGTTTCTGGAAAACGACGACCCGAATACGGCCGTGTTCATTGCCGAAACGTTGCTGAAGGGAGAAGGGGCGGGCGGAGCAGAGATTATTTCGACGTTCATCCAGGCGAACAGGATCCAGCAGGCAAGGCTGCTGCTTGGGAATGTGAAAATCGAGTCACACATCGGTCACGTTGCGTGCCGCCACGTCGGTTCGGCCATGTTTCAAACGGGACAAACCGAGCTGTTACTTGAATGGCTGGACGAACTACCCCAAGGCGTCAGTGCTCACCTTTGCATTGGTGCAGCCCGGACAGCCGGCAGTTATCTGTTGGCACCAGCATCACGTGAGGAAAAGGCTTTGGTCTCGTACATCACGATTACAGATGAGCTTCCTGCGGGTTACGCGCTGGACCGAAAACCGTATCCCAACCCTGGGGTGTATCGACGTACTTCGCTGCCGGAGCTTGCCAGATCGTTGCAACTGCATCGAATCGGTCGCGAGGTGCGTTTGTTCATGACAGCCAAGGCGGTCTTCGTGAGCGAAGGGCAGCGCGACATCCACGTCTTCATTTATAAGCTGAATGATTCAGCGACTGCGGCACGGACAGTGTCGGAGATTTATCGGAAACCGTTTTCGGATCGATATCTGCAAAAAGGGCCCTACGTGATCTTCGTAGACGCTGCCCACGGTCCCGAAAGAATCGATTCCGGCGGCCGCATCCAAGCCATCCTGAACCAGCGTGAACTACCCAACGTCAACTGATCTCCTCAGATGCGTCTCGGCGTGGTTTGGAAATGTCCGCACGAAGGCTGCCTCGATTCAGAGCGTGATACCACCCACCGGGTTCGTCTGTTCGTGGTGATCCGGGTATCCACCAGGTATCGCACAGCCCCATCGCCGGATCTAAGAGGCCTGATCTTTGATGTTTCCAATCAACAGGGTTCTCGCGCAAAGGAACCGTAGGGCCGGCTGTCACTATTAATCGTGATCGCCGCCGGTCGGATCGACACCGTTTTTCATCTGTGGATGATCAACTCGGAGCTTTCCAGGAGTAATGCAACGAAATATCGGGCCACGGCTCCTGGTAAAATGCTTTCGGATCCGGCAGTGGTTTGTCGAAGAAGATGAAGTCTGCGAAGTCCGCGAGCGCCTTCCAATCCCGCGCGCCCTGGTCGTGACCGCCTTCACGATACCATTGTGCGCACCGCTCCTTCACGCCAAGCCACTCATAGACAATACGGGCCGCGCGCCAGGTGACCATGCTGCCCTCAACATTAAGCTTGTCGCCAAGTCCGTTCGCGTTGAACCATGCCCGCGGCGCAACGGCCGCCTTGATGAAGTGCAGGTCAAACGGCAGCCGTGTCTCCTGGTCACCGAACGGAGTCAGGTTGGGATGGAACCAGTACGCATTACCGCTGGCCATTTTGTCCTTGATGCGGCGGGTCTTGTTTCCAACCCGGTGGCACCCGGTGGTGATGGACCCGCCGGCGTTCGGAGCGACGACCGCGACCCGTTCGTCCATCATTCCCATGAGCGCTGCCGTCTGGCCGCCCCGCGAATGGCCCGTGCATACGATCTTCGTCATGTCGACCTCGGGCAGAGTGGAGAGCCAGTTGATGGTCACACTGCCACCCCACGCCCAGACTCGAAGGCAGCCCCAGTCATGGTCGGGATAAGCCCGTCGCGCGTCGCCGCGATCGCGCCACTTCTTCGCCTCTGGATCCTTCCCCCAATCCGGGTGGAGGTCGGTTCGTTGGTAGCTCACCAGCATGTAGCCGCGACGCACGAGATCCGCGACGATCGCGTCCTCAACCTCGAATGTCCCGGGGCTGTTGTGAACGATCACGGGAAAGGGACCCGTGCCCAACTTCGGCACGTGAATTCCCAACGACAGCGAGACCGCCTTGCCGGGACCGAAACGAAGTCGCACGGCCCGCTTCACGGCCTGGCCGTCGAGCGCATCGGTCTCGGAAAGGATTTCTGCGTCGATTCTGTCGGGCGCGGGCAGCGCAGGAGCGTGCCCGAACTGATAGTGGAGCACCATGGCCTTCATCTCCGCCCGCCGGCGCACCCAGTCCTTGCGGGTCTTCACCGCCGTGCCGTCGAGGAAGACGAAGGGGTTGGGCAATTCCCTGACCTGCGGCAGTTCGTCCACCGAAGGAAACGTCGGTCGGGGATCTCCCGATGGAACCACCTGTGCGGTAGCGAAAGCGGGAAAGAGCAGAAACGCGATGACCGTGAGGAATCGGAAAATCATGAATCAATTGTGGCAGAATGAGCGGTCGATGCACGAGAGAACGGGAAGAAAAACAGGATCATGGTTACAGAATCATCTTGCAGATGGGTCAGGTGCGCTTCAGTTCCAATGATTCTGTGTGTTTCGATATGTCGATGAGGCGTTGCCGACACGGCATTCACATCTCCGGTACTCTGCCCTTTAAGTCCGGACCGCGAGCAGGCGAAGCGGGTGCGTTGTATCGCTCGCGCTCGTCGTCATGCCGCTGCTTGCTTGCAAGCAGTGAAGTCCAGCGGAAAGCGTGGTCCAGTTTTGTTGTGCCACTGCTTCGAAGATGCCGTGTTGCCCTGTCACGGACGTCGGCCGTTGAGTTTGATCAATAACTGTCGAACGACAGGCAGGTTGCTCATGTCAGGTGCTTTGCGATTTCATCGACACCAGCACATCGAATCACCTCCGCCGAAGTCAACTGCAACGCCACAGGCATCGCGATCGAACTGCGATACAACTTGTCATCGACAAACAAATCGGCGAAGCCCGGCATCGTTTGATGCAACAGTCGGCGAATCTGCACCATCAGTCTCGCGCGTTGCCTGACCAGATTGTGAC
>JBDONA010000600.1:0-5223 GCA_039831575.1 Fuerstiella sp. | reverse complement strand
GTCATCGATGTCATCGACGTCGTCTTCGGTGTCAACGTCCACGCGAGGTGCTGGCCGCATTGCACTGACGACAGAACCAACAGACGACATCATGGTTAACGGGATCGACGCAACTTTAACGCCCGGCGCACTAATGGCCCACAGTGGCGACAGCATCCAGCCGGAAAGCACTCCGCACGCTGTCAAAATGAATATTCCGGCCGGAGAGAACGCTTGCTGCAAAGCCGCTCCGGTCCATGCGCCCACCGCGCCGCCGCTGCCATAGGTGGAGCCGGAATTGAAACCGGGCACCAGCAGGTGCAGCACAACACAGGAAGACAGTAACAACAGGCCGGTTCCGGCAATCGACAGCCAGTTGCGTTTCGGCTTTTCTCGTGAGAAAAGACTGACGTCCCATGCAATCATGGCAGCAATGGCCATCCAGACACCGGTACCCAGCAGATGACGTCCGTAGAAGGAAATGGCGGCTCCGGTGCTGCCGCAGATATTAACGGGAGTTTGTCGGGCCGGAAAAACAAGATCAGACGGCGGGTCGGCAGGGTCGTAGCTCAGAAAACTCAAACCGACGAACACAACCAGGGCCAGCAGCCCCAGCGCGAGTACATCGTTTCTGAATCGTTCGTAGTCGAACATCGTGAGCTTTCTATGGACAGCGCAACATGCGCGCAACGGTAGCCGGTGACGAAAATCGCTGATTTCTAAAGCAGCTGATATGACAGTGCAGTGATTGCTCCGGGCGGGATGAAACCGAATCACACAGGAGGCGATTTCACTCGCTGGAGCGGGAGAGTATTCTGACTCAGCACAAATCTATCACTCGGACATGAGTCTGGTGAGCGATTTTGCGAGCGGCCGCTGCGAATCGGCGACTGAGCGAACGGCCATATCAGATGTGCGAATCAGCGAAGAACGCCAACCATCCTGAATCTGACGGTTATGCGGCGTTCGCGGCGTCAGGGGATTACAGCGCAGTGCACCGGAGTGGAGTGACTCTCACCATCGTTCAGCTGGTGAATTGCTGGCTGGAACGGCTACACATCAGTGCGACACGCACTGGATCAGATGGCTTATTGTCTTAGACGATACTGGCTCGTGGGAGTAATGAAACTGCAATCGAAAAGCGTGTTTCGCGGCCACAAATCAGCGTGAAACGCTGTAGCCGTGATGATCGATTTGTTTGACCGGACAGGTCTATGGACCTCAGCAGGCTGTGCCTGTGAGAAACGGTCCGGCGCAAAAAAATGGGCACCGGTATGATACCGGTGCCGCGAGGGGACGCTTCTTGAACACGAGGGGGAGGGGAGGTGGGAAAGGAGTTCAACGCCCGAAAGGAAGTGGGGAAGGGACAGTGGCCGGTCGAGAAAAGGAAGGGGAGACCGACCCTGTTTCAAAAGTGGATCCGATATGTATATGTATTTGCGTCTGCTTTGGCGGCGGGACGAATATCGTCAACGCCGGCCGCTATTTGTTATCTGTCACGGTGACAGCAGGTTCCATCAGAGTTGTGGCGGAAACGTTGTCACTGGCGACCTGACGACTTGTCTTCCAGCCGCCGGCAGCCGACGGTGACATCGTCGTGTAGATGGCCGGGGCAGTCCCCGATGGAGACCGCTGGCTGGAATTAAACGGTTGATAGTTTGGCTTGATGTCCGTTTCATCTGGAAAGGCGGGAGCCCGTTTCAGTGCAGGTGCTTCGGCTGGCGGCAGTGATTGAAAGCTGGATCGCTGGAACTTGGGATCGCTCTCTGAAGTGCTGCGATCGAAACTGCGTGCGCCGGTTCGTGTTGGTTCTGTATCTTCCCGAAAGGCTTCTGCACGGCGTGTGCCGCTGATCGGATCAGGTTCCGGTCGGTTCGCCGTTCGCTTTGAACTGTCTTCATCATCAACGATCCACGCTGTGCTGGTGCTTCCGGGGTATCCGAAACCACCATAGGCCAGCCTGTTACCACCACGACCGTACGCCAGCGAGCTGCCGATGGGCACTGTGCGATAGGCGATTTGCGGCCGCAGGACGGTCTGTTCCACACTTCGCATGACCAGTCTTCGCACTGCGACGCGTTCCGTCTTTTTCTCAGCGACCATTTTTGTCTCGTTGACGACGACTTGTTTCGTCCCGCGAACAGCTACCTGCCGGGAGACAGGAACATTGCAGGTCACCCTTCGTGGAACGTACTGTCTGGCCGTTCGGTAGTTCGGTGTGAACGAGTTTCGGAATGAATACCCGGTCCGATTCAGCCAGCCAATCATGCCGGGACGCGGGTCCACCTGACAGGCCGATTGTTTTTGCACAGGAGTATAGTTGGTCACCCAACGCCCCATGTCCCGATTGATGACTCGATTTTCGGTCACCGTGCGATACGACACCGTGGGCACTTCCACAGTGCGTTGCGTCGTGACCGGATTGTAGATCGTGATCTCACGATCGACGTACTCGGTCTTGTATTCCGGTACCTGCACGGTCTGCTTCTCACGTTTGTACGTGGTGATCGGAACCGTCTCATAACAGGAGGCGTACGCCGGCTGGATGGGAGTGCAGGACATTGCCGGTGCGGCGGCAACTGGCCCACAGGTGGAACATCCTCTGTTGTAGAACTGAGCTTCAACAGCGGGGGTGTTCAGAAGGAGGGCTGACAACACAGCCGTCCACGTGAAATGTCTAAACAACATGAGATTCTTCCCTGACAGGAAATTCCACATGCGCAGCCGAATTGCGGGTTTGGCTAATCGCGCAGATGAACGAGTTGAGAAGATCGCCAGGCACCGGCCGATCCTTCGTCCGTGAATGTGCCGACAGTCTGCGAAACGGGAAAGGGTTGGAAGGACAACGGACTCAGGACGAGTTCGTTGGGTGAGTCAACACGGAATGTGTCTTGATGTGTAGAAAGTGACTGGAGACGCAGTTGAGTGGCTGAAAATGCCGTCTCGGACACCACGTCGGACTGTGATTTAACCCAAGCCAAAAAATGGGTCAATAGCGGTTAAAGTCCGCAGGCGGAAAGTTTTTGCCTGATTCACAGTCCGTCGACGTAAACCCTTAAACGTGGTCGGTTGACCGGCAGATTCTGCGTGGATGCACGATTCGTCCGGGTCAGGGCCCTGTGTTCTGACGAATTCGACTCAAGATATCCCGTTCATTTTTTTCCGAGCGTCCGCCGCTCGCGGAAAAATTGCTGCAGTATGGCTTTGCAGTCGTCCTGCATCACACCACCCAGGACGGCTGCCTGATGATTAAGGCGGATGTCAGAGGTTATCTGAAACAGCGTGTCGCAGGCTCCACCTTTGGGATCGGCGGTGCCGTATACGACAAACGGAATCCTTGATTGCACGATGGCTCCGGCACACATGGGGCACGGTTCCAGGGTGACATACAGCGTACAGTCCAGCAACCGCCACGATCCCAACGCCTCAGCGGCCTGCGTGATGGCAATCATTTCAGCATGAGCTGTGGGGTCGTTGAGCGCCTCACGTTGGTTGCAGGCTTCTGCGATGACGCGATCTTGAAAGACCACCACGGCTCCGACCGGGACTTCATCCTGATCGAAGGCGACCAGGGCCTGATCCAACGCTTTCTTCATCCACACATCATGTGGCTGCAGTGGATTGAGAGATTGCATTTCTGACATCTGAACGATTTCGTGCGGTTAACGTGGCGGCACACTAGATAGAGCGCGCTTCACCGAAGTGTAGCGACTTCCGCCACCGTTCAGCTGCGAAATTCTCGCCGGACCCGCTACACGTCCGTGCGACACGCACTGACCAGTGTCGACTGAAATGACAGCTTTTGCCTCACCAGTGCGGTGCAAATTTGTAATAAGTACATTGCAACAGGCTTGTAGAAAGTACAAATTCGCGGGGGCGACGTTGTCAAATCACCACTCGCCCGGGAATCTAAAACCTGCGGTCCGGACAGTGTAACCTATTATTACGAAACAGTTTGTGTGTGGTTTTACCCCGCCGGAAACCGAGTCACACCGATTGTTTTTGTGTCATTGGCATCGTCCTTGCTTTCTCTTTTGGGCAGAGAGAGATTGGTTCAGAGTGAGATCCTGAACCACGGCTGCTGTGAGAAAGCAGTCGTTGCCGTCCGACGGCAGCACACGAAATGAGAGAGATGGCTCGCCTGAGAACCGAGCCATACAGACGAGAGAGATGAGGAGCAGAATCGAGCCTGAGAAACTCGCCTTCTGCGACACACGAAAAAAAGGCCATCGGTTTCATTGAGATCCGATCGGCCTTTTTTCTTTGCGCTCTGCCGTCAGGGTTGCGGGAGGCACGAGGTGGTTTGACAGTGCCACTTGTTTCCGTCGTGCAGTGTTTTCGTAACCCGATGCGCAAGCCAGGCGATCGACGCAACATGTCTCCTCGCTTACGCTTCGGGTGAAAATGAAGAAAAACTGGCGCTGTCCAATTAGAAAAGCCAAATCCGGACTTCGTGCTTTCGAATTCTGCGTGCTGAAGTTACCGTGGCTGCCGATTGAGACAGCAGATCAAAGAAATGACAGGACGATCTGTCGTTGAGTCTCCCTGCCAGCTGCATCGGATGTTTGTGACCCACGATCTGCCACCTCGCGAAACGCTTACGCTGTCTCAGTTCCTGACCGGAGCCGGACTGTTTGAGGGGGCGTTGTTGCTGGTGGCGTTCGCCCTTGGTTCTGTCGTTGATGTGCATCCGACTGCCGAATTGGACTGGTCATGGCAGGACTTTGGCATCGGCCTGTTAGCCACAGTGCCAATGCTGTTTCTTCTGGCCGCCTGTTTTCTGGCCAATGCGAACGGACTGCGTCAGATTCGTGAGTTTCTGCGGGAGACGCTGGGGCCTCTGCTGGACCGCTGTCGCATTGTTGACATCATGTTTCTGGCGTTGCTTGCCGGAATCTGCGAAGAGGTTTTGTTTCGCGGCCTGCTGTATCAGTGGATCAGCGCGTGGAACGTGACGTTGGCAGTCATCGTGTGCAATCTGTTGTTCGCGCTGGCTCATTCGATTACGCCGTTGTACGCGATGCTGGCGGGATTTATCGGCCTGTACCTGACAGCGTTGATGACCGTCGATGCCACGCCCAACCTGTTGATTCCCATGACAGCGCATGCTGCCTATGACTTCGTTGCGTTTCTGGTGATCCTGTGGGACTACCGCCGCACCGCCAGGGAAGGCTAGAGGCTGGCCGGATACCTGAATCTGTGAGCCGCAAGGCGCTAGCCGCGGGTGCACACACTGCCAACAAC
>JBDONA010000895.1:20357-22959 GCA_039831575.1 Fuerstiella sp. | reverse complement strand
GCAATTCCGTCCAGCCTGCAGGAATCGCAAACTCAAGGCCATCGAATCCTTTTCGTTCGCCCGGTGTGGTCGCAGCGGCGACCGGTGTCTGCTGTCGCGTCGACTCAACAGAATCCGCTTTCATGACAGGTGGCGTCGACTCAATCGAATGTTCGTAACCGCACCCTCCCAGAACCAGCAGAACAGAAGACGACACTAAAACAATCGACGAGTGAGTACGCATTGGGAATTGCCGGATATTTCATAAGGCCAACTCAGTTGTGTTGGCGACGACTTCTGTATTTGTCGCTGACGCGATTGAGTATCTGCAGCTCAAGGCTGCTTAAAGAATCGCGACCGTTCAGGTGAAGCTTCTGAAGGATGTCATCGACCTGTTGTTCTTCGCGCCGTCTTTCCTCACGTTCCTGCCGCAGACGCTGTTCCTCAGAGCCCAGACGCCAGTCCTCGCTGACGTCGGCGGAGTCCGTCGGGTCATCGGATAAATCCGATTCGTCGTCAAAGAACTGCGTGTTGGGACCGTCGTGCTTTTCACCGACGTGGAATTCGGAGAATTCGTCCGGTTCACTGACGAATTCGTACCATCTCATGTTCTCATGCAGGTGAATGATCATGACGAACGCCGACATCGCTACCAGTCCGCTGATGTCAAACACAAACCCTGCCAGGATGCCGAACATCCCCAGCACCAGTCCAAGTCGAACCATCAGGTCGCGGCTCTCACCCTCAGAGAACCGAGTTGACAAGTAAGTCCGGAGCAGTACTCCACCGTCGAAGGGAGTGACCGGAAGCAGGTTGACGACGAACAGGACCCAGTTGATCATGAACGCCATTCGCCATGCGGTGGTCGTCAGAGATTCACCGTTTGAAACTTCAAGACCGGAGAACGGACTTAGCAGTGGACTTACTTCCAGGGCAGACAAAGTCATCATGCAGCTGAGCGCCAGCAACAGATTTGTCAGTGGACCAGCCAGCATCGTCTGAAAGTGATCGTGCAGATAGCCACGACCATAAGGTTCTTCAAGGCCGCCCAGTGGCCAAAGCAGGATCTCGTCCATCTCACCGCCGGTGGATCGTGCGACCAGCAAATGGGCGAGTTCATGAATCAGTACGCTGAACAGCAGGATTGCTGTGGCCAGTAGTCCCAACGGAAGATTGTCCAATCGCCAGATGATTGCGATCATGGCAACTGGAAACAAAAAGCTGAGTCTGAACCTCGCGCCGCCGAGCACTCCCAGCGGAAAACCGAACTTCAGGATTGTATCGGTCGCATACATAGTAAGGATTGTAGCGATCACATTAGCCGATGCGAGACTCTGCCTGTCGATTTTTTCAGGTCTGCCGTTCAGAATCCTTTACAAGGCGTAAGTCCCTTGCTGTTTACGCGCTAAGATAAATGGGCGTTTGACCGAGCCGCTGGGTTCATTACCATGCTCAGGTGCCGTTTGAATGACCACGGGCGATTTCACTGTGGAGCATTCCCGTTTCGGCATTTTTCTCTGCAAATAATCGTACGATGGCATCGCCCGGCGAACCGGACACCAAAGGCTGAACTCATGGATCAGGACGAAATACTTCTCGACGCTGAAGATCGAATGGAAAAAGCCGTCGATCATTTTAGTTCGTCGCTCAAGGGAATCCGCACCGGACGCGCGAATCCGG
Organism: Fuerstiella sp.; assembly: GCA_039831575.1. Classification (GTDB taxonomy): domain Bacteria; phylum Planctomycetota; class Planctomycetia; order Planctomycetales; family Planctomycetaceae; genus Fuerstiella. The sequence goes on along the minus strand of JBDONA010000895.1, from coordinate 21,300 downwards.
GTCTGGTCGATTCGATCAAGGTTGATTACTACGGCTCGCTCACACCGTTGAAGCAGATTGCCAACGTCAGCGTACCAGAGCCACAGCAAATCATGATTCGACCGTTCGACGTGTCGAGTCTCGACGAAATCGCCAAGGCCATTCAAAACAGTGATCTGGGGATGGCCCCCAATAACGACGGTCGTGTTGTTCGCCTGAATGTTCCACCGTTGTCGACTGAGCGTCGTCAGCAACTTGCCGGGCGCGTTAAGGAACTGGCGGAGGAAGGTCGTGTTTCCATCCGCAACATTCGTCGGGACGCGAACAAGCACGCTGACCAGGCTCAAAAGGACAAGACGATGTCCGAGGACGCACGCGACCATACGAAGGACAAAGTGCAGGAACAGACCAAAAAGTTTGAGGGCGCGGTCAACAAAGGCGCGGAAGCCAAAGAAAAAGAAGTGATGGACAACTGAAGCAGGGCCCGTGCTTACCACTGCCAGTCATAGCCGAAGTCCAGTGCCGCAGCGGAATGGGTTAGTGCGCCGACACTGATGCGATCGACACCCGTTCCGGCGATGCAGCCAACGGTTTCCAGATTCACGCCGCCAGACGCTTCCAGCAGCGTCTTCGGAGACAGCTGATCCCGCAGTATGACGGCCTGCTGCAGTTCTGACGGCTGCATGTTGTCCAGCAGGACGATCTCCGGTTTCTCTGCCAGAGCATCACGTAACTGTTCCAGTGTGTCCACTTCGACTTCCACCGGCAGATCGAGGCCGTGTTCCGTCAGCCATGATCGGGCAGCGGCCACCGCGTCCGCGACGGAGTGACTGCCGCGCGCTGCCAGGTGATTGTCTTTGATCAGCATGCCGTCAAACAGACCGATACGGTGATTCGTGCCGCCGCCGCACCTGACCGCGTATTTATGAAGCAGCCGAAAACCTGGCAGCGTTTTTCGAGTATC
>JBDONA010000895.1:0-20347 GCA_039831575.1 Fuerstiella sp. | reverse complement strand
CGTCCCACCGTCGCGGATGTACGACGTGACCTGCACTGTGTCCGCAGCAACCCGCTGCAGTGCACACAGTGCCGCGTAGACGCGTTCGATCACAATGCCGCCGCACAGGACGCCGTTTTCCCGAGCCACCAGATTTACGGCTGCCGTGGCATGCGGTGGCACGGTCGCTTGACTGGTCAGATCACCGCGACCATCCAGATCCTCGGCAAGGGCGAGTTGAATGAGGTTGTCAGCAGCGGTTAACGCTGCTGTCGAGATATCCACTGACGTCATCTGTTGCTTTCCGATTTGTCCATGATTGAGCTGTTCGGATTTCAGTTCTGGGGAAACGCCGCCTCTTCACCAGCCGCATTGGGCAAACAAAAAGTGCCAGGAACGTTAATCTCGTGCCGAGACGGCGTGCGGGCGAAGCGTGCTTTTCTGGCCGAATTCGTCACCATCTTATCGGACCACGCTCCGTCGCAAAGCCGATTGAGTCCTGAAGAGCCCCGGACTTTTTAAAAGACCGGGGCTCTGTACTGCTGTGGCTATGTCTGGCAGGGCCGAGGTCAAGTGTCCCCGGCTCTCTTGTGGCGAATAAGATATACCGGTATGAGAAGGTGTCGCTTGAAGGCACGAAACGCTTTGCTGGATAGAGTGCAAACCATGACCATAGCCTTAGGTGGTCGGAGCGGGCAACGGTTTTCGAGAGCCATCGAATGACGTGAATGTGGACTATGGCCGGACGATCGACTATGTCTTTGTTGTGCCTGGCACTCGTGCTTTGCAAGCTTCTATCGTAAGGACAACGCACGACGGCCGGTCTTCTTCAGGTCATATTCCAGCGACTGCCTTCGTTTGTTTTGATTAGACTGGTAGAATTCAAAACGGTTAGACCTGTGCTGAGAAGGCGCTGCCTGTTGTTGGCGTCCCCGTAGTTTGGCCACTGGAGCCACTGCAACAATGCGTGCTATTCCTGACCGCGTGTCGGCGATCTTCCTCTGCTGTTTGGTCTGTTCGCCAATTGTTGCTGACGAGCGGGCAGCAAACGAACCCTATGTCGTTGTCCTGGGCGTTGCTCAGGACGCAGGTTTCCCTCAGGCTGGCTGCCGAAAAAAGTGTTGCCAGGCCGCCTGGGTCAACAGCAACCTCAGGCGACATGTGGCGTGTCTTGCGATCGTTGACCCGCAACAGGGCCAGCGTTGGCTGATCGACTGCACACCGGACTTCCGCGAGCAATTGCACGCGCTGGACCAGGTTTCACCGACACAGAAAACCCCTGGCCTCGATGGCATTTTGCTCACACATGCTCACATCGGCCACTACGCCGGCTTGATACATCTCGGGCGAGAGACTATCGGCGCGAACGGCGTGCCAGTTTACGCGATGCCGAGGATGCGCCGGTTCCTGGAAGACAATGGCCCCTGGGAACAACTGGTCAGACTCAAGCAGATTGCCCTCCGGAAGCTCGCCACAGGCCAGCCACTCAAGCTCAATCAACGCATCGAAGTGACGCCCTTTCTTGTGCCACATCGCGATGAGTACTCAGAGACCGTGGGCTTTTGCATTCAAGGCCCTTCCCGCACGATTATCTACATACCGGACATCGACAAATGGGAACGCTGGGACATCAAGATCGAAGACATCGTCGCCGACGCTGACATCGCCTACCTTGACGGCACTTTCTTCGCCAACGGAGAACTACCCGGTCGCAACATGTCACAGATCCCGCATCCATTTGTGATGGAGAGCATTGAGAGGTTCAGGAGCCTACCTGCCGAAGATCGCGACAAAGTGCGGTTTATTCACGCCAACCACACCAACCCGATCCTCGACCCATCGTCTTCCGCAACCCGTGCTGTTAAAGCAGCCGGACATCACGTGGCCGTACAGGGTGAGCGGTTTAGCTTCTAGAGAGCGTTTCACTGAAGTGTAGTGAATTCGGCCGCCGTTCAGCTGCCAAATTGCTCGCCGGCCCCGCTACACGCTCTATGATTCAGAGGGGGGGGGAAGCGTGTGCCAGAAGCGGCGTTTGATGGCGCGGGCCAGCGTTCAAAAAAAGTTCTGACGGGTTTGCTACTATATCCACTTCCAAATCGGTGGAGTTCCCACGGTGACCACCCCGACTTAGGGCCGTTTATTTATTGTTGTAGACGATACTGGTTCGCGGGAGTAACGAATCTTGTATCCAACAGCGATTTCCGCGGCCACAAGTCAGCGTGAAATGCTGTAGGAGCGGCTCTTCAGACCGTTTTCGAAATTGGTCAGGTATCCGCCCTGTTGAATCTCTTCAAGAAACGGCGTCGCATGTGACCAGGTAAAGATGGAGACACCGTCTACTCCCAGCTGTCCTGCAGTGTTTAAGTAATCTTCAACATCCGCCGCTTTGTCGATCTGGCCGTGACTTGTCTTGATGCCCAGGCAGAGTGTTACGTCAATTGAACGTTTCAACTTCTGATTGATCGCCAGAGCTCCGGCGATTCGATCCGCAAACACCTGCATGTAACGGTCCCCGTAATTCTCCGGGAAGCAGTATCCCGACACGTTGACCATGTCGATGTACCCTTTCTGAGCCCATGTTCGCCAGTCCTGTGCGATGCGGTGGTTTTGCACAACGTGCGGTCCCCAGGAGTAGATCGCCAACCTGATTCCCGGCTGTTGCTTCCGCAGGTCGACACTGATGGATCTCATCAATTCGGTCAGGCATTCTTCTTTGAAACGCTGCAACTTTCCGGCGTGGAGAGTTTCGGGGACTCCACGCATTAGCTTACTCAGCTGTGCCGCGCCGAGGGGATCCAATTGCATGGGCCTGTTGTTGAATCTCAGATAATCCAACAACAGACCATCGGGTTTGTATTTTTCAACGATCTCACGCATCACAGAGACGACCCAGTCCCGTGCCTGCGGATGGCAGGGACTGATATGACCGATCGGGCGGCCAACTTCATCTTTCAATGCCCATTCCGTGTGCTGCCGCAGAATACCCTGCGGTTGCAGTTTGCCGCATGCCAGGACGCAAGCTACCGGGTAAACCTGCAGTCCACGGGCTCGCGCTTCCCGCATGAGCACACTCACAGGATCCCAGTCTGAGTACAGACAATTGGGAACGATTTTACTCGGGTACGCAGCCGTGCCCACAGTTGTGGTGACGTAGGGCATGACGATACGCAGTCCGCTGTCCTTGAATCTGTCGAGATGCTTTTCAATAGAACGTTCGCGGTCGGAAAAGTCAGAGTTCGAATCAAAGAGCTTCGGAATGTTCACATACGCGCCCATGAACGGTTCGTCGTCGGCGCGCGAAACGCCGGCCGAGACGCTGACGACCGTGGCCAGCAACATCAGGCAGTCACTCAGCATGTTTTTCCGTCTTCTCATTTCAGCTTCCCATGGCAGCACGAGATTCGAAAGACCGCGTCGAGCAGGCGCCGACGTTGGCTATCTCAGCCTCGTTCGAACACCGACGAGTTGATCAGGCCCTAAGTAAACGACAATCGAAACGTCACAACAGAGGTAACCGAGAATTCGTAGTCGTTCGAATATGTTAGGATCCTCACATTCATTGTCGAGCTCTTCGCAGTATCTTAGCCGCACGAAGGAGAGGATATGAGGCAGCACTATCTGAGATGTGTTTTGGGGATGATTGCTTTCCTCTGCGTGGCGAAAGGGGCGGAAACATTCGCTCTGGCAGCAACACCCTCAGACCGTTCCATCGACCAGTCGGACGTTGTGTTGATCCCGAGCGAGCAGCCACGTCAATTTGATTTCTGGATCGGCGAATGGGAAGTTCAGAACCGCCGTCAGCAACAGGATGACAGTTGGCTGGACGCAGCGATGGCCCACGCGCAGATCGATTCAGTTCTCCATGGCCGGGCCGTTCTCGAGCAATGGACGGGAAAAAATCCGCTCAAACTTCGTGGATTCAGTCTGCGGACCTACGACGCGGAGCAACAGCAGTGGGAGATTATTCTTAACTGGCACAGCGGAACACCGTCGTCGTTTTCTCAGATGGTCGAAAACTTTGCCGATCAACGCCGAGAGTTTTTCCCGCCCAGCGGATCGGCGCGAACCCGATTTACGTTTTCGAAGGCCACTAAAGATAGTTGCCAATGGGGTCAGGCGACTTTGGACAACGGCACGGGCTGGCGGACAGACTGGATCATGTCGTTCCGTCGAAAACGGCCGGCACAGTCGTTGCATGCGGAGAATCTGACGATCCAGAGGCCGCATGGGTCGGTCAAAGGACAATTCCCCGTGACACGACAGCTGGACATGCTGATCGGCATCTGGAAAGGGAAAACGACACGACTTTCGAAGAACGGTACTCTGGAAGAGGGGACTGCAGTACGCCGCGTTTCGTCGATGATTGACGGATACGGCCTGTTACAGATGACTCGATACAGTTGGCGAGAAGAATCGATATCTGCGCTGGCGTTCAATCGACAGCAGGGCCGATGGACCAGCGTTGGGCTGAGCTCCAGTGAGCCCGATTGTCACTGGCTGGCTGGCGTTCTGATTCAGGATGAATTGGGCCTGGCCGAGCTGCCAGTTTCAAACAATGGCGTGAACCAGAGCTGGAAGCAGATCACCACGGACTCGTTCAGTTGGTCTCTGGAACAGACGACACAGGGTTCAACTGATCGTCCGGATACGGTCATTCAGGTGGCCTTTCAACGCAGCGCTCCGGACGGTCGAATCGTCGACATTCCACCAACCAGGCCTTCGCTGGCCGGTCAGATTGCCACGGCTCAGACTCTGATTGGTCAGAAGAAACTCGCTGCGGCCGAAAAGATTCTTCAGCAATCCGTCACACAGTATGCAGACCAGCCTCGACCGCATTTTCTGCCGGGCTACGTTTTCCATCTGCAGAAAAAGTACGACAAAGCCATCCCGGCCTACGGCCGGGCTGCCCAGTTTCAGCAAACCAAAGCCCTTGCGTCGTACAACCTGGGTTGTATTTATGCGCTGCAGAACAAGTCAGATCCGGCGTTTGAAAATCTTGCGACCGCCATCAAATCAGGCTTTCGGAATTTCGGGCAAATCGCCGTCGATTCCGACCTGGCCAACATTCAAACAGACGTCCGATTCAGGAAGCTGTTTCCAAAACACCTCGATGACGCGGAGCTGTTTGTTGAGCCGACTCACATCATTCATAAGTTTGTTGGCGAATTTGCCGGTGATCAGTTTGGCTGGACAGCTCGCCGAGTGGGTGACTGGGACAAAGACGGTGTGATCGATTTCGTAACATCTGCCCCGACACATAAAGGACGCGGCAAGGTTTACGTCTTTTCAAGCCAGACGGGCGAACTGCTGATGGAAAAAGTGGGCTCCCCAGGAGAACAGTTTGGCAACAGCGCGGTGGGATGTGGGGATGTCGATGGAGATGGTCACCCCGATCTGTTTGTGGGAGCGCCAAATCGAGCGAATCCCGGCAATGCATACGTTTTCTTCGGTCGGGACGGCAAGCTGCTGCATCATTTACGTGGCCATGCTTCCGGTGATCAGTTCGGCTACGAAGTTTCCGGCATGGGCGACGTTGACGGTGACACGCATGCGGACTTACTGGTCGGAACGATCTCGGCCAACGGGAAGAATTCCGGCTGTGGCAAGGCATTCGTCTACTCGGGGAAGACGGGGACGCAGCTCTTTGAGCTGGAAGGTGAGCGAACAGGCGATAAGTTTGCTAACGCGGCCTGCTGTACGCGGAATCGTCAAGGCAATCACACGCTGGCAATCGGTGCTCAGAATGCCGGCCCGGGGCAGCGCGGCCGCGTCTACGTGTATCGGATTCAAAACGCGAAAGCGGAGCTGGCGTTTACGGTCGGTTCAGATCGTAACAGTGTAAACCTGGGCCAGATGTTTCTCTCTTTTCCGAACGATATCAACCAGGACGGTTTTCCCGATCTCTACGCTTCTGACTTCAGTGACAAGTCCTCGGCGCCCGGTGGAGGAAAGGTTATCGTGTGCAGCGGATTGGACGGAAAGAATCTTCTGACGATCGCCGGCAAGCGGGCAGGTGAGGGACTGGGGACGTCACCCAGTGACGCGGGAGACGTCAATGATGACGGGATCGGCGACCTGGTCATCGGTGCATGGCAGAACGACGAAGGCGCGCCTTCAGGTGGCAAGGTGTACCTGCATGACGGAAAAAGTGGCCGACTGATCCGCACATGGACCTGTAAGCAGGCAGGAGACACATTTGGCTTTGATGCCTGCGGCATCGGTGACGTCAACGCGGATGGCCATGTCGACTTTCTGGTGACGAGTGCCTGGAGTGGCACGTTTGGCCCGAAGACGGGACGTGTTTTCATCATTGCAGGCACACCGGAAACATCGGCGCGATGACACCAGAGACATCGTCCCCAGGATTGTCCTGTCACGCGCGGCGCAGCGAGCTTAGCGTGACGCTCCTTTAAGAAGGAGATTGCCCTCCTGGGCCCCGCCAATCAGCTGTCGCACCCTGGGCGAGGGCCGGCCGTCCGGACCGTGCGGAGCCTCCGACGTCAACACGTCCTGCCACGAATCCTTTTGTCAGACTTTGAGCGTCTTGTGACCACTGGCTTCTGTCACGAAACGACTGTCCGGACTCCACTCCAACCTGCACCAACGCCCATACACATTGCGTTTTTGCATTCCAGCGATTTTTCTCGGCGCAACCTGCGCGCGGGCGAGCATTCGCAGATAGTCACGGTGTTGTTCTGCACGCAGAGCATTCGCGGCGGACATTGCATCTTCCTGTATGGATACAAACGTAACGGAAGTCAGCTCATGACGCGCTTTCTTCAGGTTTTCCAGACCGCATCAGGCAATGACAGGGGAAACGGCGCGCATTACTTTGCTCGATGTGCGTGGGGGCGGAAGCCACGGGCCGGTGTCGGTTGCCCCCGGGAACCCGTATTCCTTCCTCTGTTCGCAGAATGTCCGGCACCGGCTAGAATCGGGCGGTAGTGTGTCACTCTTGTGATCTGTGGCGGACCGGCCTTGTCTTGCCGGCCTGTACGAATTTATCGAGGATTGAATCGGCGATGATTGAGCACATTATGACCCTGCTGATGCTGACACTGCTGCAGGCAGTGCTGGGGTTCGACAACCTTCTGTACATCTCAATCGAATCGAAAAAGGTCGCAGAAGACAAGCAGCCGTTTGTCCGAAAATGGGGGATCGGTCTGGCAATTCTGCTAAGAATCGTCCTGCTGTTTGGTGTGACGGCCGCCATAGAAAAATTTCAGTCGCCGTTTCTGTCAATGCATACGTTTGCCGTGGATTTCAGTATGAATGTCCATTCGTTTATCGTGCTGCTGGGCGGGGCCTTCGTGATCTACACGGCCGTCAAGGAAATCGCTCACATGCTGGCCGACGTTGATCTCGGGCAGTCAGAGGGCAACGGAAAGCGGTCGCTGGCAAAGGCCATGTTCTGGATCATCATTATGAATCTGGTCTTCAGTTTTGATTCCATTCTCAGTGCGATTGCGTTGGCGTCGTCAACGGATGAAAACGGTGGCAGAACAATCACTTCGGCTAACATGATCGTTATGTCCTTGGCCATCGTATTCAGCGGCGTGATGATGATCTGGATGGCCGATCGGGTCAGCGAGTTCCTCCGGAAAAACCGCCTGTACGAAGTCCTTGGGCTGTTTATTCTGTTTATCGTCGGAATCATGCTGGTCTCGGAAGGCGGCCATCTGGCGGACATGAAGTTGTTTGGTCACGCCGTGGAACCGATGGCGAAAAGCACTTTCTACTTTGTTCTGTTTGTCCTTGTCGCAGTCGACATCGTGCAGGGGCGTTTTCAAAAGAAACTCTTCGCACAGAAATCTGCGGCAACTGAGCCAACGGCACCATGATCGCGATCATTCTGCGTCAACGTGGCCCCTGCTTCGGTGGCCGTGAAACGCCGGATCACGTCACCAAAAAGAAAGGCCCGTACGGAAGTCATCCCGCACGGGCCTGATTGTTGAGCTGTCACTGGAATTGCCATCATCCATTCGAGCTGCGGATCTTGACCTGCCGTGGCAGAATGTGATCTGACTTCGGAATCGAAATACGCAGGACGCCATTACCCAGTTCTGCATCGACGCCCTCTGCGTTGACGTCTTTACTGAGTTTCAGCTTCCGACGAAATTGTCCGTATGTTCGTTCGTCAAGTGTGACGTGCGTTCCTTCAGCAACCGGTTCTGTTCGTTCGCCGGAAATCTCAAGAACTCCATCTTCGACCTGCAGTTTGATGTCCTCCAGTTTGACGCCTGGCAGGTCACATTCGACAACGTAGCTATTGTCGAGTTCGAACACCGTCAGCGACGGTGCGTTACTCTTTTTGACGTCCTGATTGAGAACCTCGGTCACGAGGTGATTGAGTCCCCGGTCAAGTTCGTCGAACAGTGAGAAGCGAGTGTTTGTTGAGTTTGCGTTCATGATTATAGTCCTTTGTTGAAAAATGTTGTTGGTTACGAAACGTGGATAGCACTCTCGTGGGACATGGTCGACACACGATTGATGCCAGGTCTGTCCTATGTTGAACTGCGAATCCGGACCGGTGTCGGCCGTTTCTCTGGCTTGCGGCCCAGCATGATCTTCAGGACGCCGAATTCCAGAACGGCGTCGACGGACTCGGGATCAAGGGAATCATCGAGTTTGATCACTCGGTCAAGAGAATCAGCATGGCGATTGTGGAACATCAGCTTTGCGCCTGATGGGATCTCCGCTGCTCGTTTGCCTGTGACGAGAAGTTCACTGTTGTTGACCGTGATTTCAAGATCGTCGTCCTTGAATCCGGGCACGTCGAATTCGATCGCGACATTTGTGTCGCTCTCACGAATTGTGACCGGGGCTACCTGGGACGACGGGCCGCGGCTGGGCTGTGATTTAGATGCAGGCAAAGATCGCACACGTTCGACGGCATTATTGAAAGCAAATGGGGTCACAAGACATCGCATTTTCTTCTTCCTTTCAGCTTGAGAATCCTCCGAGAAACAGTCAGATTGGGCCGGAAGTCGAAAGTTGATTAGTACAAACCACATGCCGTAATTGCATGATTATGTGTAAGTGGTGTATTTTAATGTAGTTACGTAGTTGTTTGTTGATGGAGTGTTTAGTTCAGGTGAGTCAAAATGGCATGGTCTCTTGTGTTTTCGATGATGCCAAAATGGCATCATGCAGGGCCGCGGGATGTTCTTTCGGGGGAATCGTCGAGTATTCAGTCAATCCCGTGCAAGTCGATGACATGGGCCTTTTACGCGGGTATCCTGTGGCTACGGGCGGAAAACTCATGGATGAGCTACGGCGATGAATACTCGAGGGGAAACTATACATATGGATCTGCAGTCGGTGATGGCAGAACTGGAATCGGCGGGAACTGCCCAGAACGTGAAAACCTATAAGCAGCAGGGGGCTGGGGAGAACGTCTTTGGGGTCAGCTACGTCCATCTCAGGAAGCTGAAGAAAAAGACGGGCATTGACCAGGACCTTGCCATGGAGCTTTGGGACACGGGAAACAGTGATGCTCGTTCGCTGGCGATGATGATTGCCGATCCAGAAGAAGTGTCACCGACAGTCGCGACTCAGTGGATGAAGGACGTGGACTACTCACTTCACGGCAGCGAAGTGGCCGCAGTTGTGGCACTTTCGCCGGCGGGTCTGTCAAAGATGCGGCAATGGCGGAAGCAGAAATCGGAGTTTGCGCGGGCGACCGGCTACTCCATGCTGGCGTGTCTGCTCGAAGATGACGCGGAGTCGGTGGAAGAGCTGGAGTGCCGACGCATCCTGAAGGACGTGGAAATGGAAATTCACCGGTCGCCCAATCGAGCTCGCCACTCGATGGTCATGGCCGTAATCGCCATCGGCGTCTACAAGCCGGAGTTAAGTGAAGAGGCAATCGAGGTTGGTGAGCGAATCGGCGACGTCCAGGTGAATCATGGTGAAACAAGCTGTACCACACCAAAGATCGCTCCCTACATCAACAAGACTCTGAAACGTACTTCCAGCCGCAAGGCAGGAGTTCGTAGTTGCTGATGGTCGCTCACTCCGACCGAATCTTCACTTCATCTGACCATTTCCGATAGACTGCCCGGTCGTGCTCTGAGGCCTTCGGCGTCAGCTGCGTCTGTTGCAGCGTTTCCGTGAAAGAAAACTACCAGGATGGATCTGTTAGAAAAGCTGACGCAAACACCTTCTGTGCCGGGGCGTGAGGACAGAATTCGAAAAGTGATCGAAGATCACGTGCGATCGTCCGAGTTGTTCGACGAAGTTCGCACAGACGCGTTGGGGTCCCTGATCGCATGCCGTCGCGCTCGTCCGGCAAAAGGTGCAGAAGTCGCCAGTCCACGAAAAGTGATGCTTGCGGCTCACATGGATCAAATCGGATTTCTGGTCCGACACATCGACGACAAAGGGTTCCTGCGAATAAATCCAGTCGGTGGTTTCGATACCAGAAACCTGTTTGCACGCGGCGTTCGTGTCTGCACTCGGGACGGGGACCTTGCAGGCGTGATGAATCCCGGCGGTCGGCCGATCCACATCGCGACCGACGAAGAAAAGAAGAAGGTTCCGATCATCGGTGACTTCTTCATCGACCTGGGGCTTGAGGTTGAGCAAGTCACCGCTCAGGTTCAGATCGGCGACATGGTGGTTCTGAACGGACCGTTTCGTGAGGTTGGTGAATACGTGGTCTCGCAGTGTCTGGACAACAGAGTTGGGTGTTGGGCACAGATTCGGGCGATTGAAAATCTGAAACACCACAGTTGCGACATCTATGCGGCGTGGACAGTTCAGGAAGAGGTGGGACTGCGTGGAGCGATGCCGGCCGCGTTTGGAATCGACCCCGATATTGGCATCGCCTGCGATACGACTCTGTGTTGCCGAACGCCAGGAGTCCCGGAAGAAGATCGAGTCACGATTTCCGGCGACGGAGTCGGCCTGCACGTAATGGACTCATCCATGATCAGCGACATTGGTCTGATCCAGGACATCGAGGCCGTCGCTGCCGAACACGACATCAAGTGTCAGCGAGGAATTCTGCCGCGCGGTGGTCAGGACGGTGCAGTGATTCAGAGAAGTCGCAGCGGTGTCCGCACAGTTTCGTTCGCGTGTCCGGTCAAGTACATTCACACCGTCACGGAAATGTCACATAAGACCGATCTTGCATCTTATCCTGCATTGCTGACTGCGTGGTTGGAAACGCTGTAGACGGCGTCTGTATCCGGTACCGACGGTTCTTAATATTTCGCTCAGCGATCTTTGGCCGCTTGATCAGTCGCAGACACTGCCAGGAAAGGGACTTCTGAATGACCAACATTCGGTTTGCGATACTGGGGACGGCAAAAATCGCGCGAACCGTGGCCCCGAAGATTCACTCTGCCACGGGCGCGGAGTTGCTGGGCATTGCCAGCCGCAACGAAGAATCGGCACAGCAGTTTGCGCAGGAATTCAGCATACCTCGCACTTACGGCAGCTATGCGGCGGCACTTGACGATCCCGATGTGGATGCGGTGTACCTGCCTTTGCCGCCCTCGCTGCATCGGGAGTGGACCGAAAAGGCGGCAGCGGCGGGCAAGCACGTCCTCTGCGAAAAACCGTTGGCGCGAAATGTTGACGAAGCTGATCAAATGATCGCTGGCTGTCAGGAACACGACGTCGTGCTGCTGGACGGAGTCATGTGGTATCACACAGCTCGTGCGACGGCGATTAAGAAGATCGTCGACAGTGGTCAGTTGGGTGAACTTCGGCAGTTGACCTCGGTGTTCACTTTTCGCTGGGACACAATGCCGATGGATAATCTCCGCATGCACCGCGACATGGGTGGCGGTTCGTTGCTGGATCTTGGCTGGTACTGCGTCGGAGTCACGCTGTGGCTGCTTTGTGAAATGCCGCAACAGGTGTACGCACGGGCCAACTGGTGTAACGACGTTGATGTTCGCCTGAATGGGTTCCTGTGGTTCGGTGACAAGGAATCGTCGCAGCGAAAGGTGGCGACCATCGAATCCGGCTTTGACGCCGTGCGTCGGCGGTGGGTGGAAGTGGTGGGAGCCCAGGAATCACTTGTCTGCGACGATTTCACGCGTCCGTGGAAATCTGATCGACCTCGCTTCTGGACACACGACGGCGACGGCGATTCCACCGAACATCTCATACCCCACAGAGCTCAGGAAGAGTGTATGATCGAGGCCTTCTGCGATCTTATTCGTAGCGGGCAGACGGATCATCCGTGGTTGCGGTTGTCGCGAAACACACAATTTGTCTGCGATGCACTGGATCGATCCGCCAGATGTGGAAACGTCGTTGACCTGGAGAACGATCACCCTCACAAGGACTCGGCATGAAACTCGGACTCATCAACAGCGCATGGGCTCAGGCGGGCAGAGATACGGCGTGGGGCATCCGAAAGACAAAGGAAATTGGGTTCGACTGCATCGACATTTTCGCGGACCCGCTGGATATTGATGCCCGGGAACGCAGACTGATTCGCGACGAGTGCCGTCGGTCTGAGTTGCCGATTATGTCAATCTGCTGCGTCGCGTGCGGGCTGATCGACTTCAACCCCAGCGTTCAGCGTTTTCATCTGGACCGTTGCAAAGCCTACCTTGACCTGTGCTACGAATACGAAGCCGAAAACCTGCTGCTGGTGATCGGTGAGTATATCTGGCAGCGGGAAGTGATTCCTCCGGCAGAACAGTGGGCGACCGGTATCGGCAACTGCCGGGTTCTGGCCGAGTACGCTGACGGACTCGGCCTGAAGATTGCCCTGGAACTGGAACCATTCAAGCTGTCACTTGTCAACGATGTCGACAGCATGGTCCGGTTCATTGACGAAGTCGACCACCCTGCGTTCAAAGCCAACATCGATATTTCGCATCTTCTGCTGTCCGATGTAAAACCGGAAGAAATTGCCCGACTGTCGGACAAAGCAATTCACGTCCACATTTCTGATTGCGATGGCAAAGTTCACGGCGATCTGCCGCCAGGACGTGGTGTGGTCGACTTTCCACCGTACCTGGATCAGATTGCGAAGCTGAACATCCCTGGTGCCGTTTCCATTGAGCTGGAATACAGTCCGGACCCCGACAGCATTGAAGCCTGGGTGCAGGAAGCCTACTCGACAACTGCTGCCTTGATGAAGAATGCCGGCTTACGGGGTTAACAGAACGTCACGAAAATACGAGACTGTCGCTTGTCTGCCGGCATACACCCCAGTTTCCTGGTCAGCCATCCACTCTTTCATAGATCATCCGGAGTACCGTCGCAATGCGATTTTTGCTTCTTTCTGCTGTCCTGTTAACCCTTTCCGTCCCCAGCCAGGCTGGCGACTGGCCGCAGTTTCTGGGGCCTCACCGCACGGGCATCTCGGACGAAACCGGGCTGATTGACAGTTTCCCGGCGTCAGGTCCGACCATTACATGGCGCGTGCCGTTGGGCGTCGGCATGTCCGGCCTGGCGATCCATGATGGGCTGGCGTTCACGATGTATCAGGATGCCGACAATCAATTTGCGGTGGCCCTGAATGCGACGTCGGGCAAACAGAAATGGGCCACCGTCGTAGCTCCGGCGTTCAAGAACTCTATGGGCAATGGTCCGCGGGCAACGCCAACCGTCCACAACGGCGTCGTCTACTCGTTTTCCGGCGAAGGTATTCTAACGGCCCTGAAGGCGGCGTCAGGAGACGTCGTGTGGTCGGTCAATACACCGAAACAACTCAAGGGCCGACCTGCAGAGTATGGGATCTCCTCTTCTCCTCTGATTGCCGGTGGCAACGTGGTCGTACAGGTCGGCGCGCGAAGCGGCACGGTGGCGGCCTTTGATCTGAAAACCGGAGACCAGAAATGGACGGCCGGTCAGGGCACCAGCGGGTACTCATCTCCCGCATTGCTGACGCTGGCCGGCAAACAGCAGGTTGTGGCGTTTGCGGGGGCTGTCGTAATGGGCATCGATCCGGCCAATGGCGATCAACTGTGGCGCTATCCGTATGTCACGGACTACGACTGCAACATCGCCACTCCGCTGCTGATCGATGACACCTCGGTGCTGATATCATCCGGTGAGAATCACGGCTCCACGATTCTGAAGATCTCGAAGGACGGTGCGCAGTTTCGTGCGGCACCATCATGGTCCTCGCTCGGGAAAAAAAGCGTGCTGCGGGCGGAGTGGCAAACGCCGGCCCTGGCTGACGGTCATCTGTTTGCGTTGGACAATATCGGCAGTGCCGGGCCGATCACAAATCTTGTCTGTGTCCGGGTTGCCGATGGCGAACAGGTGTGGGCGAAAACCCGATTCGGAAAATCGAATCTGACACTGGCCGACGAGAAATTATTCATCAGCACGATGAAGGGCGAACTGATCATTGTCAAAGCGTCAACGGCCGAGTTCACACAAATTGCAAGAGCGTCCGTTCTGAGGATGACTCGCCAGGCCCCTGTCATTTCCAACGGGCTGTTGTATCTGCGAGATGACCGGGAGGTCGTGTGTATTGACGTTCGCGCCGCAAAGTAGCCGCGTGGCAGCACTCAGAACCTGTCATACATTTTTTCCACACGACTCTGTGTTGCTCAATATGCGGAGTGGATATCATAATGGGCCGTGCCTGGAGCCGTTTACGAAATGACGGAACCGGTTCTGGCACGTGGGGGCAGCCGTTCTGTTATCAAAATACGTGAACCGCGGCCGTGAGTCAGCGAACTTCGCTGTAAGTCGTGTTTTCGTTGGAAAGAGTCACGATGGTGGGTGATCCCGTTGATCGTCGTCGAATGCTTGTTGCCTCCGCGACCGGTCTGGCGACGTGTGGAGGACTGGTCCCACACTCCACCAATTCAGTCAGCGCTGCTGACTCAGATCGATTGCCGGCTGGTCGAACCGGAGGCCGTGCGAAGTCGACGATTCTGTTTTTTCTGTGTGGCGGAGCGTCACAGATCGATACCTGGGACATGAAGCCCGCCGCGCCGGCGGAATACCGTGGTCCGTTTCAGCCGATCGCCACCAGCGCTGCGGACATTCAACTGTGTGAACATCTGCCCCTTCTGGCGCAGCAGGCACATCATCTTTCGCTCATTCGCTCTGTGTCCGGGACGGTCAACACGAATGATCACCACGGAGGCTATTACTATAATCTGACCGGGCACGTGCCGGATCAAACGTTTCTGACGAAGGGGAATGACAGAACTCCTTATCCCGATGACTGGCCGTTTATGGGGGCGGTCGTTGGTTCCCGGCGAAAACGACATCCCGTCCTGCCGAATGCGATGTCGCTGCCCCACATGCCCAGCCGTAAACCGTACACTCGACCGGGACAGTTTTCGGCTCGATTGGGAATTCAATACGATCCGCTGTATCTGCAGGGCAGTCACAAGGATCCGCTTTCGTTTTCTGCACCTGCGCTTGAGCTGCAGGCGGGGACAGACGCGTCACGAGTGGCTTCCCGCGCCGAGTTGCTGACGGCACTCGACGACGCCAGACGCCATTTCGACGTGAGTGCCACAGGGATCTTCTCACAGCAGCAGCAGCGAGCGTTTTCGATGTTATCGTCTGCCCGAACCACAAAGGCGTTCGACGTGTCCGCAGAGTCTGTCCGAATTCGCCAGCGCTACGGGGAAACGGTCAACGGCATGAGTCTGTTGCTGGCGCGCCGACTTGTCGAAGCCGGCGTCCCGTTCATCACAGTTTTCTGGCTTGGGGATGGCATCGGCACACCACTCGCCAAAAAATGCCGTAGCGCCGGCAGTTGGGATACTCACGGCAGCAACTTTGATTGTCTGAAAGATGATCTGTTGCCGGAATTTGATCAGTGCTTTTCTGCCCTGGTCGAAGATCTTGCCCAGCGCAATTTACTGGATCAGACGTCCCTGTTGGTCAGCAGCGAAATGGGACGTAACCCTAAGATCGGCGATCCACGATCGGGCGGTGTTTCCGGAGCTGGTCGCGATCACTGGACGCATTTGCTGACCAATGTTGTCGGTGGTGGTGGCATCCAGGGAGGTCGAGTTTACGGATCAAGCGATCGACTTGGAGAATACCCCGCAGAAAATCCTGTGACTCCCGCGCACGTGGTTCACACTGTGTACCATGCGATGGGGATTACCAACCTTGAGGCCAAAGACTCGCAGGGGCGCCCCTTCCAGCTGCTGGATACCGGCGAACCGCTATACGAACTGTTCTAACCTTCCTGTTTTCCTGAATCAAAACTATGTCACGTAGCGCGGCGATCAGCCGAAAAACGGCTGAAACAGAAATCGAACTCAGTATCAATCTGGACGGATCCGGTCAGCACACGATCAATACCGGCATCGGTTTTTTTGATCATATGCTGACGCTGTTTGCACGCCATGGCCTGTTCGATCTGAACGTACAGGCGAAGGGTGATCTGCACGTGGACCACCACCACACCGTCGAAGATGTGGGCATCTGTCTGGGCAAAGCCATTAACGAGGCCCTCGGAGATAAGCAGGGGATCGTGCGCTACGGCAGTATGTCGCTGCCGATGGAAGAGACTCTGGTCACGTCAGCACTGGATCTGAGCGGTCGATTTGCGTTTGTGTTTCGAGTCGACTTTCCGACTGAGAAGATCGGTGACTTCGATACCGAACTGGTTCAGGAATTCTGGAATGCGGTGGCGTCAAATACGATGATGAATCTACACCTGATTCTGCATCACGGGACGAACAGTCACCACATTTCCGAAGCGACTTTCAAGGGGACGGCGCGGGCATTGCGCCAGGCCGTGGCAGTGGATCCACGCCAGCCGGGTATCCCGTCGTCAAAAGGAACGTTGTAGGTCAAGGAAATGCCCTCATCAATTAACGGTGTTGGAACGCACTATTACGGCAGAAAAAACAGGAAGGCGCGAACCGCCGTCTGCCAGCACTGTGGGCACAAGGCCGAATTGACCTCCTACGAGACACGACTTTGGTTCGTGTTTTTCTTTATCCCGATCATTCCCTTTGGCCGCAAACGTATTTCTGATCAGTGTGCTGTGTGCAATCGCCACATCGCAATGGGTCTGAAACAGTGGGAAATCGGCAGGCAGGCAGAGACAGCTTCAGCCATTGAGCGGTTTCGAAAAGATCAGTCAGAAGAAGCTGCATTGGATGTTCACGGGCAGCTGCTGGGCTTTCAACAGTATGAAGAAGCGGCAGCCTTTCGCGCAACCATGCGGGAGCGGTTTCCTGAGAGCGCGCCCCTGATGGCGGGACTCGCGTCGCACCTGGAGTTCATCGGGCTTCCAGAGGAGGCCGCGGAGCTGTGGGAACGAGCGTTGGGGCTGGAGCCTGATCTGCCGGAGGCCCGTGTCGGGATGGCGTCTTTACGCATGCACGGCGGCAAACCAGACGAAGCCCGCGAACTACTCAGTTTTCTGGAACAGCCCGGGGCGGAACAGCAATACAGTATGGATCCTCTGTTCGATCTGGCTGGTCACTATCAGCAGGGCAGTGACCACAAACAGGCGATCGAGGTTTTTGAGGTTCTGTTGAAAGCTCATCCGGATCTTGCAAAAGATCATGAGGTCCGCGCATTCGTGCAGACATCGGAAAAGGCGCTGCAGCGAAAGGAATCGATTCTTCCCACAACGCAGCACTCGGTCAGTGGACTGTTCACGTCGCAGTACTCATCAAATCAGCGGTGGGCAGTGGGGATTGTCAGCACCCTTGTGCTGGCCGTCAGCGGCATGGCCATCAACAACGAGTACATTCGACGTCATCGGTCGTTGACCGTTATCAACGACACTGGTGTCGCTGCCACGATTCAAATCGATGATCAGACGCCGGTGTCCGTCATCGGCCTGCAGACGCTGACGATCCGCGAGGGGACTCACACGTTGCGTATCTCCGGTCCGGCAGACGAAGAACACTCGTTGAACGTGGAAGCCGGCTACTGGGACAGATGGACAAAGAATCCCGTCTGGATTGTCAACGTCGGCGGTGCAGGCATTATTGCGGATGCGACGGTGTATTACGCTGTACACCCGAATGCACCGACTGTGCGTTTGTTAGCGGATCCGTTGATCGTGAAGCGACACGTTGATTTTGCGTTCGAAGCGCCACCGGAGTCGGTTTCCATCAGCAGCGAACTGGATATCCAGACCAGAACCGCAATTGCCTGGCTGGAAGTCGGTGAGGCTGCAGACAGCACGGTCGCTGCATTCGACATGTTGCAGCAGTCCGATGTGGAACAGGCATGGTCGTACGCCGAGCGTGAACTGCGTCGCGATCCGGAGAACGAAAACCTGTTGAACGTTCTGGCGTTGTCAGCAAAGCCCCGGGACATGTCCCGGCTGCGAACGCTGCTCGAATCGAAAATCGATTACCGACCGGTCGCGCTGCATTGGCATCGTCTGTATCAGAATCTTCCTGAAGTCAGCAAAGATTACGAAAAGACGTTGGGGCTGTACGAGAATTTCCTGCAGGCTGACCCACAGAATGCAAAATTGATATACCTTCGAGGTCGATTCGATAGAGCCCTCGAAGTTGGTCAGCAGGCACTTTCGCAGGCGATTAAGACCGACCCGAAATTTGGCTGGCCCTATTTTTCCCGAGGCTTTACGCATATGTGTAGCGGCGAGTGGCAGTCGGCGCTGGATGATTTTCAGCATGCGGTCGAACGAAACGTGCCGCCGGAAAAAGTTCAGATCTACAGGCACGTGGCGCTGCTGGGAGTCCGACGGCTGGCGCAGTTGGAGCAACAGTACAAAGACATTCTGGCCGCAGATCCTGCTTCCATCGGTACGGCAGCCCTGCTGGCGGAAGTGCTGGTCATTCAAAATCGTATTGAAGAAGCCGAACAAATCGTTCGCGAAACAGCCAGTTCGTTCAAAGAACTCGTCGGTGAACAGTACATGGGCGCTGCCCATACGACTCAGACGATGTTGTTGTATTTCCAAGGCGAAATCGAAGCCTGTGTAGAACTTGCCGGAGAATCCGAACACCTGAAACCGCTGAAACGCATGGTGTCAATCGAATCAGGGGGCGCTGCGGAGTTTGCCGGCCGTTATGAATTGAACGATGACGTGCCGGATCGATGGCTGCCATTGACATGTTCGCTGGCGTTTTACGCCGCTGGCGATACCGCCAACGGCGAGATCTGGTACGACAGGACGGTGGAGCAACTACGGCGGATGGGACCGCGCATCGAAAGCACGACGCGAATTCTGAGCGCAGAAAAAATACATGCCGACCTGATTGAAGAGCTTCGACGGACTCATGAACTGCCGATGGACAAAGCCGTGATTCTGACAAGTCTTGGTCTGCGAGCTGACTCCGACGACCTGCGTCGACAGTTTTTCGATGCCGCGAAGCAGATGATGGTTCGTCGCAGGCCCCCGTATCTGTTGTTGAACCGAATTCACGAGACCGCGGGCGGCCAGCCATGATGGATCGCGGCCGCTTTGATGATTTGGTCGACCGCATCGAAGCCCGGTTTGCAGATCGGCCGGCAGCGCTGGCCAGCCACACATGGTTGTGGCTGTTGCTGGGATATGCTGTGGTCATCGTGTTGACAGGTCTGCTGATTGGGGGAGGTCTGGCCGTCTTTGTGGCGGGCATTTTCTGGCCTGGCGTCGGGATCGTGCTGGTGATCATCGGCGGCGTATTGATGACGTTTGGTCTCGGACAGGTTGGTGCCCTGATCCTGGTCGGTTCGTACGAACCCGCTGGCCGACAGCTGCGCAGCGACGAAGCTCCGGAGCTGCACCAATTGATCTCTCTGCTGCAACGTGATCTTGAGTGTCCGCGAATCCATCAGATCCTGCTGACGGAAGATTTCAATGCTGCGATTGTGCAGACTCCCCGTCTGGGCATCTTCGGCTGGTCCCGATCATGGCTGATTCTGGGAGTGCCCCTGCTGTTGGCCGCGTCGCCTCAGGAAATTGCTTCCGTACTGGCTCACGAATTTGGACATATATCGAAACGTCATGGTCGCCAGGGAAATCGAATCTATCAGATGCACCAGTCGTGGGAAAAACTGTTTCTCAAGCTGCAGCAGAATTCCGGCAGCGGTTTCATTCGAATTGCCGGCACGTTAGTGCTTGGATTTCTCAACTGGTACTGGCCTCGCTTTCACGCTCGAGCATTCGTTATGTCTCGTCAGAACGAATACATGGCGGACCGCATCGCGGTGGAGGCGACGAATGCTGAGTTTGCCGCGTCGGCACTGTGGCGCATTGATTGTACCGGGCATATGCTGGAACATAAGTTCTGGAAGGACCTGTGGGCGGAAACGTCGACTGCCCCGGATCCGCCCGATAATCTGTGTGAACGTCTGACACTCGCCTACCGCGACGCACCAAACGCCGAGAGTGCCGCAAGATGGTGCGACGATGCTTTGCAACGAGTCACCAATAACGAGGATACGCATCCGTGCCTGTCCGACCGGCTGTGTGCGATCGGCGTTTCTGCGC
>JBDONA010000643.1:0-5247 GCA_039831575.1 Fuerstiella sp. | reverse complement strand
ATACATCGTTCAGCCACAGGTCGTATCGGGTGGCACCGTCGACGGGACTCCATGTCAATGCCGGCGTGGGGTCTCCTGTTTCGAAGCCGGGACCGGTGAGAATTGGCGGCTCGTGGTCAGCGACGGTAATGTCAAGGACCCCCTGCCTGTAGTTAGCGGAAGTGGCCGTGATTGCCACCGCCTGATCCCGATCAATAAAACTATCGTTGATCGCGTCAATGGAAAACGTCGCAGAGGTCTCGCCGACGGGGATCAGAATCTGTTGCGGCACAGATGCTTCGCTGAGATCGCTACTCGTGAGATTTACAATAATCGGAGAAGTATGCCCAGCCGTACTGACGCTGACTGTGCCCACCGCTGCGCCAACACCCGCGTTCTCGAGAATTCGTTCGCTGCCGGATGGCACGGTTATCGACAGGAACTCCGCATCCTTAACCACAAGTTCAAGTGTCGAACTATTCACGGTGCGATTCGCGGTGTTCGTGTCGGCGGCAGTGATGGTGACGCTTGTGCCTTCAGTTCCAGGTGCTGGAATTTCGAGTAGATTGTCGTCAATAATTGTTGCCGTAAACGTTGTGCTGACTGCCCCGGCCGGAATCAGGAAGGTCGCCGGTACGGTCACCGAGCTCTCATCATTGCTCACCAGCGATACGAGCTGAGGCACTGACAGATCGCCGACATCAAGACGTGCCAGAACGATTGTTATCGTGCCTTCGTCTTCAGAGATGGTAGTCCTGAGCGTTGAGAGACTAAGTCTGGGTGCCAGATCGATAATCGTGATGGCCGGACTGATGGCCGAAAGATAATTGGTGGCCGTTGTGTTAAACGCAACAGCCGGAGCGTTCTCGTTGAACATCAGGTCATTGATCACCCCAATGTCAAAGCTGACAGAATTCTGCCCATCGGGGATTGTCACGGACGTGGGGACATTCAATCTTCCGGTCGGATCATCACTCGTCAGGCTGATGACAAGATCATTCGTCGTTTGGATTCGTGTAATCGTGCCCCAGGCAGCCTGGCTCCCGTCGCCTTCGGATACTTCCGTCTTATCCAGAGTGACAGATAGTGTGTTGATGTCGACAATCAAGACATCGTCACTTCCTTTAAAGAAAGCGGCGTCAAGCGCGGGATCAAGCAGCTGGGCCAGGCTGATAGTGACGTTATCCGCGACCAGGGGTTCTACGATCTGATCATTGACAATGGTCAGGTCAACGAATATTTCGGATCGCCCGGCCGGAATAACAATCGGGGATGTTGGAACTGTTGCCTCGTCTGTATCACTGCTTTGGAGTGTCAGACGAGTCTGAGAGATACCCATCGTTGATATTTCCAGAGACCACTTCAACAGCACGCCATTGTCGGTGGGGTTGTCATCGGTAATCTCCAGTATCCATGCTCCCGACGGATCTTCACCGTCAAATGTCGAGAGCGGTCTTTCCGGGATGAAGTGGCCGGTAAACGGTGCGTTGGCGTCAATCACACGGCTTGCGGATTCGTCGTCCAGCGTCAGAGCCGTGATACTGCTTTCGTTCGAAGAAAGGTCCGTAAACAGTTCCACCCGTGTGCCGGATGGACTTCTCAGGAATACGTCCAGGTCAGGTACCCATGAGTGCTCCAGGCTCAGGGTCACATTGACATCAGTAATCCGGGACACCTGTTTCTCAATAACGATGGGCTCTGAGAGAATCACGTCGTTGTCAAGAATCTCTGTCGGGTCAGTGACCTGCCCAAGACTGACGTCGGGAACATTAAAAGGGCCGTCAGTATCTGTGCGGAACACCTTAACGGCATTCGCAATGACAGGCCCGTCCGTTTCATTGAAGGACGGTACCTCAACGAACTGTTTCCGGCCTGCCGCGTCGAGGATGAAGTTTCCGTCCTGGTCCGTCAGAAATGTACCGATCAACACGCCTACGGTTTCAAAATCCTCAACAGTGACGACGGTATCTATAGAAACGTAGTGATTCGAAATACCGTTCAAGGTCACAAGCTGGGGGCCATCAAACTCGTTGTCATCGACGACGTCAATTGTGACCTGAACTTCGTTCAGCCCTTCGGGAAAAATCACGGGAATCACACTGTCCGGGATATTCAACTCGGTAACATCACTGGACTGCAGGGATACGTAAAGTACGCCCGTCGGTCGACTCGGATGCTTGTTAAAGCTGACAAACGCGACATCCCCCAGGTTGGCAAGATCAGTAAATTGAGTCTGGTCAGTGATCGCCGTGCGAGTCCCCACCTGAACCCGCCCTGCTTCGTCTGCGATAATGACTTCATGGCTGAAGTTGGTCTCAATGTCTGAGATTACGCCAAGTCCCGTTGATAGTTGCTGAATCTGGTTGCCCTGATTGTCAAAGACCAGCAGTTCACCAGTTTCGCTACCACCGTAGATGAGTCCATTTTCATCAACTGAAATTGCACGTACCGTCACACTGATTCCACCAGCGTCCACCAAAACAACCCCGTCGACGCGAGACAGAGTGTTCGGATTATAGATCTCCACCTCTGTGCCGGATTCCACAAGACCGTAGAGACGACCATCAAGCCCAATCGTTACATCACGAAAACTCAGCGTTTTCTGTTGCCCGATAATGTCTGCCCCTGCAATGTCACCGATGGCATTATAACCGTTGTCGTTGGCAACCCTGTCTTTGGCACTTGTGACGAGATTTACGTCCACCTGGGTCCCAGTACGATCGAACACGCCGATCATGCCCATGCCATCGTTGATATACAGCAACTCGTCCAGAAAGGAACCACCAATATTGACATCACTGATCGTGCCGATTCCCGTACCGGCTACAAATGTTGCTCTGCCGGAAAGACTGTTGAGGTCCTCCAGAGCGTAGTCGTTCAGAACAATACCGCTGTTCGGACCGACTTCATAAATCGTTGCCGCACCAAGAACCGGTGGAATTGACGGGAAGCCAAATCCTCCTGGAATTCCCGGCGCCAGGACCTCGACACCGTAAAACACCAGCCGGTCTGCTTCCGGAATGGCGGCAATGCTGCTGACGAGTGTGCCAATCGGGTTACTCGGATTAAACCCCTGCACCGAGAAGATGCGCCCATCCAGTACTCGGGTTGTCGGATTGTATATGCGATACCCGGCGTTCGACGGGTCCAGGATGATTCCGCCGGCCCCCACCCGCCCGATATCCATTATGTAGAGCTTGCCATTCAGATAGGCCAGTCCTCCTTGTGTGCCCCTGATCCGCGGCACGATGTGCGTTTCAAGATGCACTTCTGTATCAGGGTCTATTTTCAGGATGTCTCCAAGTCCGGCCGAATTGCGGAGTACCCACAGGAATTTTCCATCAAACGTAATCGCGTCTGCTTTTGATCCAGCGTCAACCAGGTAGTTCGCCAGATCGATGGTATTGAGTATGTTGCCGGTCACTGGGTCGATTTCGTCGACTCTTCCGTCGAGCGCACTCCTGTTGACAAACATCCGCGACCCCAGAGAATCGGCGGCAAAGTGGTCCAGCGCCTGGTTGCGAACGTTGACTCTTACCAGGCCACCGGGAGAGTTACCCGTTCGTGTATCCGTAAGAAAAACAAAGTCTCCGACAGATGTAATTCCGCCGGCACCAGGGTCGCTGTCGTTAAGGCTGTTGCTGACATCGAGGACGAACCTCCCTGCCGTTAACCCGTCGATTACGATCGGGTCGCTCCATGTGGAACCGTCGTACACCGAAAGCACAGGACTGTTCTGACTTCCGGAACCGTTGTAAACGACAACTCGACCGTCGTCCATCACATGAATGTCATGGACTGTTTCCTCTGATGGGCGATTTACGGCCGACCAGGGGACCGGGACTGAAGTCAGCAGCACACCTGCCGGACTGTACCGGTGGATCGCGTTGTTAAACGATACCCAATAGTCTTCGCGAGCCGGATCACCGACGTTGCTGCGGCGGACTGTGACCTCCATCTGCACCGCGTTCTCCAGCACGGAAGCGGAACTGGCGTCTACCGTAAGCGTTTCGTAATCAGCAATACGGATGGGTTTCTGGTCGTTCAGTTCGCCGTTGAGGAAGGCAATAATATCTACGCTTTGCTCACCATCGAGCAAATTGTCGTCATGAGTGAATATGTCAAACGTGGCAGACAGCTGACCGGCCGGAATAGTGACCGTCGGTGTGACAGTGACTTCACCGGGGTCAGTGCTGACCAAGGTCACAAACAGGTCCGATGCCAGTGACTGACCGGCAGGACGTTCCACTAAGCCAGCGTCCAGAAAAGTCTGATCGTTTTCAGGAAACGCGGGGTCGCCGGGGAAGGAAATGACAACGCCTTTTGGATCAATGTCCACCAGGGTGACTTCGTACTCGCCAATGTTTCCTCTATTCAGGATGTTCAAATTGGGTGACACCTGGATCAAATATGTGATCGTGGGGAGAAGAATATACGTCTTCGACACCTTTAGTGGCGACGGGTCGTCATCGGGTGTCGCTGGCTGGATTTCGATTCCTGTATTGGCATCAAGTAAACGCAATTCCGGCGCCAGGTTGGCACCAGGGTTCAGCACGCCGGCCGGTGCATTCGGGTCTGCGGTCAGGTCAATTCCAGACACCTGGATTGTTCCGGTGCCGCCCTTTGTCTCGAACCGGAACTCGTCGACGTCAGAAATCTTTTCAATTCGACCACTCTGAACATCATCGCGTGCCGCAATCACGTAGTAGATCGCAGCGATTTGCCCCTGTCCATGATCGTCTCCTCGAAGCGGAATATTGTTTCTGGAGGGATCAAGAATGATGGCGATCGGATCCTGAAAGGCGCTGCCGCCGATTTCTGGCAGGAAAACATCCAGCAATTCATCTTCGAACAGGCCGCCGATCGCACTGACGCTGACCGGGCTTGCGGCAGGTGTGTTTGTCGACACCGAGTTGGAACGCACAATGCCCAGCGCATTACTGATGATCGCGCTCGCCTCGAACGAAAGTTCATGAATCGAGCCGATGGCTTCCGCATTCACAACCGCAATGTTGTCCCCGCCACCGGAAATGAACGTTTCGAATTCAGAGTATCCGGTGCTGGTGGTGGGAGCGGGGGCAGCCTGCCAGCTTCCGTCGCCGCCAATGGCGATGATGATGCCTTCTCCATCGTCATACCGACGTGAGTCAATGGTCGTCACATTGATTTCAAACGGAGCGAAATCTTCGGCGATCCGGCGCCAAATCTCATAGATTTGGTCTGTTTCGTCGCTGGAGAAAGTTGTGCGGTCGCCATCAGTATCAAAAA
>JBDONA010000171.1:0-23080 GCA_039831575.1 Fuerstiella sp. | reverse complement strand
CTTACAGCGAACGCGGAGCTTCGAAGAGACGCGTTCCCAGGCAGAGCCCGGGAACGTGGGGAAATGCCTTAGCCCTGCTTCTTGAGCTCTTCGGCTTTCTTCTTCAGGTCGGCCGCCTTCTTGATTGTTTCCTCGGACTTCTTTTTGGTTGCTTCAGCTTTTGTCTTGGCGGCTGCAGCGGCCTTTGTGGCCTCGTCGGAAGCTTTCTTCTTAGCATCCATTGCTTTCTTGGCCGCTTCGGCGGCCTTTTTGGCGACGTCGACGGCCTTCCTGGCTTCAGCCTGTGCCTTGTTGCCGGCATCGACAACGGTCTTCGGAGCGTCGGCGTTTTTCTTTAGATCTTCGACCGCCTTATTCGCACCAGCCAGTGATTTTTCGCTGGCCTTGGCGGCTTTGTTCGCAGCGGCAACCTTTGCTGTTTCCGCATCCAACCCTGTCTTGGCGGTGGCGGCCTTGGCGGCAGCTTCTTCTGCCGCCTTTTGATCAACGGGAATCTGCGCGGCCAGTTCTTCCATCTCTTTGGCTGCATCTTCAGCCGCTCGGGATGCTTCAAGGATGGCTTTTTCCCGGTCACGTTTGAAGTCAGGAACAATTTCCAGTTCCGGTAGAGCCGCTTTCAACGGCTCTTCACCGGCTTCCGTCACCTTTGTCTCCCACACGAACAGTTTTTTCAGGCTCTTCAGGGCTGCCACGTCCTTCAACGCCGCGTCGGAAACTACCGTGCCATACACGTTAAGATATTCCAGTTTCTCAAGCCCTTTTAACTGAGCAATTCCAGCGTCCGTGACGGCCGTCTTTTCCAGATGAAGTCGGACCAGATCCTTCAGGCCGGCAAGATGAGCCATGCCGGCGTCAGTCACTTTCGTGCCTCGCAGATTCACTGAGTACACGTTGCTGGCTCCCGCCAGGATTTTAATCGTGTCGTCGGTAATTTCTTTGTCGGACAGGTGGAAGGCAATCGTGATGCGAGTGTCATTCTTCGCGAGTTGCATTGCCTGGCCGCCGCCGTCCCGCACGGCTTTGATCAGGTTCTGGTCTGCTTCGGAGAGTTCCTGTGCCAGAACAGGGCCGGTCAGCAGAAGTGAAAGCAGCAATGTGCAGGTGGGTTTCATAACGTAAACGTCCTGAAATATGCGTTGGTGAGACTTGCCGGAATTATGGAAATCCGGGTTGTTTGGTAAAGGACTTCCGTGAGCGTATTCGCTTTTCGTTGCGGATTCAATGATTCACGCAAAGTTGCGTCGTTGCAGGATGTTGAAAACTGGTCTCGCTCCGCCTGTCGCCGCTCAAATACAATACTGCCAGCAAGGACGCTGACCGAATGACCACCGCTGTTGCCGAAAATCCGATAAATCTGCTGGGCCGAAGTATCTGCGACTTTTTCTGCGGTTTTGGCGGACTGGTCGTCTTCATGCTGCGAATGCTGGCATCGCTGCGTCGCGGACTCCCCAGACGGCACGTGCTGGTGCCGATTCTGTACGAAATCGGCGTTCGCAGCGTTCCCGTCGTGCTGGTCACGGGCACATTCATTGGCATGGTCCTGGCCGTCCAGACGTACACCCAGTTCAAGATGATGCATATGGAATCCCGACTGGGGGCCATCATCACGATGACCCTGGTATCCGAACTCGGGCCGGTCCTTGCGGCGACAATGCTAGCTGGGCGAGTCGGCTCGGCGATGGCCGCAGAACTCGGCACAATGCGGGTCACTGAACAGGTTCACGCCATCAGCGCATTGGGAGCGGACCCTGTCAGCTATCTGGTGGTTCCACGGTTCGTGGCCTGCGTGGCCTTGATTCCCATGCTGACAGCGATTGCCGACGCCATCGGGATTCTGTCCGGCTGGTTGTTCAGCTGGCAGGTGCTGGGCATTAATCCTCATCAATACTGGATGTATGCCGAGCAATTTGTCACAGGCTGGGACGTCATGGCCGGTCTCATCAAGAGTGTGTTTTTTGGTTGCAGCATCGCGATTGTCGCGTGCCACCAGGGATTTCACTGCGGCGCCGGGGCCGAAGGTGTCGGACGCGCGGCAACCCAGGCGTTCGTGTTTTCGTTTGTGGCCATCCTGGGCATGGATTTTCTTCTGACGGTGATACTCAACACGACCTACTATCTGATCTGGCCACAGGCTGTGTCGCTGGCGATCACGGGAGCATGGTGATGAGTGCATCGGCCATCGAGATTTCAGAAGTACGCTGCGTTTTCGGCAGTCAGACGGTACTTTCGCAGGTCAACCTGTGCATCGCAGCAGGCGAAACCGTGGCCATCGTGGGAGAAAGTGGGTGCGGCAAAAGTGTCACCATGAAAGTGATGATGCAACTGCTGCGCCCGACCTCCGGCAGGTTGAAGTGGTTTGGCAGGGATGTCGAAACTCTGTCGACCGTTGAAAGACAACAACAACGCCTGCGTCTTGGCTACCTGTTTCAGGGAGCCGCATTGTTCGACAGTCTGACAATTTACGAAAACGTCGCATTTGGCATGCGACAGACGGGCGAACAGGACGAACAGAACATTCGCAACACAGTGCTTGAGCGACTGGACGAAGTTGGACTAAGCTCAGAAATCGTCATGAAACGACCGTCGGAAATCTCCGGTGGTATGCAAAAACGAGTGGGTCTCGCGCGGGCGCTGGCGCTCAGCCCGGATGTCATGTTCTATGACGAGCCAACCACTGGACTTGATCCGGTGAACAGTCGACGAATTGATGATCTGATTCATTCCGTCCGACAATCTCGCGGCGTGACCGGCATCATCGTCACTCACGACCTGCGTACGGTACAGCGAGTTGCGGACAGAATTGTGATGTTGTATCCGCGCGACAAGCTTCCTGACGGTGTCGAGCAGATTATTTTCGACGGCAGTTTGACGGAACTGGCAGCCAGTTCGGATGAACGCGTTAGAGAATATGTTGGTGACGAATTGGAAACGAAGACGGCGCAGGGAGCCGAAGTCGAGCGTCAGCAGACGCTTTTGAAGTCAGCATAGACTGGATATCGGATTCATGGACGAACGACAACAGGAATTTCGGGTTGGCATCATGGCCGTGGTGGCACTGGCTGCAGCCGTGGTGATGGTGTTCAAATTCGGAGAACTCGGCAACCGCTGGAAATCGGGAACGCGCATCAGCATCGTGATGCCCAGTGCGTCCGGGATCTACCCGGAGACTCCCGTACGAATGAGTGGCATTCGGATTGGCCAGGTAGAGTCCACAGCTTTGATCGCTGAGGGCAGGGGAGTCGTCGTGCATGTGCTGATCGATTCCGACCACACTTTTCGCAACGATTCGTCAGCACAGGTCACCCGTTCGCTGCTCGGTGACGGAGCCATTGAAATCACACCAGGAGATCACGGCGAAGCCATAAAAAACGGCGATCGCATCGTGGGCCGTACCGCCACGGACCCCACGGAAATAGTGGCCCGCATCGAACAGCAACTTTCATCCACAATGGTTTCGTTTGAAAAAACGGGCCAGGAATGGGGACTGCTCGCCAACAACCTGAACAGGGTGCTGGAATCAACCGGTCCCGACGGAATCAACACGATTCAGAGATCAGCTATGGCGCTGGAACAGTTTACTCGAACCATGAAGTCTGCCGAAGACACGCTGACCGCGGCAGGAACGCTGATCGGGGATCCTCGTTACCAGCACCAGTTGCAGCAGACCCTCACCGCACTGCCCGAATTGCTCATGGAAACGCGTGGCACTCTTCGATCTGTCAACGCCGTGATTCGTCAGGTCGAATCGACCATGGGCAACATCAACACAGCCACTGCTCCCCTGGCTCAGCATAGCCAGGCGATGGTCGCGCGTTTGAATCAATCGCTGGGCAACATCGAGGTAATGACGGGAGAACTGGCGGTCATTTCGAAACTGGTCAACCGAAATAACGGCACGGTCAAGAAGTTGCTGACCGATCCTTCGGTCTACCACAACCTGAATTCGACAGCTGCGTCGCTAGCGGTTCTGCTTGAGAACCTGAAACCGGTAGTGTCGGACCTACAGGTGTTCAGCGACAAAGTTGCCCGGCACCCGGAACTCCTGGGCGTCCGTGGCGTTGTACGTGGAAGCAGCGGCATCAAAGATTCTGGTGTTGTCCCGGCAGCATTCGAGGGCAAAACGCGATAGTGCTTTGTCACGTCTTGATTTTGGAGTAGCCGAAGTCGCCAGACTTTGGACGACGAAAGAGAAACCTCCAAACTCTGGCGAGTTCGGCTACAGAACAACCCCTGTTCTTAGACTTGACCACGTACTCGCCCCTCTGCAAAGGGCCGCAATACAAGCTCGAGGCGCCAGCGAGTGGGTCTCGTGCGTTTGTGAAACACACTTGCTTGCGCAGAGTGCTTGTATCAAGAACGGTAAAGCCTCATGAGTGCTCACGTCGGGAATTACATTCCGTGCACAGCTTGACTGCGTAGTGAGCGCCCGCGTTCAATCACGTCCTGCGACACATCCGGCTGCTTGGGACTCATCGAAATGTCAAAGCGGCGATGGTCTCTGACATGGGTTCCCAGAAAATTGTCGCTGACGAAGTCCAATGGAAATCGCTGATACCACGGCGCTTTGATATTCACCAGCTGAGTCTTCGTTTCGTAACCGTCCTTGATCAACTGTACCTCACGTGTTCCGTACCATGTGTAATCAAACGACGCCGGTGTGTAGCCGACGTCTTTACCGTCGATGCGAACGAGCGCACCCGGAGGGTTCGAGTTAATCGTGACTCGACGATGAACGCAGCCGGATGTTAGCAGCATGAAAAGTATAGCTGTCACCCAAAGTCGCATGTGCGGCGCTCGGAACACGGCGTGTCGGTGCCGAAGACGGATCGTCAGCTGCGGCTTAGTTCCGTTTCTCGACAAATGATGTTCGTCGGGGATAAGCGACATAGTTTGGTGGGATTACTGGCAGCCGGAACCGGCCGAGCGAATGGGAGTGAAATCCGGAGTTCGGGTCGGACTGGTCTCGAATTGGTGACCTGACCGGAACGACGGTATTGTTCAGAGTAATGGAAACCGGAAATTTCAGCCAAGACCACTTTCGACAGGCGAGACCCGGCAAAGTGCACGACAAGCCACATCTCGCGGCACCACAACTTAACGTATCCTGTTTATTATCAAGGTGTTGCGTCACGTCACACCCCTCAGCAGAACCCGTCGCCGCTTCGGTTTTGTGGGAATCGTTGTGCTCCCGCCTACTGGCTCTCCAGGTGATTTGCGTTGTGCCCCACGAAACGTAAACTTGGTTCTTTCGCGAATTCGAACCGATTCTTCCGTGCCTGGCGTGATGCCGGGCGGCGTGATGGAGGGATCGTGGTGTTGAACAATAAAAACAGATGACTGATCAACCGCTGGTTCACTATGCCTCCCGTACCGATGTCGGTATGCGCAGAGCGGCGAACCAGGATTCGCTGGCGGTTCGATTATGTTCAGAATACGAAGAATGGTCTCGGTGTGGTCACCTGTTTGTGGTGGCCGACGGGATGGGCGGTCACTCTGTTGGTGATCTCGCCAGTCGTATTGCGGTGGAATCGCTTCCGCTCGCATACTTCAAAATGGATGCGGCCTCCCTGCCTGAACGCCTGGTGGGTGCCCTGACCGCAGGCAACCGTGCCATCAACGACAAGGCTCGCGAGAATCCAGAATTTGCCGACATGGGAACCACGTGTACGGCGATGTCGCTGTCTTCGGAAGGTGCCTTCGTTGGACACGTGGGTGACAGTCGGGCGTATCGCATACGTGACGGTCTCATTCAACAGCTGAGTTTTGACCACAGTCTGCAGTGGGAGATGATTCGGCAGGGCAGGGCGACGATGGACAACGTGGATATGCTGCATCCACGAAACGTGATTACTCGCTGTCTGGGACCGGATCAGAACGTCGCCATTGACGTTGAGGGGCCGTTTGACGTCCGGGCAGGTGATCAGTTTGTCCTTTGTTCGGATGGACTGACCGGTCACGTTTCTGATACGGAAATCGGTGCTGTCGTGTCCAGCATGCCGCCAGCGGAAGCTTCACGGTTGCTGATCAATCTTGCGAACTGTCGCGGTGGGGCGGACAACATCACGGTTGTTGTCGCACACGTTGAGCAATATCCCGGAATCCCCGGGCCTGTCGTGGATCGGCCAGAAGTGAGCGAACCGTCGTCGGCAACTGCAGCCCAGTCCAGGATATCCCGACAACTTATCAGCAATTTGTCGCTGATTGTCTTTGCTCTGCTGGCCACAGTTGGATTGGCATTGCTTGCTGTTGGGCAGAATAATTTTGGGCTGTTGCTGATATGCCCTGCGCTGTTCCTTGGTTTTCTACGATTGATCATTTCGACCAACCACGTCTCTGACGAAACGATCGGCCCTGACACACCTGCCGCGCCAGAAACAGAACGGCGGGACGCGGACGTGCCGGCACTCAAAGCACCATACCGATCGGCACAGGCGACCGTGAACGACGCGTTTCTTGAGTTTCTGGCGGAGGCTCAAAGCGAACTGACACAGGCGGCAAAAGAGAACGGCTGGTCAGTTGATTTCGACTCGCTGTCTGACGTTCAGCGTCATACGGTGGCCGCGCTCAACCAAAAAAAACGCAACCGTTGCGTACGTCTTCGCGCAAAAGCCATTGATGCCTTAATGAAAGAACTGTACGCCAAGACGCGTCGCAGCTAACCATCGATGAACACGCCAGGGCTGCGGCTGCATGACTTGTCTGCCTCGACGAAACGCCAGCGTTTCACCCAGTCGAACAACCCGGCACGCTCTGATCGGGCAGCAGCTGTCCGAACGGCAAATGAGACAGTTCGTCGCAGCAACTGGCCCGTTTGATCTCAGGCTGCCAGTGGTTGCGGGGCAAGGGGGCACGAAACCCGAAACAAGCAACGACTTCGGGTGACGGTGCAACAATAATTTGCAAATGCTGACCATGAGCGACAAAAAGCTGCAGTTTTCGTAGCTCAACCACCGGCAGATTCCGCCGAATGCGTCTGTCCGTGATCCTTACAAAGGTCTAAACTGCGTCACTTTCGTTTTGACCGCATGGCGTGAACAGGGAGGTTTACGTGTTCTTCCTTCGAAGTATTCGAAGACGGCTGGTGACTGGATTCACGATGTCTCTGGCCCTGTTGCTGGCGATGGCCGCAGCCGCAATTCTGGGGCTGGTCTGGCATCAGCAGGCGGTTGCCGAATTCAGCAACGTAGTGCATCAAAGCCCGGACAAAGAAAAACTGTTTGAGGTCGTCGCGGACACTCTGGTCGCGCTGAGGAGCAACATTGCCCCGCGTCGGCCGGAAGCCGTTCAAAAAATCAGAGACGACTTCCGGAACAAAGTGAATGCTGCAAGAAGCGAAGCCCAGAAGTTTCGGGAGCGCATGGAACAGACGGTGATTTCGGCCGACGTGTCGCGACAAGGAGGCGGATGGGCGATCCTGTCGACGAAGCTGACCACGGTCGACGAGGAATTGAAACAACTATCCGGCCTGGTACTTCAGATTCAGTTCAGGCATGACGGCACATCTCCCAACCTGATCGACGGCGTGCGGACGAAGGCCAGCGAGCACGTCGTGCGGATATTTGAAGTTCTGGGACGACTGCCCGCTTATCGAGCCGAACGAACGGTGACCGGACTACTGAGGGAACAACAGCGATCCGCGCAGCTGCTGAACTTCGTTTTGATTCTCACCGTACTTGCAGTGGCTTGTTATGCCATCACAGTTTGCTGTGCCTTTCAGTGGGTTTCCTTTCCGTTGCGTACGATTGCGAAAGGAACGTCCAGAATTGCCAACGGCGACACGGAATACCGGTTAGGATCGGTCTCACGGTGGAATGACGAATTCGCTGACCTGGCGTCCAATTTCAATCGGATGGCCAACCGTTTTCAGGAGTCCGAAGACAATCTCAGTGCCAAAGTGGAAGAACGGAGTCGACAACTGGTCCGTTCGGAACGTCTGGCAGGCGTTGGGTTTTTATCGGCCGGGGTGGCTCATGAAATCAATACACCGCTGTCGTCCATTACCATGGCCGCGGAATCACTGCAGTCTCGATTGCACGAGCAGTTGGACCCGGATCACAAGGATACCGCTGAAGCCCTGAAGCGACTGGAGATGATTCAGCGAGAATCAAAACGTTGTGGACAGATCACTCGTCGACTACTCGATTTCTCACGAAACGACAAACAACACATACTGGCCCACGATCTGACCCGCGTCGTTCAGGAAGTACTCGACATGGTCCGTCCGATGGATCGTTACCACGACCGAAATGTCATTTTCGAACAATCCGATCCGCTGATCCTCGACATCAACGCTTCTCAGATCAAGCAGGTTGTGCTCAATCTTGTGGCCAACGGCCTGCAGGCCACGGACGCCGGTGGTACTGTTCAAATCCGTCTGGAAGGCCAGACGGATTGGGTGATCATAGAAGTCACGGACGACGGGCAGGGCATGAAGCCCGAGAACATCGGCAATCTCTTCGAACCCTTCTTCTCAACGAAAGAGACGGGGCAGGGCACGGGACTCGGCCTCAGCATTACCCATCGCATCATCGAAGAACACCACGGAACAATCGACCCGTTCAGCGCAGGACCGGGAAAAGGCAGCCGATTCAGTATTCGGCTGCCGCGGCGGCAACCACAACAGAAGGCCGCGTGATTCCTGCGTCTCAAACGTGGGGTGAACTCGTATTCTGCCGGTAAATCGTGCTGTGCTGGTCGCAGTTGACACATTCACAATGTCCAATCGAAATTCCGTGTCTATTACTGCTGGCATCATCGCCCCATG
Organism: Fuerstiella sp.; assembly: GCA_039831575.1. Taxonomy (GTDB): domain Bacteria; phylum Planctomycetota; class Planctomycetia; order Planctomycetales; family Planctomycetaceae; genus Fuerstiella. The sequence goes on along the minus strand of JBDONA010000171.1, from coordinate 14,316 downwards.
GCGACCTATAATCATCTGTATAGGACTCACGTCTCCACTCCATTTAACTGTTTGACCAGCACTTCGGAAAGTACGAATGTCGGGACTTCCGCGAAACGTCGTTTACGCTTCACTTGTGATTGCTGGACTGATTGGTCTCCTCAGCATTGCTGACCTTTGTAACGTGGGTCCGTTCGGCGGGCAGACAGCGTTTGACGTTCTGTTCTTAATTTCTGCAGGAATTACGGCGTATCTTGGCATTGATTGCCTTAGAGACGCTAAGTAAGCGGCCGTAGCGTAACCGCCGCCGATGTGTTGGAAAGGCCTGCAGCAGCCTTCCAGCCTCAGTCAGGTCTTGCCGTGTGCGAGCGGCGGAACGTCACTGTACACGCCGGAACTCCCCTTCCTTCCGTACAAGATGCACAAGAGATTCTGCGAGAATTCCCTGTGCAGCTTCCCAGGTTTAACGCGATATGATCCGCTTGTACTGAATATACGGCCCAATTGCCCCGGACAGTTGTCCCATCTTTTCCATCTGAAGTAATCGCCACCACGAACACCAAAAGTCGTTGGCGTTTAAGCGGGACAAGACGTTCAAGCCGCACATCCCGCACGACGATAGTTGCCGACAGTCGCGAAGTCGGTGGCTCCGACTCAATCGGACTCTTCTTATTCAGATGTGCGGCGACGGGGTTACTGGTGGTTGGCAATAACAGGTTTCCATGGAAGGAGTCTGGACAATGAAATGGACTCGACGTTTGGGTGCAGCAGTCGTGATCTGCGGCATGACAGCAACCGTACAAGCCGGTCTGTTCGATTTCGGCGGCAGTAAGTCCAGCGGATGCGCCGAGGACTGCCGGCCATTCTGCTGCAAACCGACAATTGTGCGACCATGCTGTACAAACGTGTACACCTTTCAGCGTAAGTGCTCCAACATCAAGCCATCATGTTGCAACACGTGCTGCGCGCCGACAACGTGCTGTGCACCGGCAGAATCCTGTACACCGGCGACGTGCTGTGTACCGGCGGAATGTAGCAATGAACCGGGTTCATGCTGCCCGGCACCGGACTGCGGCAAGAGTCCTGGGTGTGTTCCATCGGATTGTCCGCAAAAGGGATGCTGCAACAGCAGGGAAGACTGTTGCACTATCGCCAGGCTGATTTATCAGTCGATGACGGCGTGCTATGCGACGGACAGAAAAGCAGCCATTCACAAGTTGGGTGATCACTTCGACTGCTGCTGTCATCCGGAAATCATGAACGCCTTCATCTATGCCCTCAATGACAGTGACGAACGAGTTCGTGCGAAAGCAGCCGACGAGATTGGCGACCAGATTCGGCGTAATCGCTGCCGTTGCGGGTCACCAACGATTTCAGCGCTGACCTGTGCACTGGCGGACTGCGATCGAAGCGTCAGGCGTCAGGCAGAAGAAGCTTTGCTGTGGTGTGGTTATAAAATTGTCGACGGATGCCGTCAGGGTGCGGCCGGCCAGACGTGTGCTCCACGTAACAACGCTGCCGGGAATGTGTGGGGGAGTTGCAATAACAGCGCCGCAGACACCGCGACGGCGCCCGCCGAATTGGTTCCTCCTGACCTCTCACCCACAGAGGTGGAGGTTCCATCACCAGAGCCATTGCCGGAGGCCGCTAAGTCAGCGCCCGCAGAAGCGGCCACTGGCGATACCACATCGGTGTACGACATTACTCCTCAAACAGATGTGGATCGCTTCCTGCCGACCGTGGACGCGGCGTCCGCTCCCAATTCCCTGGCAGATCAACCAGCACGCGCGCCAAGCCGGTTTGGGATTGAGAAGATTCGGACAGGAATAACGGAATTGCTGAACAAAGTCCGTTGATGCAGGTCGTCCGATTATCACGATAGCAATAAGTCGTCAGCGGCTTCCGGGTTTTCCTGGAAGCCGTTTTCGTTTCGTATTTCGACGACCTGCGGATCCGCGGTCGACAATCAGAGGATTGCCCCATCGGGATGTGATATGTATTCGTAGTCCTGTTGGACTCTGTTGAAATGAAATCGATCCATGACCGACGCCAATCCGTCCCGCTACGATCAGCCGTTCCGGGTGACCGGCTGCGCGGCCATATGGGTAGTCGTGTTCCTGGGGTGTTTCTTCAATCAGATTCTGCCCAACAATTCGTCGTCTGTCGAAACGTTGACTCGGGGACAGATCTGGGAGTACATCGGCGCTGACTGGCCGAAAATTCTTAATCCGTTGGACTATTCCGGAGCCGCCGGTCCTCAATCTGGCTGGCAGAACATGGGACAGCGTATGCCGTTCATCAGGACGGCAGCCATCCTTTGGTTTGCGGCATGGTGTCTGGGGCGACTTACAGTCGGTCTCGTTCTGGGTCCTGTTCAGTTACTACGCAGCGAACGCACGGTCTTCGACTTTGGTGTGGGGCTATCGCTGCTGACGCTGTGGACTCTCCTGTGCGGCCTGGCAGGTCAACTGCACGCCGGCATCCTGCTGATTCCGTCTGGGGCCGCCATCGCGGTCCTGCTGATGACTCGCATCACCAGATTCCGATCGACTGCAGAACGGTGGCAGATTCCGGTGACCCCGGTCCGATCGACCGTGAACCGAGGCATCCTTCTGTTGCTGGTCATCCTTTCGGCCCCGTTTGTGCTGCATATTTTTCTGGGAGGAATGACACCACCCTTCGATTTTGACGTTTGCGAATACCACTTACAGGGGCCCAAAGAATGGTTGCAGAACGGCAGCATTCAGACACTTGAACACAACGTCTACACCAGTTTCCCTTTTCTGAGTGAGATGTTGAGTCTACATGCGATGGTGTTGGAAGACGACTGGTGGCGGGGAGCCATCGCGGGCAAACTTGCGCTGTCATCGTTTCAATTTCTGTCGGCGATCTGTGTGTTTGCGATCTGTCAACGGTGGTTCGGAACGGTACCTGGATTCATTGCCGCGATAGCATTGTTGTCGACTCCATGGACGACCAGAATTTCAATCATCGCCTACTCAGAAGGCGCGATCACTTTCTATCTGGTCGCGAGCATCATGGGTGGCATGCTGGTGGCGGCAACGAGCGACGTTCGGCACCGCTGGCGTTTTGTGTTGTTAACGGGCTTCCTGGCGGGCAGTGCGATGTCGGCAAAATACCCGGGGCTTGTTTCTGTGGTGATTCCGGTGGCGCTGTTTGTGGGCTGGTCGGTCTGGCGTTCACGGAGTTCGATGACCGATTTGTCTGAGTCGGCTGGATTGAGAAGCCCGCCCGGCAGGGCAGCCGATCTTCGAGCAGTGTTGACGTGCGGTGTCGTCTTCACGTTAGCTGTGATTCTGGCCGTCGGTCCGTGGCTGTTGAAGAACGCGGCCACCACCGGCAATCCGGTCTACCCGCTAGCGTACAGCGTTTTCGGAGCAAACGACTGGAGTCCGGAGATGGACGCCAAGTGGCAGAAGGGACATAGTCCGGACGATCACGATGTGACAAAACTTCCGGCTCACCTGATGGACGTCGCGGTCCGCAGCGACTGGCAGAGCGGATTTCTGTTTGCCTTTGCGGTCCCCGCCTTGGTGATGGTTCGCAGACAGAGTGCTGTAGGATGGCTGTGGGTCTACGTCGCCTGGATGTTGGCAACGTGGTGGGCGTTAACCCATCGTATTGACCGCTTCTGGATCCCGGTGATCCCTGTACTGTCAGTGTTAGCAGGAGCCGCCTGGCAACTGAGCACGACCCGATTCTGGCGATACGGCATGATCATGACGTTGCTTGTGTGTTGTGTTTTCAACTATGGATTCAGTCGCCTGCCGGTTGTCGGATTTCATGCAGGACTGATGGACCTGACGGAGGCTCGGAAACGGCCGATTCGTCAGGACATTCGGCTGTTGAATTCAACGTTACCGGGACAGGCACGGGTGTTGATGGTGGGCGAAGCCGCCGTTTTTAATGCGACGTTCGATGTCGTCTACAACACTGTGTTTGACGAGTCCATTTTCGAACAATGGACCAGCGCGGCAAGCGATGCGACGTCGTCAAAGAATGCCGACATGAAATCGGCGGAGGAGATACGGTCTGTGTTTCGCGCACAGAAGATCACTCACATCTACGTCAACTGGTCCGAGGTTCTTCGTTATCGACAGACATACGGTTATACCGACTTCGTAACGCCGGCTCGTTTCCTCGAATTACAATCGATCGGATTGCTGGCCGCGCCGGTTACGATGTCAACCGGCGAATGGGCATCATTAGATGATCAGCAACAGAAAGAAGTGTCTTCGTGGTCGGGCGCAGCATCGCTGATGAATGGCAAACGTTTCTGGAACAACATCCAGATGTTCAGAATCACGTTGTAGTGACGGCTTCTGTCGGAACGTGATTGTGACCGTTGCTGCTGACTCGTTCGGCAACGCTGTACGAATCGTTGGTATTACCGGTGTAGGCGACGATCAGTTCTGCCAGCAGACCGAGCGACATCGCCTGACCGCCCAGCAGTGCGGCGGCGATCGAATAGGCCAGCAGCGGTCGACTACCGATCGGCTGTACGGGCAACACTGGCACAACGTGCATCAACATCCAAATCACAGACAGGTAACCCAGTCCCAGCGCCCCAACCGCGAAGAAGAACAGCCCCACGGCTCCCAGAGCATGTTGGGGCCGACGACCGAAACTGATCAGAAACGTCACCGTCAGCAGATCAAGCAGGCCACGTACAAATCGTCGCACGCCGTACTTTGATTCGCCATGCTGGCGGGATCGGTGATGGACAGGCATCTCGGTCACTCGGAACCCCCGTGCATAGGCCAGCACGGGAATGAAACGATGAAGTTCGCCGTAAATGTTGATTTCGGCCGCCACGTCCGACCGAAACATTTTCAGTCCGCAGTTGTGGTCGTGCAGTTTGAGACCGGTCATGGAACTGACCAGCCAGTTGAACACGAGGCTAGGGTAGACCTTGTGCCACGGGTCCAGCCGGCGTTTCTTCCAGCCGTTGACAACATCGTGGCCTTCGTTGATCAACTTCAGCATTTCCGGGATTTCAGCCGGATCATCCTGCAGGTCGGCGTCCATCATCAGGATCAGCTCACCATCTGCCGCTCTCATCGCGGCGGTCAGCGCGGCGGCCTTGCCGAAGTTTCGCCGAAAACGAATTCCACTGATGCGTGAGTCCAGGGCACTAAGTTCGGAAATAATCTGCCAGGAAGAATCCGTTGAACCATCGTCGATGAAGATCACTTCGAACCGATCAACAGCTGTTTGAGCCACCGCGAGGATTTCATCCCAGAGTTGCCGCAGGCTGCCTTCTTCGTTCATCACCGGAACAATAATCGACAACATGAGTTAGTTCCTTAGCTACGGTTATTATTGATAACAGTTGGTCGTTGAAAGGCAGGTTCAGCCGCCAGCGGAAGCGGCTGTCTGCTTCCGAACGTCAGCAGGTGCCGACATACGGGCCGTTTCACATGATTGTTTCTTCAGGACGTTTTCGCAGTCGCTGTCTGCGATACTTCCAGACCGGGAACGGCTCCGCCGCGTTCCCGAAGTGCTTCCCCCGAAATCAAATGAACCAGTTCCTGACCCAGCCTATCCATTTCCATCACAAGTGCGTCAATTCGTCCTGCCAGAAACATATAAACGGTGAGTGCCGGAATAGCGATGAAGAGCCCGACAGCCGTCGTCAGCAACGCCATCGCAATGCCACCTGCCAACTGTTCTGCCTGCCCCATCGCGTTACTTTCCGCGATGTCATTGAACGCCTTGATCATGCCGATGACCGTCCCCAGCAGTCCGATCAGCGGACACAGAGTGGCGACTCCGTTCAGAACCCGAAGTCGTGTCTTCAGCTGACTGATCTGTCGTTCACCTCCATCAATGACCGCCTGTTCGATTTCAACACTGGGTTTTCCCCATTTGCGGACGCCGTGCAGAAAGACGTCCGCCATGGGACTGCCGTCCTGCTGACACACGGCAATAGCACTTGTTTTGTCCATTCGCCCGGTACGCAGAAGCTGCAGGAAACGGTCGACGAAGGCACGTGGAATCACGCGACGATGCCGCAACAACACAGTTCGTTCAATGCCGCACCACATGGCCGCGATTGATGCCACGGCGAAGACGATTGCAAACGGCAGTCCGATTGCGTGCACGATCTCCTCAGGCGAACTGGGCACCGCAGCACCGGAGACCGGCTCGTTTGCGGAATCAGTGACGGTTCCTGTATTCGGCACTGTCTGCGCATTGACCCGATCAACCAGTACCGCGCCAGGCAGCAGGATAAAAAACGTCAGCAACAGGAATCGATTGAAAACAGAACGGAAGGCGAATGAGTTCATTGCGGCGCAGAATAGACGGGGAAAACCGAAAACAATGAGAAGAAGTGAATACCGATTGTAGCAGCGGCGGACGACATTGGCGTGAGGGAATTACCTAATCTCCCGTATCGTGGCATGGCTCGCATCCTATTTTGACGTGGGCACGATTTCCTTCAGTTTTTCGGCAGCTTTTTGTGCCCATTCCGAATCCGGAAAGTCAGTTAACAGGTCCTGGTAGCTTCGCACGGCGCCGCTTTTATCCCCAAGTGCCAGCTCGCACCCAGCCGCCTGAAACAGACCTCGCATTCGCCATTCGTCGGCTCCCTGATAGTTCAGGTACACGCGATGGTATTCTGTCAGCGCTTCCTTTCTGCGGTTTTCCAGCAACAGAGTCTCACCGATCAGGAACTGACATCGCGCTGCCGTTTCAGTGCCGCGTCCGACTTCGTCCAGCGTCACCTGCTGAAAATAGTCACGAGCCTTCGCAAAATCCGGCGCGGCTTGAGACTTCCATCGTCGTCCCTGAACATCTTTCATTTGAAACAGAAAACGTGAGTTCGGCGATTGTGCGACCAATTCATCGGCGATGGAATCGATGTCAGCATATTGCTTCCGCGTGAGTGCAACTTCGGCCAGCAACACCCAGATACGTTCGGTCCAGTCGGACGCAGCAAGTTGCCCTTCCAGCGCTTCTTTGCGCAGTTCCTGAAGAACCTGTTCGGCTTCCGACAGGTTGCCCTGATCCAAGAGCCCTTCGCCGTAGAAAAGCTGTACTTTCGACGCGTGTCGGCTGGCGTTGAATTCCATTGCAAACAATTTTGCAAACTTCAGCACGTCCAGCCACTTTCGCTGAGCGGCGCTGATGTCGATGACATGATACATCGCCGGCTCTCTGGCCGATTCAGGATACCGTTTGTCCATCGCGATCGCCGTGAATTCGCGCAGAGCGGTTTCGAATTCACTCGCCTGCATTTTGCTTTCGGCCAGTGACAACCGTGCCTGACCAGCGTACGGACTGTTCGGAAAATCAGCCAGAAGTTGGTGGTAAATCGCGTCCGCTCGCTCATACCGATCGTGCTGTAGATTCAGGTAGGCCCATTCGTCCAGAATGACGTCCAGACGATCATACTTCGCAAAGGTCTTCGCAAGATCCTCCCATGCTTTGTCAGCCGCATCGACCTGACCGTCCTGACCAATAAGCCGGGCAAACATCTGCCCTGAATCCAGCAACCAGGGAGCGTCAATGGCCGCGGGATCGTTCACGGCCTGTTCCGCAAGCTGCTTGTGCAATGCCGCAAACAGTGGAGCAGCCGACTTACCGTCCCCCGCTTCGAATAAACTCAGAGCCGCCATGTATGCCGATTCCGTTGCACTGTCAGACTGCGGGTATTCCTGCGAGAACTGTGAGAACAACAGTTCCGATTTCACGAAGTCTTTCAGGCGATAACGGCTCCATGCGGCGCCGGACAAAGCGGCCGCATGAACTTTCCGGTCCGGCTCATGTTTCGCCGCGACTTCGAACAACGCCGCCGATGCGACGTAGTCTTCGTGTTGCCAAGCCGCTTCTGCCGACTGTAAAACCGCCATCCATGTCTGCGGATTCTCCGGAAATTCTTTGACCAGTCGATCCAGATCAGCCCTCGCCCCACGGACATCTTTCAGGTGGCTGAACGCGACGGCTCGAACTGCCAACACGTCGGCCGCGTGTGTGTTGTCCGGCTGCAGCTGCAGCAGTTCGTCAGCAAATTCCTGAACGTCCCTATACTGTTTCAATTCCAGACTACTCATGGCGGCCAGCGCCAGCGCTCCGACCAGATCGGCGTACATCGGATCCCGCAGCTTCTCGCGCAGGGGCTCAATTTCCGTGAGCACCATCTCGAACTGCTCGTCCTGATGGAGCGACCGAATCAAATGGTAACGAGCCAGACTGCTGTCTTTCGAAGTCACGTCGGCGGACTCCATGACTGCTCGCAGCACCTTCACCGCATCTTTCGGCTTCCGGTCGTTCAGAAGAATACGACCGACCAGAATCTGAACTCGTGGCGTCTTTAATTGATCCGGAAAATCAGTACTGAGCCGGTTCAACAGACTGCGAGACGTCTTTAGTTCCTCCAGTTCCATCAGCAGCTCAACCGCGTTAAACAAGCTATCGAAAACGTGCGAATCCTGCGGCCAGCGGTCGGCGAGATCGCGGAACATCCGGGCGGCGAGCTGTTTTCTGTCGTCCAGTTGTTCCACCTGAGCACGCTTGAACAGAATCTCCGCGGCCAGGGGAGTATCACCCGCTGCCGCATACGCGTTCGAGAGCATTTTGCGAGCGTTATCCAGCTGGCCGAGTTCCCGCAGACACAAACCCTTCAGCATTGTGGCCTGTGGCAACAGCTTCGATTCTGCGGCAACGTTTTCCAGGCTGGCCAGCGCTGCTTCATGTTTGCCAAGTCGAAACGAAGCCACACCTGACTGTAGTGCCGCCGAGTTCGCGATTGGCTGGCCGTTGTACTCCGCCACAATACGGTCGTACGATTCGCTCGCTTTTTCGAATTCGCCGTCATCAAAGTGCATCGTGCCGATTCGCGCCAGCGCGCGGGCCGACAGTACGGCAACTTTTCGCGCCGCAACCTGTGCGTAAAGCTGCAGAGACTCGTCCTTTTTCTTCAGCCCCTCCAGAGATCTTGCCAGGGCAAACGTGGCATCCGGAATCAGCTGTGCTTCAGGCGGCACGGCCACCAGAGCGCGGAGGATCGGTTCTGCTTTGGACCAGTCGTGGACTGAGTTGTAACTGTTGCCCAGCATCAGACTGGCCCAGTTGTTCAGGTTGTGTCCCGAGTGCCGGGACAAATAGTCCGTCAGCTGAGCAATCGCTGTGGGATATTCCTTCAGATAGAAGCTGCATTCGCCGAGCCGATATTTTGCATCGGCGATGTTGCGGCTGTTGGGATTGTCCGCAATGAACGTTTCAAACTGTTGCCGAGCCGGGCCATAATCTTCCAGCGAATTCAGGGACAGCCCGTAATACAACCGAGCCAGACCGGCCCGCGGATGCTGTGGATGCGACTTCAGGAATGCGCCAAACGTGTCCGACGCCAGGTTCCAGCGTTCTTTGCGAAACAGGTTCACCGCCAGATTGAAGTCATCTGTCGCTTTATCCGCAGGTGCGGCTGAGGGGATCAGCAGCACAAATCCGACAGCAACCAGCATTGACAGAAGTCGACCGGTGAAACGACCCGTTTTCATTGTTCGCACTCGTTCTGCAACTTCATGATTCGTGGCTCTGCTGTGCACAGTCCTGTTCCCTTAGGCCGCGAATACCTCACGCGGCTCTGTGCAGTGGAATACATTCTACGCCTGACAGACGCTGATCCGAAGCGATTCATCGGATTTGTTGGCGGCTTCGGCAGCTCTTTTTTGCGGGAGTGCCACTTCCCGGACGGCAGACTGTGGTCGACGGCTCAATGAGGGATGAGTGGGCATTTCGGGACGTGTCGCAGATTGTGGAAAGAACAATCACGATCGACACATCGGTCAACAGAACAGTTTGGGCCGTCTCATTGCAGCAGGCAATTGGTTCTCTGGCGGCGTGCTTGAGGCAGGTTGAGGCTGCGGCAGAGGCAGGGACAACGGCTGAAGTGACTGCCGGGACGACCTGCACGTTGAGATCTTCAGCTGCGGACGACACGTCATTTGACGCCCGGACCGCAGCCGCCGAAAAGACATCAAAGGTGTGCGAAACTGTCCACGCAGACGACGAAACTGTTCGGAGTGTCGAACCTGTCTTCGATGAATATATGCCCCTGAAAAGTCTGCACGATGTCCACGCACCGGCAGCCCCAATGGCGAACTTTGGCATCAGGAATCAGCTCCAACCAGCTGATCCACTGACAACCAGCTTTCAAATCCTTGTTCGCAGTCGCACTCACATTTGAATACGATGGAGACACGGCGGTTGCTGCATTCATGATACGAAGTGGTTCCTACTCAAAGAAGACTGTCTTCTGCAGGAGAAGCCATCACGCATTAAAGAACTCAACGGAAATGCTCACGGTCAATGAACAAAGCCAACATCGCAACAAGCGTATTGCTTCTAATTGTCGCCTTCAGTTGGAACGTCCTCGGCCCCGTTGAAACAATCGTAAACATTGTGCTGCTGCTGGCAGTTCGCTGGGTACAGACAGGCCGATTGAGGATCCGTTCTCTGGGCCTGCTGGCATTATGTGTTGCTGCGGCATGGGTTGATTGGTGGCTTGTTGATTTCTGGTTCAGCTGCTTCCTGATGATTGGTCGCCACTTCGGACTTTTTCTGATGGCCTTATCTGTCCTGTTTGCTCTGCGAAGAGAGCGACCAGGATCGAGTACGCCTTTACCGCGGATACGTGGCCGTGTCGTGGTGGGATTCTTACTGCTGATTGTGTCATTCTGCAGCATGATCAGTTTTTTGAGCACGATGGGTGAAATGTTCCTGATGGTGGCGGGTCTGGCAGTCGTTGGTCACTTTGCAATCATCATCAGAGCACTCTGGTTTCGCTGGGGTAGATCAGCACTGCTCTATCCGGTGGCCATGTTGCCGATTGCGGCGTTCTTCTGCCAGCTTGTCTGGGACTCGGTCTATCTGGATACCGTCTGGAAAGTGACGTCCCGGCAGTATGCAGATCTCAGACACGGAGGTCCCCTGCCACACACACGCTTCGACTTTTCCCAACGACGTCTGTCCGCAAAACTCGATTGTGCGCGACATAAAGATCCAGCCACGCGAGAATGCGCGGTCGCGGGGCTTGGCTATGAAATCTACATGGCTTCCCAGGAAGAGAAGACGATGCCAGGGTCTCCTTCCCTCCACGACGTTGAAATCTGGAAACACGCTTACTGGGACGGGGCGTGGTCAAACTCTGTGGCTGAAACGGCTTTGCCTTTGCTGATCGAGTTATTGGACGATGACAATGGTAGAGTCAGAGTTAGAGCGGCCGCGGAGTTTAGTGAGATCGGCCCGCTGGCCTGGCCAGCGATTCCAGCTCTCCGCAAGCTGTTGCGTGATCATGGCGATGTGGCTGGCAGTCGAGTGGAGCAGAACGATGAATACGGAGCTTCAGATCTTTTGGTCGTTCAGGACAAAATACTGAACGAATTAGGGCAGGGACAGATCCCACGTTCTGTCCGAAAGGCGGTTGCCGTGGCGCTCGCAAGCATTGGTCCGCGGGCACGTGATGCGGTCCCGGACCTCATACCATTGCTACAGGATGCAGTTTGGCCGGTACGAGTCAGTGCCGCAGGTGCCCTGGGCATGATGGGGCCATTCGCACAAGATGCAATACCAGCGTTAGAGGCAGCCGCACAGGATGAAGTGTTCGGTGCCCAGTCGCGGATCGCGTCGGCCAATGCATTGTGGAGGATCGATCCGGAACACTCCCTTACCGTGCCGATCTTTCAGGAGGTTCTGAACAACGGAACGTCCGAGCAAAGAAAGGACGTTGCCGGGCGAATCGCCCAAATGGGGCCACGAGTCGCGGATTGGGCAATACCCACTCTGATTCCGTTACTCGATGGCGAAGACCTCGAGGTCCGAGAAGCCGTCATTGTGGCGCTTTGCAACGTCGGTGTGGAATCGCAGCAGGCTGTCGAGGCTGTCTTGAAGACGCTGCGGCCTGAGTTGGCGGCGAACTCCAAACGACCCTGGGAAATCAGTAGATACTTCTATCATCTGGTCGAAAACGCTCGCGGACCTGCCGCCGAGGCAATGGCCGAAGGCATGGAAGCGATTGAACAATCCGCGGCAAAGAAGAAGAGTGAGGGGCTGTGACAGCAGCAAGAACAATGTGATCGTGCGTAGTCAGCACGTGTCACGACTCTCAAACACGGATCGGTAGATGGGTAACCTGAATCGGCTGTATCTCTGTTTCCGTTTAGTCGACCGGAACCTCATGCAGCACTAATCGGTCGTATAGCGAATCCCAGCTTTTGACGGTGGCCAGCGTCTGCCATGATCCCCCGCGGGCCAGGTAATCCAGTGCATCGTTGCTGGTATCTGCCGCGAACAGCTGAACTTTTTGGTCTGTGCCAGCAATCGTGCCGATGATCGTTCGCCCGTTTTCAAAGCGGGCGTCGTCGCCGGAAAAACCAAACGTGGTTGAGACGCGATCGATCAGGACCTCGACGTCGTAGGCATGCCCTTCGGTCGCCGCGACAATTTCAGATCGTTCATTACCAAATCGCCCGGCCTGCCCGATCTCATGGATGATCGCCAGCAGCGACGTCATATCTTTACCCACGTCGACACCAACTCTGTCCGAGCTATCCGGTGTGCCCGAAGTGTCCGGCCTTTCTGGTGTGTCTGACCACCGCTCTTCTGACTCCGCCATATTCTCCGTGCCAGCAGGAGCCGCATACCGATGATCGACCGCAGATGAAAACAGTTCCATGACAGACGGTTCGGCAGCATCCAGAAAAATGAGCGGGATCACCTGCAGCTCAGTCTTTTTTGACCAGTCGGGAAAACGCGGAATGTCAATTCTGATCTCGGCCGACCATGCGATTTTGTTATCGGATTCGGCAATGCTGAACGCATCCGTTTCCGGGAAATCGATCAGGAATTGTTCCGAAAACCGTTCGCCGGCCAGCAGAGTTCCGGCGGGATGCAGCGTGTGAGTTTCTTCGTACACCGTATGACGGTGAGTCGTGCTGTTCGTTCCACTTCCGGAAGTGGCTGCTTCCTGAGCGAAGATCCTCAGCGTGATCCCGTTGACAGGGAACGTTTTCTTTGGTGTAAAGCTCAGTTCCAGTGGCCATTGTTCACCGGGGCCGACGACAACATGAGGCAACTTCAGTTCCACTTCTCCGACCCGGCTGGCGATCATCATCTTCCAGATCCAGTAGATCCCGCCAACGACCAGAAAAACGGGAATGAGGACTACGGCGAACGCTGCCAGAACAGCCAGAAACATGGCCACGACGACGATCAGAATGACCTTTACGATGCCTTTGGCTTCAGTGGCCTCTTTCTCGAACTCGATGACTTCGCCACGACCACCCGTGAACTCCGGCGGTCGCTCCCCAGGCAGCAGGATGTATTCTTCTTCGTGTTTGGGATCAATGGCCCATGGCACATCGACGCCGACGTGGACGAAGTGATCCAGGTTGATGTAGTGTCCGTGATATGTCAGTGGCCAGATTTCTGACACGAACTGAAACGGAAAATGCAACTCTTCGCCAGCCTGCAGGGGCACCGTTTCCGACAGGCGAACTTCGTGTTTCTGGCCACGAGCGGTGTTACCTCGACCATGCGTCCTCCAGTAGTGGGTCAGTACGATACCGTTGCAGCGAATGTCCTCGTTGACCTGAACTTGTACCTGACCGACAACAGTGTCGCCGCCACGATAGATGCGGTCGGGGCTGTCGAAGGTGATTCGAATGTCGCACCTGGCCATAACAGTTCCTTAAGACTAGCCTCAATTGCGCACGGATTTGTAGGCCGGATCGAGCAAACCGTGTGTCTGCCGGAACATCGGCCGATTCTTTCGGATGTCGGACCGAACAGACTGTATCACGATAAAATCCCGTTTGCGCTGCTCCGGCATTGGCGTCGGCCTCGGTCCGGCCTGCGTCGTGCACAATGCAGGCCAGACGTCGCCCTGAATTTACAAATCTGCGACCTCATTCAAATTCTGAAACACCGCATACAACTGATGCAATATGCCGCGAATGTCTGCCCCGAATTCCTTTCGTAGACGATCGGCTGTCTCTGGAGTGATCGACGGGATCGGCCCATCACTGCGGCGAACCCACTGAATTCGAGCATTCAGCAGCCGATGCAATCGCTCAACATCAGTGCCCTGCTGCACCTCAATCGTTTCCACAATTCGCCCGGCGAAACGAAGTTGCCTGTAAAAGTCCCGGTGAGTGCCCAAAACCAGGGGTACGTTCGACCGAAAGACCTGAAACTGCTGCCAGCGTGTCAGTCGCTGAGCTTCATCGATCAGAATCGGACAGCCGGAAGGAATGGGGGCACGCTCGCCTTCGGGAATATGCACGTAGCCGGCGTCGTGCAGGCGCGCTCGAA
>JBDONA010000894.1:0-5261 GCA_039831575.1 Fuerstiella sp. | reverse complement strand
CCAGAGACAGATTGACTCCCCCTGAGTACGCTGACGTCCTCGCCTACCTCCTCAGCAGGAACCAAGCGCCTGTCGGCGAGGAAGAACTAGCCAGCAACTTCGAGGCGTTACAGGCCATCCGAATGACCCGGAGCGATTAGTGGCCCCACCGGGTGCTGTCATGCCGTGGTGGAAACATGCAAAAAACCAGAGGGCACTTGCCATGTGGTTAACGCTTTAGCAGCAGTCTTCAAAAAGATGTGATCGTGTGGCTCGTGGGGAAGCGACTCTCGCAGGTCGAAAGACGTTCGCCACGGCCACAAGTCAGTGAAATACGCTGCAGAAGTCGCGTGCTGCGTGCTCGGTCGCCGTGTTGGTCACGCAGCAGAATTGCAAGTCCGTTATGGCGGCACGGACATTCTCACCGTGCCATCAACTCGTCAGACGGGTTTCTTGTTTCCTGCGACAAGTCAACAATCGACCGATTGATACCACGGTTCCCGAATTCCCATACGTTTGATGACGCACGAATTTCGTGTCATCTGGACCATACGGTTTGTCGGAATCCGCCGTCATTTGGCGAGGTGTGCCTGACCGAGAAGAATTGTCGCATCTGCTGAACGATCAAACGAACGATTGACGGCACACGCTGTGTGACCCGATTGGGCCCGGCAATCAAGCCAGTGGTCAACGAAGAGTTGCGTTGTTTTAATGTGCCTGTGATCCAGTAAGGCCGCCGGTTACACTGTCGAACGAAGTGATTCCCAATATGCCGCGAAACAGATTTCGCTAACGTTTCTCAGCCAGTGCCGAACCGCCGTCCCCGAGCCGAACGAATATTGATCGATGACGAAGCCCATACTGATGAATCTATTCGTCCGTTACTTTGCGTGCCTGTTATTCGTCGTCTCCCCGATGATGCTGACGGGGACGGCGCACGCACAAATGCCCGGTCAGATCAATCTCGAACGACCCGGTGATCGCGAGTTCGTGCTCGACACGGCAAACATAATCGATGACGCCGATGAGCAGAAGATAAAGCAACTCGCTGATAAGCTGCTGACTGACAAGGCGGCCCCGATTATCGTGGTGACCATCGAATCGATGGCGCAGCACGGCGGTACGGGACTGCGAATCGAGACGTTCGCCCGGCTGCTGTTCGACCAGTGGGGCGTCGGCCCGGAAAAGCTCGGTGATACGCAATGGAACTACGGAATACTGCTGCTGGTTGCACAACAGGATCGCAAAGCACGGATTGAACTGGGAGCCGGGTGGAAGCGCGAGAAGGACGCCGTTGCGCAGAAGATCATGGACGAGAGGATCATTCCCCAGTTCAAGAGCGGGGACTTCTCGGGCGGGATAGCGGCCGGCGTCGAGGGGCTGGACAAAATGGCCCGTGATTTGCAGCTGCCGACCCGGCCGAGGCCGGCCTCGCATTACATTATCGGGGCGGTCTTCTTCGGACTGATGGTGTTCACCATCGTTTCACTGATACGTCGGGGATCGAGTGGTTGGGCCTGGCTGATGTGGGCAGGTGTGTTCGGCGTTGTGGGCATGATCCTGTATCACATGGCGACAAACAGGTCGAGTGGTGGCGGGTTTTCGGGCGGTTCATTCGGTGGCGGTTTCTCGGGCGGCGGCGGTGCGAGCGGCTCGTGGTAGGCGAGAAAAAAATGAACGAGAAAATAATTGTGGCAGCTACATCCGAAATCTTCGGCGATGCCGATCGCGAACGTGTCAACCAGGCCGTTCGGGAAGCCGAATCGGCGACCAGTGCCGAGATCCTGCCGGTTGTGGCCCGTTGTTCGGGTCGCTACGACCGTCCAGAGGACGTCGTCGGGCTGTGGTTCGCGGCTATGACGATGATCATCGTGTGGCTGGTGTTTCCACTGCCGAAAATCGAAGCAGGAAACTGGGATGCCCGCGCGCCGGTGTGGCAACTCGTTGCGCTGCTCGCCGGGGCGCTCGTTGGTTTCGTGGCAGGTGCGTTTGCCGGCGCAAGGATCGACTGGCTGCGGCGGTTATTCACGCCACGCACGCAGATGCGCGAAGAAGTTTATGGTCGGGCGCGAGAAGTTTTCTTCGACAAACGTGTTCACCACACGGGCGGCGGGTCGGGGGTGTTGCTGTATGTCTCACTGTTCGAGCACATGGCGGCAGTCATCGCCGACCGGAGCATCCTCGGCAAGCTTGGACAGGAACAGATTGACGAACTCTGCGATGAGTTGACGCAGCGCCTGCACGAGGGGACCGTGATCGATGCGCTGTGTGTAACGGCCACCTCGCTCGGTCGGCGTCTCGCCCCTCTGCTGCCTCGTGCTGAGGACGACGTCAACGAACTACCGGACGCGTTAGTCGTGATTGAATGAGGTTGTGCTATCTCCGTCGCAAAACAGTTGCAGGCAGAGCCGATCGTCAACTCACTGCCTTCTCGATATTGCCCAGACTTTTCACAGAATGCGGTGAGCAGTCGACGTAGTATCAAAAAACGAGCGTTTTCTAAGACTGCATTGTTTGCGGTGACCTGCTTCGATCACATCGACCGCGTAGGGTCAAAAAACTCCGCCGAACTCAAAACGCCATGAAACACGGGACTTATGGTTCTCCAGAGTCTCGCATCTCCGCCGCTTGATTTCACGTGTCGGCACCCGTAGGGTCAAAAAACTACGCCGTGCTCAAATCGCCGTGAAACACGGTACTTACGGCACGCCAGAGTCTCGCATCTCAGCCGCTTGATTTCATCTCTCGGCATCGGAAACTGACGGATTCCTGAAAGACGCCAAGCATCTCATTGTGGATCGCGATACGAGCTTCATCGCCATGCGGGAATTCCTGGAGCAGAACACGGACACTGAAGTCGTCCTGCTGCCACCCAAGAGTCCCAACTTGAACGCCTACATGGAGAGATGGTTTCGAAGTCTGAAGTCCGAGTGCCTTGATCGTATGATCTTCTTCGGTCAGCGGTCACTTGAGCGAGCTGTTACCAACTTCGTTCAGCATTATCATGGCGAGAGAAACCATCAGGGTCTGAGCAACCAGCTCATCGAGCCTGATCAGGATGTTGGTGCCGTCGCTGGTAAGATCGAATGCCGTGAACGGCTTGGTGGCATGCTGAAGTACTACCATCGACGCGCCGCTTAATTCGGAGCTGCACCGAATCGTGGTCATTCTGCGGTGAAGGTGCGCACTCACCGTGAATCGACACCAATTCCACGGTCAGTGGTCGCTATCTCTGGCCGACGCACGGCCGAAATCGCGAACGATTTCTATTTCTAACACCTGATTGTCAAAGAGCTTTGCCGTCGGTTCAGTTTTTTGACCCTACGGGAATCTCGAATCGCTGAAGATGAATGATTCTCAAAGCAACATGGCAAACGCGGAACATTCGAACTATCCGGAGACGTTACCGATTCCAGAGTCCCTCCCACTACCATCACTTTAGATCGGGCGTCGTCTTCAGTCTGTAAGAAATACGGCCACAGGTGTGGTAGCCAGTCAAAGGTCCGCACGACTAACACCCTTTAGATGAACTCATGAATTCGATTGGAACCCATAATGCCTGACTTATTTTCAAAGTCGCAACTGAAGGAACGAGGCTGGGCCGACAGCAAGATCAAGAATCTACTCGACCCACCTGACGAAACTCGTCCCAACCCTCACCGCAATGGCCCCACCCGCCCTATTCAGCTTTACCGTCGGCGTCGTGTTGAGAGAGCGGAGGCCTCCCCGGACTTCCGTCATGAATGTCGCTGATTCCAAGTCCAACTTGATCATTCACCATGAACGACCTGACTTAAGCGACATTCTGATCGTGCTGCCGGAGCGACATATCGAGGGCATCGAGATCCTGACTGATGGATCTTCATAACCCCAGCGATAGCGCTCCGCAGCACGACTCTTTCACCGCGAGTCGTCCGAGAGCCTGCCTTGAATGCCAACACTAAACGCCCGACTGCAGATTCCCTTCATCCTGAAGAACGATTTCATTCAGTGTCTGTGACTCAAAGAGCAAGTAGCAACAGCAGTTACAACTCGCTCTGAACAAGTCACAGGATGCCCAAAATGGAATCGAGCCCCGGCACAACGTACAACCCTAAAGGCCCACGTGCCCCCGTCGCCTGGATCGGTGGGAAATACTATCTCGCCCGGTGGATCATCGAACAGCTTCCTCAACACCGCGTCTACGTCGAACCATTCGGCGGCATGGCCAACGTGCTCCTGAAGAAGAGCATCAGTGAAGTTGAAGTGTTCAATGACCTCGACGGACGGGTGGTCAATTTCTTTCGAGTACTTCGCGATCCGACGCAACTCGCCGAACTGACGCAAGCATGCGAGTTGACTCCCTATAGTCGCGAAGAGTTCACCGAATTCTGTGCTCAACCTGAACCGACCCACCCCGTCCAAAGGGCTCACTGGTTCTTTGTTCGATGTCGCCAGGCACGTGGTGGTATGGTCGACCAATCGGTAACGTCAAATGCGTGGGCGACAAGCATACGTAGTCGTCGAGAAATGCCGGAGCCGATCTCCAAGTACCTGTCCGCAATTGACGGCCTACCGAAAGTTGCAGACCGGTTTCGGAGAGTGGTCATCGAAGAGCTTCCTGCCGTGAAATTGATTCGCAAGTACGACAGCCCCGATTCGGTGTTCTACTGCGATCCTCCGTACCCCCGAAGCACGCTGGCTGCAAAGAGCCGCCCATTATATGACTGCGACATGACCGATGATGATCATCGTGATCTCCTGAACGCACTCCGTGAATGCAAGGGTAAAGTCCTGATCAGCAGCTATGACTCAGAACTCTACCGTGATCTGCTGTCTGACTGGCACCGCGTTGAACGATCAACCCACGTTCAGTTCTCTAACTCAGGTCAAAACCGTACCGAAGTGATCTGGCAGAACTACGACCCTCAGGTCCGCTGTTAAGCCACCAACGGCCTGAAAACGATTCCCTAATATATCCATTACTCTGAAATCGAATGCCTTCGGGAATCCAATGTCAATTGCGTTCGCAAGGAACTAAATTCTCATCGGCGAACACCGCAGTCACTCATCTTGGAATGCCACGAACTCTTGGATGTCCTCACTCGCATTTTTCAGCGTTAAAAACCTCTGAATTCATATGGAGTTTTGAACACTGAGACGTATTTTGCGTTGCTGGTTACTAGCTCAGGACGGTTCGTCATGAGCGCCCAACGGATCCTTCTGACTGGGCCCGGAGTTTGCGATCATGAGTATTCAAACTGACGACACCGAACCGGTGGACGCAGCAACAGAAATGCTCT
>JBDONA010000972.1:0-5300 GCA_039831575.1 Fuerstiella sp. | reverse complement strand
GTGGCCACGCGGTACTATTCTCCGAGTTCTACGAGATTGGCGTCACCGTGCCGTCCACCAACAGCGTCGGTTTCAACATCGGCGGGGACGTGGCGTTTCCGCTGGGCGAAAGGCTGGCGCTGTTTGCCGACGTCAGGGTCTTTGGCGGCGGGGAGACGGAAACGGCGTTGGTCTTTGACCGGATGCTGTCGGAGAACGTCGTGCAGAGCCCGCTCGCCGACATCGAGGCCTTTCTCGATCTGGCCCCACTACGGCTCGACCCTGGCTTCACGCGTGTTCTCGCCGGCCTCCGGTGGCGACCGTGGTGACCAGTTGGTGAGGCTGTAGAATCCCCAATAACATGGATTGCTCGGTGTCGGACCCCATCCTACTGCTGGCTGGTGGTTCAATGTGAGGAATTACGGCTCACGCGGGTGCGCGGCGTCCCACTCGCGAGCGAGGCGTTGCGCGTCGGTGCTCTGTGATCAATTTCACAGACCGTTGAAGTCAAGCGTCTCGCCTCTGCAGGGTTGATACCGACTGAGTCGAAACTAGAATGGTTTGCGGTGTGAGCTCAGTCGGGGGACCGAGCACAAAAAGAGGCAGTATGGACAATCAGTATGCTGCTCTTGGCCGTAGCAATGTCTGGGAGCGCATGTTCCAAGGAAAGCAGTAGTCCACCGACAGCACCAGCGGGCCCCTTGGAAACAAGCGGCCCAACGTTGACACCTCCTGTTTACGTCACCCTCTTCATTCAAATCGAGAACAATGCACCCGCTGGAGCGTTCGGGACGCCGGCCTCATTAGCCGAACTTAGCAGACTACTGGCGAATGGCTGCCGCCCCTCAACGCAGGACGCCGTCGACGCCTTCTCGTCTGAAAAATACCGCTTTACTTGCTGGTCCACATACTCCTGAAACCAATACTTCCGCGTCTCACAAAACAGGTCTTTACTAACGAAATCACCCGTCTCTGCATGTGAATGGCCGATGCACCCGCCCCCGCATACCGGGAGCCACTGGCACGATTGACATTCACTAATCACTTTTGTCCGTGTCTTTGCCGTTTCTAGCAACTCTGCATAGATCGGACCTTCGAAAATATCTTTCACTGAATTCTCTCTAGTGTTACCAGCCAAAGCGTCTGTTTCCACAAACATTTGGCACGACCATGTATTACCTTTCGAGTCAATTCTCGGAGCGATATTGAGGTTGCAATGTACTTTGGGGAAGAGCGGCGCGTTGATCTCATAGCACCCTGTCGTTGAATTGCTGAGTTCACCAAAGAATGGCCCTGCCACAGGTAACTCCGAGCGGCTCAGGTCCTGGTCGAGTACCCATTGACCCCAAAACAGCCATGTATCAAGGTCAGGCGATTGATCTTCCCAACTTGTGTCGCTGGCTCGCCCTTGCTTCTGCCATTGCGAAAGCTTAAACATGCCAAGTTTTCTCGAACGGGCGAATTGGTACATCTTCGGGATTTCATGTACGTTGTTTTTCGACAAGCACACAAACAAAATAATATGTCGACTGAGCCCATGAGAGCACAGCTTCTCAATAATCTCGACTGTCTTGTCAAACGCGCCTTTGCCTCGAACGAGGTCGTGTGATTCCGATGTTCCGCCTTCAAGGCTGATTTGAATGCTAAAGGGATGAGGGGCTCGGTTGGCCAAACCTTGTAATACTTCGATGTCCTTGTCTGTGAAAAGCATTGCATTGGTGTAGAGGTCAACACTCAAGCCACGTTCAATGGCTGCGTATTCGAGCAGCGGATACAGGTCTTTCCGGACAGTCGGTTCGCCGCCTGACACTGCCAATTTTTTTCCTGTATGGGGCTCGAGGGTGTCAATAATGTCTCTGAGTTCATCATGACTCAGCTCATTTTTTTCAGGCTTTCCAGACGTCGTGTAACAGTGCGTACATCGCAGGTTGCACGCATTGGTTATTTCTAGGTGTATAGCTTCAATCGGAGTTTTGCGGACAATCTCCGCCGTAAGACTGGAGTGGTCTCTTTCACGTAGCGTTACAAGACCTTCCTTCAATAAGCGTAAAGTCAAACGGCCGACATGCTGAGTGTCCAGCAAAGTCATGTTAGCTTCAGCTATCTCTTTGATGTCAGTCAGCGGTCGTTTGCCGTCAAAGAGCTTGAGCAATGCGGCCTCTTCATTCGTGAGAATACTCCACCGTTGTGTACCAGGATCGATGACGAATTTTCCCCTGTTGCCTTGATGGTTAAAATCGACATGGATCAAATTTCCAGCGGCCCAAGGCTTTAGTTCGGTTGGATCGGCTGCCGACACTTGGGTGTCCCGGGCGCGGTTTGGTTTAGTTGATGAACCAAACGGTGAAGTCATAAGTGTCTCGCTGCTATGGATGAGTCGATTGTTTGATATTTTTCTGTGTCTGCGGATCAGACGGTAAGCTACGGCACCAAGGTCCTGGTCAGAGCGGTATTACACCGAGATTTATGTCCACATGCGTATCGTTGGCCTGTTTACGGTCGTAACCTGAATCGGCGTAACTCAAACCAGCATATCCGCAGCTGTGCCTGCTGCTCTTAGATCTGCCACCGGCGCCTTCAACCAGAAAGCCTTACAGCGGTGATCAGGAGGTCGACGTCGATGTCCTAGCACACGGCCATCACGGCCTTCCAGCCAAGCACGTTCTTATCGATTTCTTAGGCTGAAATTAGGTGTCATTCGAGCGGCAGCGCAGGTTTGGCTTGCCCAGTCTGGCACGTTGTTCATTCTTCCCATGCGACTGAGCATCGCTGTGCCAACAGCTTGTCTCCTAAATCCGCCTCCAGCAACGTTTTGGAGGTCGGCCTCAGAGAGTTCACCGGCACCTTCATCACTACCGGTAGAGTCGAAATTCGAAACAACTTCATCAACGGTGAATTCATAGCCATTTGCTTGGCCGAGCGCCACAAAAGCAGACGGATCAGCAGTGCCATCAATCGCGACCACGGCCTGCTGAGCCAGGTCATCTGAAGAACCGATAGCGGCCATGAAGTTACTTAGATTTTCTACTGACATAATGTAGCGCTCCTTTGTTTTTCAACTAGCCAATGTAACGGAGACAGCTCCGTATAGTCCCGCGACAGTCCTTCAGGCCTAAATTAGGCCTCGTTTTGAAACCAACACAATTTAGCATCATTTTGTCCGCTTCGTTGCCCTTGTGTCGACAATCTGCCGTTGTTCTAGCAGGAACCCGGGAGGACCCAGGGGGACTAGTTGGGATTCCTCCCGGTCATCCTGCGGTCATCCGCATTGCCCGCCTGCCAGCCAGCGTCAGGAGGTACGACGCGGGGGCGCGCAGCGTCCCACTCGCGGGCGAGGCGTTGCGCGTCGGTGCTCTGTGATCTGACATGGGACGGCCTCCTCAGAAAAAACAAGTTTTCTGGTGAGTCGCCCCGGGACATCGCGATCCCACCTCACCGAGGCAGGGGACGACCGCAACTTAGATCAGACGATGGGTGTTTAGCTCCCCCCGGGAGCCCTTTATGTGCCTCCCCGAGGCACCCGCGGCATCGTCCGTCGTTGCGTGACGCACGCATTCGCGTGCGGTTCCATGAAGGTAGCGTGGTTACGTTGTCTCGTCAAGACCCAAATTATCAGAGCCGCTATTGGTCGCTCCTGACCAGCGTGAGGACTCGTCGCGGTGTTACCCATGTGTTACCCAAAAGGAAAAGGCCCAACCGACAAAGTCTATTGATCCCCGTATTTATTGGTCGGGATGACTGGATTTGAACCAGCGACCCCCTGACCCCCAGTCAGGTTCAAACGCGAGTCACACGTGGTCACAGCCTGTCTTTATTGACAGAAAGTTTCCTGAGTGGTCACCGGTGAGCACAACTGTCCAACTTTTTAGCACAAATTAGCACACGCACGATGGCTGAGACCTTCCTGGCCGAGTCGACGCTTCTCGATGGCCATCTGAGGCCGCAGTCCAGCCATGCAGCTCGGCGTGTGCTGACAATCCGTCGATAGTCTGGGTTCAGCGGGAACGGGGGTTACGGCTCACGCGGGTGCGCGGCGTCCCAGTCGCTGGCGAGGCGGAGTATCAGCGGGGGGCAAGCTGGAAGAGCCAGGCGTCGCAGGAACGCGGTTCTGGGGGCAACTTTGGGGGCAACTCATGACAACATATAATGGAGTCTATTTAGAATCAGCTATTTACAGCAATGATGTGGTTGACGTACCGCTACCAACATCACGTGCCTATAGACAACATTAGAGCCCCCCGACGCCTTAACGCCCCCTGAACAGGGGTTCGGGGGGCATGACGGATCCGATAATGGGTATTATGATAACCGGCACAGGGGGGACCAGAGCCCCGGGGCGCCCTAATCCGTCCTATGTTCAGACGTCTCGTCGGAAAACCCTACGACTTTTCCGGCGGCGGGCCCCCGGCATTCTCGGATTTGTCCAGTAGGGCCTTGCGGCTCAGGCGTATCTTGCCGGACGGGTCGACGTTGATTACTTTGACCAGGACCTGTCCGCCCTCCTGCAACTCGTCACGCACCTCTTTCACCCGGTAGTGCGCAATTTCCGAGATGTGGAGCAAACCGTCCACGCCGGGCAGTACTTCGACAAAGGCGCCGAAGTCGGTGATGCGTTGCACGGTGCCCAAGTAGGACTTGTTGAGTTCCGGCGTCGCGGTCAACTCCTCGATGATCGAGAGCGCCTTTTGCGCCGATTCGTCATCGCTAGACGCGACGTTCACCCGACCATCGTCCTCCACGTCGATCTTGACGCCGGTGCGTTCGATGATGCTCCGAATCGTTTTTCCGCCAGGTCCGATCACGTCGCGGATCTTGTCGACCGGGATTTGAATGGTGACGATCCGCGGCGCATAGGACGAGATGTTTTCACGCGGGTCGCTCAGGGTGGCCTGCATCCGCTCCAGGATGTGGAGCCGCCCCGCCTTCGCTTGGCTCAACGCCTCCCGCATGATCTCACCCGTGATCCCGCCCACCTTGATGTCCATCTGCAAGGCGGTGATCCCGTCCGCGGTGCCGGCGACTTTGAAGTCCATGTCGCCGTAGTGGTCTTCCGCCCCCGCGATGTCGCTGAGCACGGCGTGGCGGCCGGTGGCTTCATCCATGATGAGCCCCATGGCGACCCCCGCGACCGGCGCCTTGAGGGGCACCCCCGCGTCCATCAGCGCCAATGCACCGCCACACACCGATGCCATCGATGACGAACCGTTCGACTCGAGAATGTCGGAAACGACCCGCATGGTGTACGGAAACGTGTCTTCGCCGGGGATGACCGGTTGCAGGCTGCGCTCGGCCAGGTTGCCGTGCCCGATCTCGCGACGTCC
>JBDONA010000753.1:0-82896 GCA_039831575.1 Fuerstiella sp. | reverse complement strand
ATGGCGTCCGGGTTGGACGGTGAGAAGACGATCTGAATCGCTGAATCACCGGCAAAAAGTTCTGCGTCGATTCCGGACGGTGCGGTCGTGAACGAAGAAGCCTGTTTGACGAATTCCTCCGCCCCGATCACTGCCGTGGTTGAGTCCGCTAACCAGATTGCGACAGGAGGATCTTCAGGAATTCGCAGGTACGACATCTGTCCTTCCGTGACACTTTGTGCGTTAGGAATGACCGACTGCAGCTTGGCCATGTCAACCGAAGTCTTCGCTCGCACGACAACGATGAACGGCAAATCCTGGGGGGATGGAGGCGTGCCGCGGCTAATCGCATCAGAAATGCCGCCAACGCCGACGGTAATTGATTGAACATCTTCGGGTCCGAAACCGGTCTGGAGTTTGAACTGCTCAATCTGTGGAGAAACCATTGGGTTCTGCAGCAGTTGTCCGAGAGGCCCGCCCAGCAGTCGGGCAACGTCGATCTGAATGACGGCTTCGGAGTTCGGAGGCAACCACTCCAGATTCACCGGGCCGTCCTGAGAATTCGACGATGCGCCTGCGACCGCGGTCGGCGTACCTGAAGAACCTGCCCCGGGTTCCGTGTCGCCTGCAGCTTCCGTTTCCGTATCTTCCGCACCTTCGCCAGCGGCAACTTCGTCGGCGGCGGGTGAATCACTGTCGGCGGTGGCGTCGCCGCCGTTCGCAAACACGAACATATAGACCAGGCCACCCACCAGACCGAGACCGAGTATTGCAATCCCGGCAATCAGCGGCGTCTTTGACTTCGACTTTGCTGGGGCCTTTTTGCCCTTCCTTCCTTTTCCGGCGGATTTTCGTGGACGAGCAGGCGCACCGAATTCGTCGTCATCTCCATCGTGGCCAAAGTCATCGTCTGCCCCGTAGTCATCAAAATCGTCGGCCGGTGGCCTGCGTTTCTTTTTGGCGCCGCCGGATTTGCCAACGGCAACAAACGGCTCCTTGCAGCCTGGGCACCTCAGCTTCTTGCCCGCCGCCGGCGCTTTCATTTTCAGTCTCTTGCCACAATTCGAACACTGAACAATTTCAGCCATGAGAACACTCCGCGGGCAATAAAATACCAAAGACGACAAACCACCGGACTATATGATAGTCACATCGCAACTGAAACGCTCAAGTCCGGGCAGCAGATCACCGGAATCTCTGTGTTTCTTTCAAAGACAATCATCATGGTCGTGGCCGAATTGTTCCGCGATTGGGCTCGTCCGCAGTTCCGGCTTAAACGAACAGAGTCTCCTTGTTATCATCGCTGACAGTCAGATTGGGTTGGTATCGCACAGAATGGGAGAACAAGCGTTGAAAGGCCAGGACACAGCAACAGGGCCGACAATTCTGTTCGTGGATGATTCTGCGACCGACCGGACTCGTGGATCCGGCCTGATTCTGGGGCGACATCCCGAATGGACCGTCCTTCAGGCATCCTGCGCAGAGGACGGCCTGAATGTGCTCGCCGAACGTCAAATTGACGCGGTCGTCTCCGATCTTGTCATGCCGAACATGGACGGGCGAGAATTTCTGCGGAAGATCAATCTGGAATTCGTCGGTGTTCCCGTGGTGCTGATCACTGCGCAGGGAGACGACAGAATTGCGGCCGAGTGTGTCGAACTCGGAGCTGTCAACTACGTGCCCAAGCGACGAATGGCCGACGACCTTGTAACAGCACTGGAAGATATCATCACGGCGCAAAAGGAAGTCATCGCAACTCGACGAGTGCTGCACTACGTCGTGCAGAATCGCTGCGAATTCGAAATTCAGAATGATCTTGATCAGATACGATCATTGATCAATTTCCTGCGTGATCGGCTTTCGGCTTTTGAACGATTCACCCCCACGGATATCCAGTCGATGACCACGGCAGTCCGCGAGTCACTTTTGAACGCTTACTTTCACGGGAACCTTGAAGCCAACTCGCAGCCGCTGGAACACACCCGTGACGAATACGTGGCGCACGCCGTGCGTCACAAATCTGACCCGGCGTATTCTGACCGACGTATCAGACTGGAGGTCAAACTCGATCCTGTCGAAATCAACTTCAGTATTACCGACCAGGGCAAGGGATTCAATCACTCCATTGTTGCTGACCTTACCGGCCTACCCGACGATCGATTTCCCGCTGGAAACGGTTTTCGTCAGATCCATCAGTCGATGGACTCAGTGTCGTTCAACGAAAGCGGAAACATGATTATCCTGACAAGGTCGATGTGTGACCGTTAGCAGCGTGAAGACAAGACACTCCGAATCAGCCCGCTTACCATGCCTCACCCTGTTGAATGCAGAACATTAATGGGAGTTTTTTCCATCAACGCCTTTGCACAATTCTTCTCCAACCGGTCCGTCAATTCAGTTCGGGTCTGTCGTTCGCTTTCGATAAGCGTTTAACATTCGGAGCACCTTGTGGTTGTGATTCTGGTTGTTGATGATTCTGCCACCGATCGCACTCGAATTGCGGGTTTGCTGTCGCGGAGCGAAGGGTACGAGGTCATCACCGCTGCCGGCGGTGCACAAGCCAGTGAAATCGTGGCCGCGACGGCCATTGACCTGGTGCTGACAGACCTTCAGATGCCCGAAGTCGACGGGCTGGAACTCGTCCGCGATCTTCGCCGGAACCATTCAGACGTTCCCGTAGTTCTGATGACCGGGACGGGCAGCGAAGAAATCGCGGTGAAAGCGATGAAAGCCGGTGCCGCCAACTACGTGAAT
The DNA here is from genome assembly GCA_039831575.1 of Fuerstiella sp. GTDB lineage: Bacteria > Planctomycetota > Planctomycetia > Planctomycetales > Planctomycetaceae > Fuerstiella. The sequence goes on along the minus strand of JBDONA010000753.1, from coordinate 80,163 downwards.
AAGACGGCCGGCCCACAATGGCTAAGAGAAAACATTGAACGGGTTCTGGCAGCACAGGGCGAAATTCAGGCTCACAAAGAGCTGTTGAAAAATCTGTGTCGGGACGATTACGAGTTTCAGCTTGAGAATGACCGTGGACTCATGGCGTCAACGGCGAGGTTTCTTCGCCAGGCCGCACAGGCCACCGGGCTATGTGCCGACAGCGACCTCCCTCGCCTGGGCATCGCGATGGAAGAAGCACTTCTGAATGCATGTCTGCACGGCAACCTTGAATTGGATTCCGCACTGCGGGAGGGGGATGGCGATCAATTCAATGAAATGGCGCTGGAACGATCTTCCCGGCAACCGTGGATGGATCGTCGCGTGACTGTTCGCGCCTCAATATCACCGCAGCAGTTCAAGGTCGAAATCACGGACGACGGACCGGGGTTCGACCCGTCTCGTCTGCCGGACCCCACAGACCCCGAAAACCTTCTGAAGCCGCACGGTCGCGGCATCATGATGATGAGACTGTTTCTGGACGAGGTCCAGTGGAATGAACGGGGCAATCGAATCACTATGATCAAAAACGCACATTCGTCATGAACCACATTTCGTCAGATACGCCTGAGGAGGCACTGCGGCAGACACAGGCCGACTATCAAATGCTGGTCGACAGCCTGCCGGTGTGCCTGCTCCGAAAGAACAGGGCCGGCAAACCGATCTTTGCGAATCGACCGTATCTGGAGTTTCACAATACGACTCTGGATGAACTCATCAGGAGCGGTGAACCAATCGTCCTGAACGAAATGCAGCGGCAGCAGTTCTCCCGTGAAGACGCTGAAACGCTGGAACACGGAACGGTGTTCCAGGGGGTCATTCAGCATATCCACAGCAATGGAAGTGTCTGCTGGGTCGAACGGTTGAAGGGTCCGCAACTGGATGCAGACCGGAACGTGGTCGGCATCCAGGTATTGTTCTGGATTGTCACGGACCGAGTCGAAGCTGAGGAGGCTCAACAACGAGAGAGTGCGCTCCTGCAGGCATTGCTGCAACACATTCCGGACGCAATCTATTTCAAGGACACAGCCAGCCGATTCACTCGGATCAGTGAGAGCATGGCCACCAGGTTTGGACTGAAGAGCGCGTCAGAGGCCGTCCGCCGGAGGGACGCGGACTTCTATACCCCGGAACACGCCGATCAGGCTCGCGAAGACGAACTGCGCATCATGCGAACCGGCGAATCGATCGTCGGACGAATTGAGCGTGTAACATGGCGCGACGGGGACGCGACGTGGAACTCAACAACAAAACTGCCGCTGCACGACACGGAAGGAAATGTCGTTGGCACTTTCGGGCTGTCGCGCGACATCACCAGTCTGATTCGCGCCGAAGAAGCGTTAGCTCGTGAACGCGACCGCCTGCAGACGTTGATGAGTCACCTGCCCGACGTGATCTTCATCAAAGACACGGACGGCCGATTCCTGATGGCAAATCCGGCATTGATCAGGCTGTATGGCTGCAGCGAATTTTCTGAACTGGAAGGACTGACCGACTTTGACTTCGTCCCCGAGGAAGTGGCTCAGCATTTCGCTGACGATGATCAGCGAGTCCTGAAATCCGGCACACCGTTGATCGATCGCGAAGAATCCAATGTCGATCAGCGCGGCCAGGAGTTGTGGATGCTGACCAGTAAGATTCCGCTGCGTGACGCGAATGATCAGGTCATCGGATTGGTTGGCATCGGCAGGGACATTACCAAACAGAAACTAGCTCAGCAGGCGGCGTCCCGGAAAGCCATGGAGGCCGGTTTACTGCATCAGGCCACATCGCTTGCACGAGAAGCGGATTCGCTGGAAGAAGCGCTCAGCGGCTGCCTGAGCATCGTCTGCATTCTGACCGGCTGGACGGTTGGCCATGTTTACGTACACGCCGACGATGCCAACGATGATCAACTGGTGTCCGCTCCCATTTGGTATCCCGAGAAAGGCACGGAAATCAGCGATTTTCGCGATGTCACGGACAGTATTCGGGTTCAGCGAGGTCAGGGCCTGCCAGGCATGATCTGGAAAACGGGTGAGCCGCAGTGGGTCGAAGACGTTCAGGACGGATTCCCGTCGCCTCGCGCAGAAGCGTTTCGCAAGGCGAATATCTGCAGTGCCGTTGGATTTCCTGTGATCATCCGAGGCGAACTTGTGGCGATTCTGGAATTCTTTGCGTTCCAGAAACACCCGGAAGACAAAGCGCTACTGTGGATCCTTCAAAGTGTAGGCGAACAGGTGGGGCAGGTCATCGAACGAAAACGGAACGAAGAGACGCTGCGAATCGCACACGATGCGGCCAACGCGGCCAATAAGGCGAAAAGTGATTTCCTGGCGAACGTCAGCCATGAGATCAGAACACCAATGAACGGGATCATCGGAATGACGGAGCTGTTGCTGGAAACACAGCTTACACCGATGCAGCACGAATATCTGAAAATAGTGGAAGCGTCCGGTGAGTCGTTGCTGTCACTCATCAATGACATCCTCGATTTCTCCAAGATCGAAGCGGGCCGGCTGGACTTGGAATCAGTCCCCTTCGATCTGCGCGAATCACTCGGCGACGCCATGAAGCTGCTGGGCACTCGCGCACACCGTCAGGGTCTGGAACTGGCATTTTCGGTAGCGTCTGACGTTCCTGAGTTTCTGATCGGTGATCCTGCAAGGCTGCGTCAGGTGGTCGTCAACCTTGTGGGCAACGCCATTAAATTCACGGCTGCCGGCGAGGTTGTTCTGACGGTCACGCTGCAGCGGACCGAGGGCGACATCGCCAGCCTGCTCGTAACAGTGACCGATACCGGAATCGGAATTTCGGCCGACAAGATTAGAGACGTCTTTTCGGCATTCGAACAGGCAGACACGTCGACCACGCGAAGATACGGTGGTACCGGACTGGGGCTGGCGATATCCAGTCACCTGGTTGCCATGATGGGAGGTGAAATACGGTGTGAAAGTGAAGTGGGCAAGGGCAGCACATTCTCATTCACGACGGAACTGGGCATCGCTCATGACGTTTCCCGAGCCAGACGCGATGCCGTTCTGATGTCCGACACTCACGTGCTGATTGTCGACGACAACGCGACCAACCGACGAATCCTTCACGACATGTGCAGCAGCTGGGGAATGATTGCCGTGGTAGCCGCCGATGCCGCTGCCGGTCTGCAACAACTGACAGCGGCAGATGCACCATCCTTCAGCCTGGTCCTGACAGACGTCAACATGCCGGAGCAGGACGGCTTCATGCTGTGTGACCAAATTCGATCGATCGCCGATTTTTCTGATCTGAGAATCATCATGTTCACATCCTCAGGCCGCCCCGGGGATGCTGAGCGTCGTTCACGCATGGGTGTGAACGCCCATTTACTTAAGCCTGTTAAACAATCAGAACTATTTGATTCCATCGTCACCGTGCTGGGCGTCACGGACGTGAAAAAAGAGGCCATTCCGGCAGATGCTGAAGCTGCAACTCCGGCGGCAACGGAATTGTCGGTCCTGTTGGCAGAAGACAACCTGGTCAATCAAACGCTGGCCTCAGGAGTGCTGAAAAACCAGGGACACACGGTTACACTGGCTTGCAACGGCCGGGAAGCTGTGGACATTTATGCAAATGGAAGCTTTGATGTCATCCTCATGGACGTTCAAATGCCTATACTGGACGGATTGGCTGCCACCGCAGAGATCAGAAAACTGCAGCAGCAGTCCGGACAGACAACTCCAATCATTGCCATGACAGCTCACGCCATGAAAGGAGATCGTGAGCGATGCATCGATGGCGGAATGGATGAATATCTGTCCAAACCGATTCGAGCGAAGCAGTTGGCAGAAATGCTGGCATATGTTGTGGGAAGTCGTGGACCGCATGCCGCGCCACAGGCAACAAGACGTTCAGACGAAACTTATGTGGAGAAGCCTGCAGTGATTGACTGGGAATATGCTCTGGACAATGTCGACGGTGATCGAAAGCTGTTAAGGGCGGTCATCGATGCCTTTCTCCAGGAATCGCAGCAGTTGCTGGCCAACGTACAAAGTGCCGTGGACGACGGCGATCCAAAAACTCTTCACCGAGCTGGGCATACACTGAAAAGCGTGCTGCTTTCGCTCGGTGCTCCCCAGCCTGCTCACCTGAGCAAGTCGCTGGAAGACAAAGGCGCATCCGGGTCCACGGAAGGTTCTCAGGCTGTGCTGGACGAATTGAAATCGTTGGTTCAGGACACAGTCACTGAACTGTCAGCCTTTGATCTCAATGCCGGTACGGACCAGCCTTCTCCGACTGGCGCCTGATACAGCAACGTTGCTCTCGCCAGCCGCATGACCTGAATCCTCGGCAACGCACTTCAACAGGAAAAGTCCCGGACTCACCGGGAAAGGCTGTTGGATTCGCGACGACACGAACAAATCAGTATCGTCGCTGCTCTCTGTCGCTCATCCCTGCATCCGGATCCCTGTCGACGGTGTGTCCACGAATCATACTGACCGGTGGCCGCGAGAGACGGGTTCCAGCCTGAGAAAATGGCGTGCCGACGAGCCGGGACGGTTCACGAAAACGACTTAGCTGGGCTAAGACATATCGTGCTGCCATCCAGCGACGTGCAAAGGAGTGGCGAGACCACTGTCATCAATCAATTGACAACGTCGTTCGTTACGCACAATTCCGATTCGGTGAAAGTCCTGTGGACGCTGGCTGTCGCAGCTGAGGCGTTCAAATTCATCGACGCTGATGGCCAGCAGTAACTCAAAGTCTTCACCGTCACCCAGCGCGTGCCGCAACGAGCAGTCGTGGTCGTCGGTCATCGCGTCCGAATGGATCGGTACCGCCTCTGCCAGCACATCCGCCCCGGTCTTGCTGGCTTCCATCATGCGATGAAGATCGATTGCCAGACCATCACTGATGTCCATCATGGCGTGGACGTCGAAATTCTGAACCAGCCACTTTGCCAGGTCCAGGCGGGGCGTAAAGTTAAGATGTCGTTGACTGCTGAGACTGCCGCCAAGTGGACCGGTAACGAGCAGAACATCTCCCGGTCGAGCCGCGTCCCGGAGTACCGGATGCTTTCCGACCGGGACTCCCGTCAGACAAATATCGATCACAAACGGGCCATCCCACGTGTTTGTGTCGCCGCCGGCAATGCAGAAGTTCCAGCGAGTCGCCAGTTCTTCGATACCGGCAAAAATCTGTTCCAGAAACGTAGCCGCAGAATCCAGCGACCTCGGCACAGCGATGGATACGAATGCTGCAGTCGGCCAGCAGCCCATCGCAGCCAGATCGCTCAGGTTGACCGCGATCGCCTTGCGACCAACAAGCTGAGGTGAGGTTTCCTGCAGGTCGAAGTGGACTCCATCCAGCAGCATATCGATAACAATGATCTGCCGCTCGGTCTGTGAGCAATCGACGACGGCACCGTCATCTCCGATTCCGACCTGCACAGGGGATCTGACCGGAAATCTGTTTTGCAGAGTACGAATGAACTGAAGTTCGGAATTCATTTACCAGCGGAACAATCCGGTACCCCATGTGAGCCCCGCACCGAAACCACACATCAGCACAAGGTCGCCTGGTTCAATCAGACCCTTTTCGAACGCTTCGTCCATCGCCACCGGAATCGAAGCAGCTGACGTGTTACCGACGCGGTCCAGATTATTGAAAACTTTCTCAGGTGGAATCTGCAGAACCTTCATGGCATGATCGATAATCCGGATGTTGGCCTGATGCAGCACAAACAACTTCACATCGTCCACGCCGACATCAGCCTTCGTCAGGATCTGCTCGATGGTTTCCGTAACCACCTGTATCGCCCACTTGAATACGTTGCGGCCATCCATTTTCAGAAAGTGCTGACCTTCGGCGATCAACTCCGGCGTCGCCGGTCGAAGTGTCCCACCAACCGGTCGGTCCAATAGACTGCCGCCAGCACCATCCGCCCCTAACTGATAACACACAAGCCCCTGCTCAGGAGTACCACGTTCCAGCAACACAGCACCGGCTGCGTCCCCAAACAGCGGCGCTGTCCCCTGATCATCTGGTTCGACGATTCTGCTGTTCACGTCAGCACCAATGACCAGAGCCAGTTTTGAGTTGCCGGTCGCGACAAACTGAGAACCTGTCGCCAGAGCGTACATGAAGCCGGAACAGGCGGCCTGCAGATCAACCGCCGGGGCATCAAGCCCCAGCTTCTCCTGAACCAGACAGGCTGTCGAAGGACACGTGAAATCAGGGGTAAACGTAGCCACCAGGACCAGATCAATGTCGGCCGGATTGACGTTGGAGTTTGCGATGGCACGGCGAGCCGCCATGACCGCCATGTCGCTCGTCCCTTCGTCCGCTGCCGCATAGCGGCGCTCCAAAATCCCCGTACGCTTCTTAATCCAGCCGGCTTCAAAGCCGTATTGAGATTCCAGCTCACCGTTGGTCACCACACGCAGCGGGACGTAAGCGCCCATTGAACGTATACGCACCCCCATCAACTGACATGTGCGGGCAGACTTCTTGAACAACAGTCGCTGTGGCTGAGATTCACCAGCCGGTGTCGGCGACCGTGTTTCCGTAGTGTCCGTCGCCGACAGTTCCACTGCACTTTCGACCGTTGCGGAATTCAATGGGTTCATAGACAAAGTCCGCGGCCACCGTGGGATGAGAGTGACGGATGGTCCAGCCAATCTAAAGCGAACGTTTAGTTTACCGACAGATGACAGAATTTAGAACCTTAACACTACGCGACGACCCATCTTCCCAGTCATCCGTGTTTAACAAGTGTTTTTCGGAATTGGATCCTCATACACCGGCTCAGACCAATCGATTTTCCAGTCGGACCACTCTGGCCTTGGTTCTTCGCCAACCTCCGCTTAGGCACCGGATGCCAACGGTTCTTCAGTGTTTTACGCTGTTGCCAAACCAGGGTCTGGAGTGCCGGATGCTGCTTCGTATACTGAAAGCACCGGACCCACATGGCAATCAGCCGTTGGCGAACGTCCTGTCGCCACTCGCAGGCAACACCATTCTTAGCCCTGGCGGGTCAGAGCACCGCAAAACTGTGTCTGTTGGTGGAAGCCACTCCCCAGGGCAAATGCGCTGCAACGGCGTCTCTCAGGAAGATGGCGATTCTTCGTTTTTCACGCCCCAACCGTTTCCTATGGCGGGACGCCGTACAGCCCCGACAATCCTCAACACGGCTTCAACCGTCCCTGAATTGCCGCTGTGGAGCAGTAACCCTCCATCCAATCGCCAGTTCCGCAAGCTGATCGGTCGATCCTGACGAGGATTCGGAGCAAACGGAATGTTGCTCCCGGCCGATACCCATTCGCGGAGAGCAGCAGGATGCGCCCACTCACCCCGGTCACAGTTTTTGTCGTCGCGATACTCGCATTTCACAGCCGTGGCTATGCTGAGTTGAATTCGGTTCAACCCGAAGACACCGCGACAGTCACATCGACCGCCACCTCGCAGTACCACGGCGTCAACGGCTTCGATCGATACCGGCAGTATCCTGGTCCCGGAAGTCCCGGATCAGCTGGATACGGATTCAAGCATTTTTCATCGCCGATGGCCACATACACGACGTGGTATCGCCCCAAAGTGGCAACGTTAACGCGATGCGTTCGTTGCGCACCTGACGTCTTTCGACCGCGTGGGTCTGGCAATCTGTTTGCTCGGCCCTGCGATCCGTTTCGCATGGAATACACAACGTACACGTTAAAGAACGAGCCATCACAGTACGGCCCCGCCTACATAGTCCGGCAGCCGGATCAGCGCTGTGACGACTGCAAACACTAATTGCAATCACTTGATGTGAACTGGCGCAGCCGCGGCACCATGCAAATACGCCCGTCCGATGTGCCACTGCGATTCTGAAGGCACAGACACGTCAGAGCGACTCGGCGGACAGCTGCCGACATTCGTGCGTGTTGTTCTATTTCAGGTGCGCCTGTGATTCCTCGTTTCTGGCGGCGTTCTTCTGCAGATAGTGCGGACGCTGCGGTGGAGTGGCATCGTCGGGCCTGCGAATCACGTTTGCTCCAAGTTCGTTCAGTTTCTGCTCCAGCCGCGCGTAGCCACGATCAAGGTGATAGATTCGGCGAATCTGCGACTCGCCATCCGCGGCCAGCGCTGCAATAACCAAAGCCGCACTCGCACGCAGGTCCGAGGCCATAACGCTGGTCCCGGTCAGACGAACGCCGCCGTCAATCACGACTGACGCGCCTTCACGGCGAATCTGTGCCCCCATACGCACGAGTTCCGAGGCATGCATAAAGCGGTCCGGAAACACGCGGTCAGTGACCACACTGATGCCCGGCACCGTGGCCAGCAGCGCCATAAACTGAGCCTGCGTATCCGTCGGAATCTCCGGAAACGGCCGGGCGACCAACTCGACACTACGCAGAGGTCCGGGGGTGGAGATATCAACGCGATCAGCGGCCACATGAATCGTGACACCAATGGCTCGCAGAGCCGCAATCACGCTTGTCATGTGTTCCGGACGGACATCGTGAATGGAGATATTTCCACGTGTTGCGGCTGCGGCGATGGCAAACGTCGCCGCTTCAATTCGGTCAGGCACGACCGTGTGCGTGACCGAATTCAGCCCGTCCACCCCTATAATCTCAACCGTTGATGTTCCGAGTCCACTGATCCTGGCCCCCGCTCCATTGAGAAAACGACCGAGATCCTCAACTTCAGGTTCACACGCCGCAGCACGAATTACAGTGCGACCTTTGGCCAGGCATGCGGCAGCCATCACGTTACATGTTCCGGTGACGGTACTGCCACCGGGCCCTCCCAGAAACACGTCTGCTCCACGAAGCTGCGACGCTTCTGCAATCACGTACCCTCGTTCGATACGAAGATCCGCTCCCAGTGCGGCCAGTCCCTTGAGATGAAGATCAATCGGCCGATGGCCGATATTGCAACCGCCCGGCAACGACACCGACGCACGACCAAATCGAGCCAGCAGCGGACCGAGGACACAAACGCTGGCCCGCATTCGCCGCACCAATTCGTAGTCCGCATGTTGACAGGCTACGTCGCGGGTATCGATGTCCAGGGTGTCAACATTGCGTGTAACCTCCGCCCCCAGGCTCTGCAGCAGCAAAGACATGGTTTGAACATCCACGAGATCCGGTACACGCTTGATGCGAATATCACCGGCCAGCAGGATCGACGCGGCCATGATTGGTAGCGCCGCGTTTTTTGCACCATCGACGTAGACGTGGCCCCGTAGTGTGCATCCTCCGTGAACAACCAGCATTTCCATGCCTCAACTCCGTTTTGCAGACACCACTCGGTCATTACCGCTCAAATCCCGATGAATCGTGGTTTTCAAAAAACCGGCTGTTTTGAATAACCCCGCGACCGTCTCACACTGCGCCGGGTCCACTTCCAGGACCATCCATCCATCATCATTCAGCCAGTGTAAGGCTTCGACGATAAGGCGTCTCACCAGTACCAGTCCGTCAGCGCCGGAAACCAACGCCTCTAAAGGTTCATGGACGGCGACTTCCGGCGACAACGTCGCCATTTCATCTTCACGAATGTATGGTGGGTTGCTGACAATGCCGTCAAACTGACCAGCCATTTCGTCAGGTAACGGACTGAAACCGTCGCCTGCAGATAACGTAACCTGCTGCCCGACGTCGTGACTGCCGACATTTTCAGTCGCGAAGTTCATTGCATGTCGGGAAACGTCGGTCGCAGAAACGGACACGCCCGAGCACTGCTTCGCCAGCGTCACGGCAATGCAACCAGAGCCGAAACCGACTTCGCAGACTTTGACCACCTGATGTTTAGGGATATGTTCCAGGCACACATCGATGAGCGTCTCGGTTTCCGGGCGAGGTACAAGCACGCCACTTCCGACCGCAAAATCCCGACCGTAAAATTCCTTGCGGCCGGTAATATAGGCCAGAGGCTCTCGACCGGCTCGTCGCTTCACGAAGTCGCGCATACGGGCACGTTCATCGTCGGCCAGGGGAGTTTCAAAGTCCGTGTACAGCCGAATTCGCTGACAGTTTCGGGCATGAGCCAGCAGCAGTTCAGCTTCCAGACGCGGCGATTCTACTTCCTTTTGCTGCAGAAAATCGGCGGTCCACTGCAGAATTCGCTGCACGGTCCACACGTCATCGGTCGGGGCTGTCGAATCGCTCATCGGAGGTGTTGTCGCCAGTGGTGTTTTCTGCCAGTCGAAGTTTGTAGCAGAACTCCGCCGCTGGCACCACGTTACAGCCCGCTCAGGACAAGCGAGTGGTCTCATGTCAGCAGGCAGCATGTTCTCCGTGCAACGAAGTGCCCCACGCTAAGATGGACCGTCGCCCTTCAGGCGTTCCTGGCGATCGAACTCCAGCAGTCCGTCGACGAGCTCCTGCATCTCACCCAGTACGATGCGGTCCAGCTTGTGAATGGACAGACCACAGCGATGGTCAGTGACACGATTCTGCGGAAAGTTGTAGGTGCGAATTCTGGAACTGCGGTCGCCGGATCCAACCAACGTCCGCCGTGTTTCTGCACGTTCCTGATTGACAGCATCCTGTTCAAACTCAAGCACTCGACTCTTTAAGACACGCAACGCCTTTGCTCGGTTCTTGTGCTGGCTTTTCTCATCCTGAATCTTGACCACAATGCCCGTCGGCAGATGTGTCATACGCACGGCACTTTCTGTCTTGTTGACCTTCTGCCCGCCCGGTCCGCCGGCCCGCATGGTGTCGATCTGCAGGTCGTCGGGCTTGATATCAACCTCAACATCAGTGGCTTCCGGCAATACCGCTACCGTCGCCGCACTGGTGTGGACTCGTCCCTGAGTTTCCGTTTCCGGCACGCGCTGCACACGATGACCACCGCTTTCAAACTGCAGCTGGTGGAAGGCACCGTCGCCGCTGATGGAACATACCACTTCCTTAATTCCGCCCAGTTCCGTCGTATTGTGCTCCAGTAATTCGACTTTCCACGCTTTCGATTCACAGAATCGCATGTACATTTCGTACAAGTCCCGAGCGAACAGCGCCGCTTCGTCGCCACCGGTTCCGGCTCGAATTTCCATAATCAGCGACCCTCGAGAAATCGAGTCACCTGACATGGCAAGATCTTCAAGTTCTTCTGCCATACCCTCGCGTTTCGCAAGCAGGCCATCCAGCTCTTCCTGCGCGTACGCTTTTGAATCCGCCTCCGTTTCTTCATCAACCATCATTTGAGCGGCTTCGATGTCGCCCTCCAACGTGTGATACACACGCACGGCGGCGGCGATCCGCGAAAGCCCGCCCATCTCTTTCTGTATGGCCAGCATCTTTTCGACGTTGGACAGCACATCCGGATCCAGCAGCTGCTTCTCCAGCTCGACATACCGTTCAAGTTTTTGTTCAAGACTCGGAAACATGTTGGTGGCGTCGTTGAGTGAAGGGTGTTGGTGGGGTTCGAAAAAAAACATACGTCCGTGTTGCCTGCGTCTGTGCTATCCACAACAAGCGGGCCCCTGGTCTTCAGGTGGTCGCTCAAACCTGCGTGTGGCCGTGCCACGTTCGAGAGATTCCAAAAACAAAGGACGCACACAGATCACTGCGCACGCCCCCCAAGGTCATTTTTCGAATTGAAGTCGCTATTTTGCTTCTTCGGTCGCCACTTCCGCTTTTTTGCCCCAGTTGTACTTCTTCTGGAACTTTTCAACGCGACCGGCCGTGTCGACGAATTTCATCTTGCCAGTGTAGAACGGGTGAGAAGCCGACGTGATTTCGACCTTGAACAGCGGGTATTCCGTGCCGTCTTCCCACGTGTCTGTTTCTTTGCACTTAATGGTCGACTTCAACAGTACTCGAGTGCCGTTGGAAGTGTCATGGAAGATGACATCCCGATATTCCGGGTGGATGTCCTTTTTCATTGATTCGTGGCCTTTTCAGCAGTTGTCAGCCGGTGACAAGTACACCAGCGTTCGGACAACGCCGAGAATGAGAAGATTGTCAGAAAACGAGGCCAGTGCCTCAGACCATTCGAGCGTTCGGGGGGAAGCAGAAAGATCGCTGTCCCGGTCGCTGGTCTTGACTCAAAAACGAAGCGTTTTCACGATCGAAGTCCGGGAGTGTAAACCTGAAACCTGAAATCGGCAAGTAAAATCGCTTCTCTTCACTAAACGTAGTTGCGAGTTACCCGATTTCGGGAGACTGGCAGCCAATTCGAGACAGACACAGGAATCGGCCTTAGGATTCAATCAGATAAATGTGATCCTGCGTTCGCAACAGGATCTTCCCGTCCACAAAGACGGGGGTGGCAATCGTATGCTCTGCGGCGATTTTGTTCGTCGCAAGTACCTTGAATTCGTCACCATGGGCATCAAGGACAAAGACTGTGCCATCCTGACGGGTCACGTACAACTTCCCGTCCGCAAGAACCGGGGAAGCACGAAACGTCATGCGGTGTCGTTCCAACTGCCCAGTCCAGATTGTTCTGCCGGTCTGCAGATCAAGACAATCGACTGTTCCGCGAGCCGTCTTGACGTCTCGCAGCACGTAAATGCGGCCGTTTGCGATCGTAGGAGTCGGAACATCGGCCGCCGTATCAGGATTGGTCCACATCACGTGCGACTTCGTCACGTCGCCGGCCCCGCCCATCCGAATTGCGGTCAGTGTGCCGCCTCGAGCATATGGAGCGATCACGATGCCGTCGCTGGACACCGAAGAACTGATTGATCGAAAATACTCGTTGTGTTCCGGATTCAACGTCCCGACGCGCCACAGTTCGTCGCCATGGGCTGCGTCGTGACAGGTGACGTAATCGGCGCCGGTGACAACGATGACCTCTTTGCCAGCGGGATTTGTGGTCACGATTGGCGTCGTGTAACTCTGCGCTGCTTCACGAGGAGCGTCGGTAACACGATCATGTTTCCACAGCAGTTTGCCGTTCTTTCGATTAAAGGCCGCCAGATACGAAGGACCGGAATGCATCATCGTCACGACAACCGCCTCTTTTGTGAGTACCGGTGACGTTCCGAGATCCCACCACAACGTTTCACTGGTGACTTCCGCAAACCGTTCAAAAACATTCGTTTGCCACTGCAATTCACCGGTCAGACTGAAGCACCCGAAGTCGCCGCTCTTGAAATAAACGAATACTCGTTCGTCATCGACCACAGGCGAAGGATTAGCTCCTGTCCCGTCTTTTCCCTGTTTGCCGTCAATGGATCGTCCCAGCTTTGCTGCCCAACGTTCCTTGCCGTCCAGGCCAACACACGTGACCCGGTTTTTCCCATCAATTGTAGTCGTGACAAAAATCGAATCGCCTGAGACAGCAGGCGTCGATGCTCCAATTCCGTTTAGCTTGTAGGTCCAGGCAACATCATCTGCCGACCATGCGGTCGGGTAACTGCGACCGTCAGCGACTCCATTGCCGTTGGGCCCGCGCCAACCAGGCCAGTCTCCAGCATGGATCTGAGTGACGGTGAACAGCACGGAGGCAAGAAGAATGAAGTGCCGCATTGCGAAAGTCTCCAAAGAAACGTGCTTCGGTTGGGTCCAAGGATGGCCGGGCTGTCGCCGCGTCGGTTTCCGGTTTAAGCCGAAGACATCAACAGCGCCCGAATTCACAGTAAAAGCTGAGAACGGGCGTCGGTCGACTCATACAGCCACTCGGACTATTAGTGAGTAGAAACAGCGTGGCTGGGATCGTCCGGCCCATCATCGTTCGAAAAATTGACCAATGAACCGAATGTCCCGGACATCTGCACAGAACCACACAGCAGCGTGATACAGGTCAGCATCGTGACGTAGATGAACTTGCCGGCGTAGTTACTAACGGCCAATCCAAAAAGAGAGTGCGTGCCGTCAACAGGTGGAGCCACGGCTCCCCAGACAAGCACAGCCACGAACATCAGCAGCAAGACGCCGATGAAGCCGCCGTTCCAAAGAATTTTGGTGGCCTTTGCCCAGTTGACGGCCAGTGACCAATAGGCCAGCCAGGCCAGCAACGGCAGCCACGGAAGAATCACCATCACAAGGGCGACCACAACGTCCAGTAATGACCGGAAAACGTTGACCAGACTCTGAAGAAGTTCAAATACGGCGTCCATGGGGTTCCACGCTGGGCTGGGGACCAAAAAGCAGCAAATACCACCGTATTGGCCGCAGGCTAATGTGAAAGTCTAACCAACAGAAGCTGTCGCTAGAACGCCGCTGAATTCCGTTCCCGTGTTTTTTCCCTGAATTGGAAACCCTCCTCCGCGCTGCCGATACTGGTGAGACGAGACTCTCAGGGTGCACCGGTCGACAAAAACCGCCCTCTTTTTGCTAAACGGGATGATCGATGCAGCAAAGATGACGCCGTTGGAGCACCCGCAGCCCAAGGTCCAGACCGCTCCAGGCAGAGTTCTGCAGAACCGCGGGCAGCCCATTCCGTGCCGGTTGCCCGGCTAACGAGGAACATCGAATCCAAAGTGTTCCATCATCAGACGTGTGAATCAGACAAGCCGCCAATGCAGCGAGGTCTTCAGAGCATCACCGGGTCACTGCCGTTTCGAGCAGATTTGAGGGCGGCATCCAGCACTTGCTGCGTTTTCAATGCGATCTCCGGCCAGTGCGAATCCACCTTGCCACTGAGGGCCAGCGACGAAAAATTGCGAAACAGATTCGTCTCCTGAGCATTCGCGGCGTTGTTGCTGAACTCCGGCACAGAAACCGTCCGCAGATATTTTTCCATGTTGAAGCGGCAACCGTCAGCAGCAAAGTTGTGATTGGCGACGTCAAATGACACGGTGTTGTCAAGGTACGGCAACACGAAGTCCTTCCATTCCACGTAGCCCTTTGTGCCACTGATGTTGACCCACTGTTGATGGTTACCTCGAAAAGAATTGTAGAAGGTCGCCGATGTTCCATTCGCAAAATGCAGCTCTCCCTGGAATTCCATGGGCACATCATCCGGGCTATCCGCTCGCTTCGCACCGTACAGAATTCGCCCACGCACTTCCGTCGGCATTTCGAAGTTCATGGCCCACAGCGTAATGCGAATTGTGTACCAGCCCAGGTCGCCCAGACATCCAGCAGGCTCCAGATTGCTGCTCGCTCGAATATTGCTGGCCACCCATTCTTCGTCAGCGCAGAAACTGAACTGACTGGCGATTCGACGAATCTCACCCACGCTGGTGCCGTCGTCCAGCGTCCTGCGAATCTCAGGCAGACGAGCGCTGTGCATAAACATCACTCCGTCCATGAACTGGACGTTGTTGGCATTGCAGGCATCGATCATCGTCTGCACATCATCGGCCGTGACGCCACACGGTTTTTCGACCATGACATGCTTGCCGGCGTTGGCCGCTTTCACAACCCATTCGGTGCGCAGACCGGTCGGCAGCGGAACGTAAACGGCGTCGATGTCGTCTCGGCCCAGCAACTCGTCGTACGTGCCCAGCGCATCGACCTGGTGATCCACTGGCACGGATGCCTGGCAGCTGTCAATAAAAGCCTGGGCCTTTTCGACCGCTCGACTGGCAACCGCCACCACCTGGCCATTGCCGGAGGCGGCAATGGAATGCCAGTTCTTCAGCGCAATTCCGGCGGTGCTCATGATTCCCCAACGGCACAACTTTTTGCTCATTAACGTTTGTCCTGTAAGTTCTTACCGATGACCTGATCTGGCCGGATGAGAGATTAGGACTTCCGGTGTCAGAAAAGGAAGCCAGCGGGCGGATGGTCTGGAAAAGACCGGTGAATCGCAAGTCAGCGACATTCGCGACTACAAATTTCGGTAGATTCCGTATCTGACAGACGCGTCGCATGTTCTGCCTGCTCAGTTCTCATACCACCGCGTTCGATCGGCGTGTCGCGATGTTTCCGCGACGACGTGACAGGTCGTGTCTTACCGAATAAAGTGTCAACGGTCAGTATCTCCGCAGCAATTGAGGCAGCAGTGCAGTGATCCCGCAAGGACGAAGAGGCTCGCCGTGGGCAGTCCATGTGCAACTCTGCAGCCAATCCGATTCACACTCCCCCTTCGCCGATCGATGTCAGCACCATCGAACGACAGCTGTTAAAAACACATACGCCACGTCCATGACAGGCAACGTTGCAGGAATTTCGCCATGACAAACATTCTCAAGGCTTCCATCAGAGCCATCTTCGTTTCAACACTGACCTTCGCCATCGTCGGCTGCCCCAGCACGCATCCGCCGGCAGAGGAAATGCCGCTGCCGACGGAGACAACCTCGACGCAGCCGACGATCGAAGTGGCAGCGGAACCGGAACCGATCGTGCCGCTGAAGTTCGTGAAACCGAATCTAAGCGATGAACAGCTCCGTGAAGGCTGGATCAGCCTGTTCGACGGCACAACTCTATTCGGCTGGCACGTGCCGCCGGAGACAAACTGGCACGTCGAGGACGGCGCAATTGTTGCAGACAACGGCGAACGAAGTCTGCTGCTGACGCCGTTCAGCTTCGACGACTTCCAACTGCGCTGTGATTTTCATCTGGCCGAAGGTGGTAACAGTGGAGTCTTCCTGCGGACAGCCGAAGGTGCCAGCAATCCGGCAAGAGATACGTACGAGTTGAATATTTGTGATTCGCATGAATCGCACAAGACAGGCAGTCTTGTTGGCCGACATGTCGCCGAAAATGTTCCGTCGGTGGAAGGCGACTGGCACACCTTTGACATCCGTTGCGAAGGTTCGCACATCACGGTGAAGCTTGACGGACAGAAAATCGTTGACTTTACGGACGAATCGGACGCCCCACGCTCCGTGGGCAGAATCGGTCTGCAGATGAACGCAGGGCGAATTGCATTTCGCAACATTTTTCTGCGGCCCCTGAACAGCACGGATTTGTTCAACGGAACGGATCTGACAGGTTTGCGGAAAGTCCCCGGCTGTCAGAGTACGTTTGAAGTCACGGACGGCGCCATACACGTCACGAATGGACCAGGTTTTCTGGAGACTGAAGACGCTTTTGCAGACTTCATCCTGCACGTCGAGGCGCGGGTGAATGGCAAGACACTCAACAGCGGTGTGTTCTTCCGAGCGATGGCCGGAACAGAAAAAACGCCTTCACACGGGTATGAGATGCAGATTCAGAATGGGTTCAACGATGGAGACCGCACCAAACCAGCTGATTCCGGTAGCGGTGCCATCTTTCGTCGGGCAGCGGCTCGATACGTCGTCGCCAATGACCACGAGTGGATGGTGGAAACGCTGATCGCTCAGGGTGACCGGTTTGCGACCTTCGTGAACGGCTATCAGGTTGTCAATTGGCAGGACGATCGAGAACCCGATGAAAATCCTCGTCGCGGCAGGCGTCTGAAGGCTGGCCACATCAGTCTGCAGGGGCACGATCCCACGACGAACCTGGATTTTCGAGCGTTGCGGATCCATGAACTGACGTCGAAGTAGAGCCTTCGACGCCTGCTTGACGGGCTGGTTCACGCCTGTGAGATTTCACGGACGTGACATGATCTGCAGCTTGCTTCCGGGGTGAGTTATGTCACGTTCGGGAGTGGGATTTCCCTTTTCCCGACCCGCAGGCATGGCACAACGGTTGGTCGGGCGCAGCGTCCTGGACGGAAAATCCAAACGGTATCAGGGGATTCAGATTCGCAGATGAGCCATTGCGTCTTCGGGCGATGACACGTAGCTCAGGTAGAACGGGCCGAATTCCGCGTATTTGGCCGAGGCCCGGTCGAATCGCATGGTGTACACGATTTCCTTGATGTGTTCCGGAGCGCGGCCCCAGAGAGTGACACCCCATTCCCAGTCGTCAAACCCGGTGGACGCGGTAATCAACTGTGAGACACGTCCGGCAAACTTGATACCCGATGTCGCGTGCTCGGCCATCAGTTCGCTGCGAGCGCTGAACGGTTCTGTGTACCAATTCGCCAGAGGATGGCGGGCCTTGTTCATCGGGTAGAATGAAAACACGGGAAACGGTGGGAAGTCCGGATAGAGCCGTTGATTGTTCATCGTCGGCAGTCGCTGTTTGTAAGCGTTGAGCTTGGCTTCAAAGGCCGGATCAGTCTCAGCCGTGCCCTCGCGTTTCAGCCGTTCGGCGTATTGCTCAATCGAAGGCACGTACTCAGAAATCTCCGTGATTGAGACAAAGGAATACGTCGGCTTCAGCGCACTGCCGATCGCCGAATTGCGAATCTCCTGTGTCACCCGATCAATCTTTAGTGGGTCCGGATCGAGGATCATCAGACCAAGATCGGCTCGATGACCAGACACCACAGATGTCTGCAACCGTTTGGGGGAATGTTCGCCGGATGCGTTGAGGATTTGTGCGACGTATTCACATCCCTCCGCTCTCTGAGAATCAGACAGCGACATCAGAGCGGCCTGGTCAACCTTGTAGTATTGGTGCAGGCAGTGCCAGCCTTCCCCCATGCAAATGGTCGGGGCCGGCAGATTGGCGGGAGCGTGTGGTCGATTCACGGGTTACCTCTTAGCGGTGGTGGCGTTGCATCCTTGCGGACAACACCATGAAAAGGGAGTGGGCCGTGTCGAACCGATTGGTGCGGCCGCCCACGACTCTGCGACATTCGACGATTCTACAGTGTACTACACTGACTTGTGGCCGCGGCGAACGTCTTTCCGCCTACGAGAGTCGCATTCCCACGAGCCCCTCGACCACATCTTTCTGAATACTGTTCTAACCGGCAGATGTCAGTTGTGTGTCACTGGACAATGCGGTCAACAATTCGACAGCGACGGCATCGCGCTCATCGTCTGACACACCGTCGAGGTACGAAGCAAATCGTTCTGTGAACTCCTGCGGTTCCTCGCGCAGACGAAGCAGGTCCTGCAGTGGCAGTCGCAGCACTGGTGTCTGGCTGTCCGGCAGTCCACGTGACATACCGACAATTCGCACAGACGAGTAGGCCATCGTCCACTGACTTCCGCCTGGCCCCAGCACGTCGATGCCGACATTCGTCGCATCACTGGTGTTCCCGACAGGTGAGGCGGAGAACACATCCTCTGCCCATTCCGAATTAGACAGCGGTGCCGGACGGCCCTTGCCCCAGCGGTCTTCGTTGCCAAAATCGATGTATCGATGAATGACCGTCTTGTCAATTTCCGGACAGACAATGTCTCCCGCAAAACGCTTCGTGTTGGTCATGTCGAACGTATTGTCCGTGCGTTCGTACGGCTCGTAGGTTCCCATGTTTTCCATCAGCAGACGTTCGAACATCCATTGATCCTCGTCGCCTTCGCGAGTGGCTTCTTCATGCACGAAGTCATGGCCGCAGAGTTCGGCTCCTGTCGCCTGAAAATAGTCTTCACACCAGTCAATCATGTCGCCTGACGTCATCTTCTTATCAGGGACCATGTGATAAGTTCCGCCACGTGCCTCCTGTGTCTCAAACAGCCGGACAGTGATGGCAGACACCCACTCTACGGGAATAATGTTCCGACATTCGCTTCCGTCCATACGCAGACGAACCGGCACGTGCCGCCAGCCATTCGGGCCAATCGGTTGTGGAGGAATCATCAGCGCCATCAGCCGCAGGTACAGGTAAATACCGTGATAGGTGTTCGTGTATCCTGTGACGGAATCTCCCGAAATCACCGCGGGACGATAGACGGTCACATGGTCCGCAAAGTCGATGGCGCGGACTTCTGATTCAGCAAGGAACTTACTTTCCTCGTAATCGTTCCGGAACGTCTGACCGGCGTCGAGCGAGTCTTCCATCACTCGTTCCGTCTGCAGACCGGCAACGTAGCATGTGGACACATAGTGGATGTCGTGAATCTTCAGATCACGACAAAGCTGGATCATATTGCGAGTGCCGCCCAGATTGGTGCGCCACGGTTCGCCGTTACGATCTTCGCCATAGAATTCAAGAATCGCGGCACTGTGGATGATGCTGTTAACGTTGTCGTGAACCCATTGACGATCGTCGTCCGAAAGGTCAAACCCAGGTGCGGCAATGTCGCCGCTCAAAACCACAGGACGGGGTAGAGAACGGCCGAGTTCTTCCTCCCAATGTTGCAGAATCTGTTCCATGCGTTCCCGGGGGCCGCACTTCTTTGACGACCGCACCACAACGGCAAGGTTGTGGCCATTCAACAACAGGTCGCGAACAACGTAGCGACCTACCAAGCCAGTAGCCCCAGTCAGCAATGTATACATCTTTTTCCCTGATGGATGTGACGAACTCGTTTGTCAACAATGAGTTAGGGTGAACACACAACGGTCAACGACGCGCGGCTGCAGCAGATGCTCGAACGGAAAATATGTTGTACTCACCCGGGGAATTGTCCCACGGCGAGGGCCACGTGCGGAAGCTGTTGTGTTCACTTAGCACGGTCTCCAGCATCCGGCCTCACCGACATATTTACCGCATTCCAACCGGAATGCCCTCAAAAACAGCTCAGAAAACTGTGTACGCAGCTGCGTAGCTCGAATTGAGGGTTAGCTTCGGCGGAATCTGAACGATTACACTTACAAAGCTAATCGATACGGATTCCGCATTGTTCCAATTCGTGAGCTGAAGTCCAGCAATTCTATCACCAGCGTGGGCTTCTCGGCAAAATCAGCCGCTGGGCAGACTTTTCGTCACCTGGGAGCCGCTTCCGCAGGGAAAATCACTCACAACCAGCGGTTTGGCGTCAGTCCTGTTTATGAGAACGAATGCCACCTACCGACCAGCCTTCAGCGGTTTCGTGGCGTCCATTCCCAGGGCAGCGACGGCAGCGACAAAGAACGCACTTGCGCAAACGATGAATACGAGGGTCTGTCCACTGCCGTCTGCAGCTCCGTAGTTCAACAGTTTCGGAACCATGATGGCACTCACGGAAGCACCAAAATTGCCCCACATGTTGGCCCAGCCGAAGATTGCTCCGGTATTACGTCCGCCCACGTCCTGCATAAATCCCCAGACAGAAGGATTGCCCACATCTGTCATCAGCGACACGATCGCGCAGCAGGCCACAATGCCCCAGACGGAATCAATGAACGGGCAACACAGATAGGCAATGCCGGCGATGGTGCAGGCGATACTGATGGGCAGCACTCGACCGATACGCAGTCCAAATCGCCTGACGCTGCGATCGGTCGCCCACCCGCCAATCAGTTGTCCCAGCATGCCGGTGGCCAACACGATCGTCACCATCACCGCGCCTCGTGTCTCGCTCACGCCTTTCGATTCCATCAGGTATGTTGGCAGCCACGTAATCAGAAAGGCCCAGCCAATGTTGATGGAAAACTGGCTGAGCGAATTCAGCCACAGACTTCTGCTTGTGCAGCAGGCACCCAGCATCGTCAGGATGTCTTTGACCTGCGGTCGATGGTCGTCCGTGAGAGGTCCGATAAACTCCTGCTCTGCGGCATCGCAGTCGGGGTGTTCCGCCGGACGGTCTCGCACGGTCCACCAGTATCCGATGGCAATCAGAATCCCGACGACTCCGTACACCCACAGCGTCTGACGCCAGCCTCCGATGTACAGAATCAGCATTGTCGTGAGGAACGGTGCCAGGGTACCGCCCAGACGACCACCGAACGAAATCAGCGAATTGGCCACTCCCCGCTGTTCCAGCCGAGTCCACCGGCGCACGATCGCGTTGCTGGTTGGGTAAGCGCCGGCCTGAGCAATGCCGCAACCAAGTCTCGTCACCAGCAGACCGAACGAACTGGTCATGAACCCTGTGAGTGCCGTCAGTACCGACCAGGCCAGAATGTAGCCAGTCAGCATTCTGCGGGCACCAAACCGATCACTGACCCAACCGGCCGGAACCTGAAACAGGGCGTACGTGAAAAAAAACGATGCCAGGATGCCGCCGATCTGCTCCTTTGACAACTTAACGTCGTTGTTGAACGAGTTGGACTTGACGATCTCGCCCAGACAAACGCGGTCCAGATACAGGCTGAAGGCCATCAGCACACTGACCGCGATGATGCGATAGCGAACCGTTGACATTATCAGACCGCCCGGGGTTGATTCGGCGAGTGAACTGGTCCAGGACGGAGATTCATACGGGGACTTCGTCGTCTTGTCACCTGTCATTCGGCGTCCTGTTGTTCATGCATTGATAGTGAGGTGAGGACCTGTCGACTACAACTTTTCAGGAGTTCCCGTACGATGTCGTGTCCCAAGCATACCGATTGCCTGTGATTTGCCCACCGAATCACCAAGGATCATCCGATGAACGCAAGGCTCCGTCAGGTTACTCCGCCCATCTTCGCAGCCATCATTCTGCTTTCCTGTGCTGTTGCTGACGAATCGTCTGGCAACGGTTGGGTGAAGCACACCATTTTCGAAGGCGCAGGATGCATGACGGCGGTGGCCGCAGATTACACCGGCGATGGTGTCATCGACGTGATTGCGGACACCGGCAACGGCGTCACTCGACTATTTGTCGGGCCCGACTGGAAAGAGGTGCGACTGGATGACGACCACGGGGGACGCTACATCCACAGCGAAACATGGGACGTGGATGGCGACGGCGATGCCGACTACATCGGTGCTCGGTACAAGCCCGGCTTGATTATGTGGTACGAACAGCCGGATGAGCCGCTCACCCAAACGTGGACTCGCCGATTGATCGATGACCAGGTTCACGGAATCCATGGCGTCATCAAAGGTGATGTCGATCTGGATGGACGTATCGATCTGTTGGCGACAAGTGCTCAGGCACTGGACCCGTTCCCCGATTCGCTGGCATGGATCGCTCCGCCGAAAAACGTTCGTTCGGGGGATCCCTGGGTACGGACCATCTTCGCCGACCGCGATGCTCCCGGTCTGACGCATTATCTGGGCGTGGGCGACATTAACGGCGACGGACGACCGGATGCCGCAACAGGGGCCAAAGGCGGACCGACCGACAAATCCGGCAAGGGCGAATGGTTCGCATGGTGGGAGGCTCCCCGGAATCCTCGCGAAGCATGGAGGAAACATTCACTACCAGGACACCATCCCGGCGCCACCAATATTCACCCCGCCGACATTAACGGCGATGGGAAAGTTGATCTGCTGGCATCACGTGGTCACGGCCACGGAGTCATCTGGTTTGAAGCTCCGTCGTGGAAGATTCACACGATTGATGCGGAAATCAAAGAACCGCACTGTCTGGCCGTGCAGGATATCGACGGAGATGGCGACATTGACGCGGCGACCTGTGCGTACGGCAGCAAGTTGTGCGTGTGGTATGAAAACGCAGGAAACGGCGAATTTCTTCGGCACATTGTCGGAGAGAATCAGGAGGCCTACGATATTCGGGTTGTCGACATCGACCAGGATGGCAATCTGGATTTTCTGGTCGCCGGACGCGGCAGCAACAACGTTGTCTGGTATCAGAATCCAGGCAGGTAATTGACCTCAACATACCCAACGACACAATCCTCGAAAACCACGGATGAATCGTCCGCATCCGCCCGCCGAGATCATTTCTAGTGGAAGTTCGCGTTATGAGAATATCCTCACTGTGCCTGATTGCCCTGTCCTTTGTGGTTGCAGACTCCGTTCAAGCCGACAACTGGCCGTCGTGGCGGGGACCAACCAGTAATGGCATCTGCCTGGAGGGAAATCTCCCCACCGAATGGGGGCAGGATAAAAACGTCGCGTGGCGAGTCACATTGCCGGGACCAGCCGGAGCCACTCCGGTCATCTGGGAAAAGCAGATCTTTCTGACCACGATTGATGGCGACAGCCTGCTGCTGATGTGCTTCGGCACCGATGGGAAAGAGCAGTGGCGGCAGAAAATCGGCCGCGGCAACAAAAATGTTCGCGTCGACGAAGGGAATTCGGCGTCTCCGTCACCCGTGACGGATGGAAAACACGTCTGGAGTCTGATGGGCACGGGCCAACTGGCGTGTTTCGACCTGTCCGGGAAACCTGTGTGGCATGTTGACCTGCAAAAACGCTATGGCGACTTTGACATTGCTTTCGGCATGTCGTCGACGCCCGTACTGCACGACGGGCGGCTGTTCCTGCAGCTGATTCACGGTGACGGAAAGTCAGAAACTCATGAAGCGCTGACGGCTGGGCTGGACGCAGCCACGGGCAGGGAACTCTGGAAATCTGATCGAGTGACGCAGGCGAGTAACGAAAACGAGCACTCGTACGCATCGCCGATGTTATACAACTTTGGCGGCGTCAGTTTTCTGATTACTCACGGTGCAGACTTCACAATGGCCCACTCACTGGACGACGGGAAAGAACTCTGGCGGCTGGGTGGACTGAATCCTCATGACGATCCGTCCCGACGCTATCATCCCACCCTGCGTTTTGTCGCATCGCCGGCCGCAGCGGATGGCATTATCGTCTGTCCGACGGCCAAGAACGGCCCGGTGTTCGCTATCCGACCCGATCAGAGCGGAGACCTGACAAACAGCGAAGCAGCGCTTCTCTGGAGTCGTGACAAGAATACACCGGACGTGCCGTCGCCGCTGATTCACGAAGATCTTGTCTACCTCTGTCGTGAGAACGGCATGTTGCTGTGTCTCGACCGGAAGACCGGCGAAGAAGTTTATCATGTGCGAACCAACAACGGTCGGCACCGAGCTTCTCCGGTACTTGCGGACGGCCACATCTATCTCACCGCACGAGACGAAGGCACGATTACTGTCGTGAAGACGGGCCGCGAATTCAAAATTGTCGCCCAGAACGAAACAAACGAAGTGATGACTTCGTCGCCTGCTGTGTCCAATGGCACGATTTACCTGCGAACCTTTGACGCATTGTGGGCGATTCGGAAGAAATAATGCCGCCCAATGACGAGCCGGGTACGTTAGTGCCCGGATGACGACTGCTCTCCGCTACGAAAATGTTCATGCGAATCGAACGGGGATTCGCGCTCGGAGTGCTGGCGACTGTTGTGTGGAACCTGTGTTCGAATCAGGGAACTGACGTCCCCCGCTCGCCGAAACACTGGCGAGCCGGTTGAAACAGGATGCGAACAGACGCAGTTCAGTCTACGCCAATATCGGTGAGATGACTTCACCGTGGACGTCGGTCAGGCGGAAACGTCTGCCCTGGTAGCGGAACGTCAACTGCTTGTGATCGATGCCCAGCTGGTGCAGCAGAGTGGCATGCAGATCGTGGATGGACACAGGATCGGTGGCGATGTTGTAACACCATTCATCCGTCTGACCGTATGTCGTGCCGACCTTGACGCCTCCACCGGCCATCCACATTGTAAAACATCGCGGATGATGGTCCCGTCCGAAGTTCTTCGACAGATGGCCCTGGCAATAATTCGTGCGACCGAACTCGCCGCCCCAGATGACCAGCGTGTCGTCCAGCAGGCCACGCTGTTTCAAATCCTTCACCAGCGCTGCTGACGCCCGATCGGTTTCGACACATTGTTTCGCAATGAGGCCAGGCAGCTCGCCGTGCTGGTCCCAGCCGGGATGATACAGCTGAATAAATCGGACACCTCGTTCGCAAAGTCGACGTGCCAGCAGGCAATTCGCAGCAAACGTTCCGGGCGTCCGCGCGTCCTCGCCATAGAGTTCGAACGAATGATCCGATTCAGATGACAAGTCCGTCACCTCGGGGACTGATGCCTGCATACGGAACGCCAGTTCGTGTTGTGCAATCTGAGTCTCCACAATCGGGTCCGGCGTTTCGGCTGTCTTCGACAAATGCAGCAGCTGCAGCGCGTCCAGCATTCGCCGCTTACTGCCACGATCAAGACCGTCCGGATTGTTGACGTACAACACCGGCTCTTTGCCGGCACGGAATCGCACGCCCTGATGGCGGGATGGTAGAAATCCACTGCCCCACAGACGAGAGACAAGAGGCTGGCCACCTTTCCCTTTTGTCACCATCACGACGAAGGCTGGAAGATTGCTGTTTTCTGATCCCAGACCGTAGTCCAGCCACGCCCCCATGCTGGGACGGCCAGGAAACTGACTGCCCGATTGCATGAACGTAACGGCCGGCCCGTGATTAATTGCAGGCGTGTGCAACGACTTAACAAAACACAGGTCGTCGGCGATACCGGCAGTCTGCGGCAACAACTCACTGAACCATGCGCCGCTGTCCCCATGCTGCTGAAACTGAAACGGAGAGCCCACCAGCGGCAGTGTCGCCTGATTACCGCTCATCGCGGTCAATCGTTGTCCCTGTCGCACCTCAGCCGGGAGTTCCTGACCGTGCAGTTCGTTCAGCAATGGCTTGTGGTCGAACAGATCCATTTGCGACGGACCACCGCTCTGGAAGAGATAGATGACGCGTTTTACCCGCGGAGCCACCGCGTGCCCAACGGACGTTTCACCTTCCGCAGCGCTTGCTGAAGACGAATTGAGAAGGTCTGTCAGTGCGATGCTGCCAAAGCCCAATCCGAAATTCTGCAGAATCGACCGCCGCGACATCGCGGACGCATCATCGAATCCCGTACACTGAGCATGCCCGGCTGGAATTGACATTTTGATCATCGTCCTCGTGTCTGGTGCAGCCATTCCACTCGTGGTAAATCGCTGTCGCCTGAAGTATATGACTCCTGGGTCACATCCTATCATCCACAACGGCAAGCCCCAACACGATGGAATTCATCCCGAAATGATTCAACCCCACCACTGCCCCGTGTGCAGGAAAGCAGTTTCGGCAGGTGCACAGCCGGGCATGTCAAATTTCCCGTTCTGCAGCGATCGGTGCAAAAAGGTAGATATGTTGCGCTGGTGCGATGGCCGGTACGCCATCGTTGAGGAAATTGATCCCCAGATTGTACAATTCCTGAGCGACAACCCTCCGATGACAGATCAGGACGAAGGCTCCGTGGGCGACGCGATCTCTGGCTGACGCCGCGCCAACGCGACCGCCATGCAATTTGCCGTAAGAGCCCGCACATCGCTCGGGCCGAGCTCTGCGACGATGATCAAGTGCTCTGGGTGTCGGCGACCTGCCGGTGTTGCGTCAAGTCTTAACCGTGGGGAGCCGAAGTCACCAGACTTTGGACGCCACAGAGAGAAACTTCCACTCTCTGGCGAGTTAGGCTCCGAAACAATCCCGGTTCTCAGACTGGACCAAGCACTACTCTACTTCGTCGATCTGAATCCCAAGATCCCGCAATTGCTGTGAATCGACAGCGGCTGGTGCCCCGGTCAGAAGATCTGAAGCCCGCTGTGTCTTTGGAAACGCCACGATGTCGCGGATGTTGTCATCCCCGGCCAGCAGCATGACCCACCGGTCCAGCCCCAGTGCCACTCCCGCATGAGGTGGTGCTCCGTAGCGGAGTGCTTCCAACAGGAATCCAAAGCGTGCCTCCGCTTCTTCTGCTTTGATATTCAACAGATCAAAGACCCTTTGCTGAACCACCGAATCGTGAATACGGACGCTGCCGCTGGCCGCTTCGTAGCCGTTGATCACAAGGTCGTACGAATCAGCTCGCACTTTTGCCGGATCGCTGTCCAGCAGGTTGGCGTCGTCTTTGTGGGGCTGACAGAACGGATGGTGTTCTGCATCGTATCGCTTTTCATCTTCGTTCCACGTCAGCAGCGGGAAGTCCACAACCCAGAGTGCGCTGAAGGTGTTGGGATCGTACAATTCCAGATCTTTACCCAGTCGGTTCCGCAGTGCCGCCAGGGCGTTGGACGTCACTTTCGCCTCATCGGCGACAAACAGCAACAGGTCGCCGTCCTCGCCGTCCATGCGTTCGATAATCTGCTGCTGCTGTTCTTCATTGAAGAACTTGGCAATGGTGGATTCCAATTTGCCACCGGCCACCTTCATGTAGGCCAGACCTTTGGCTCCGTATTCGCCCACAAAGTCCTTCAGGTCTTTATCCAGCAATCGGCGACTGTACTTGCCGGCGGCGCCTTTGGCGTTGATGCCACGCACACGACCACCGCTGCCGACGACAGATTTGAAGACGCCAAAATCACTGGCGGCCCCGATATCTCCGATGTCAATCAGTTCCAGTCCGAATCGCAGGTCAGGTTTGTCGGAACCGTAGCGTTCCATGACCTCAGCATGAGTGTATCGCGGCAGCGGTGTCGGCAGGTCAATATCACGGACCTGCTTGACAGCGTAGGACAGCAGACCATCAATGGTCTCCAGGATGTCGTCACGTTCCACGAATGCCATTTCGACATCGATCTGCGTGAACTCCGGCTGGCGGTCGGCTCGCAGATCTTCGTCGCGGAAACATCGAGCAATCTGGTAGTAGCGATCAAAGCCCGACACCATGAGGATCTGTTTATAGATCTGTGGTGACTGTGGCAGAGCGTAAAAGGCACCGTGATGCACTCGACTGGGGACCAGGTAGTCTCGCGCACCTTCCGGTGTGCTGCGACCAAGTATGGGAGTTTCAATTTCCAGAAACTCGCGTCCGTCAAAGTACTGCCGAACAGCCTGAGTCAGCTTGTGGCGAAGAATGATGTTCTGCTGCAGGGCCGGTCGTCGCAGATCGACAAATCGATACTTCAGACGCAGTTCTTCGTTGGGCAGGTCGGAACCGTCGATTTCAAATGGGGGTGTCTTGCTGGTGCTGAACACCGTCAACGTATCGACGCGTACTTCTATATCGCCGGTGGTCAATTTCGGATTGACGAGATCGTCGCCGCGATAGCGGACGACGCCCACCACCTGGACAACATCTTCGCGACGCAGTTTGCGCGCGATGGAATCAATTTCGCTGTTGTCCTCTGTGTTGAAGACGATCTGAGTTTTCCCGTAACGGTCTCTCAGGTCAACAAAAACAAGGTTTTCTCCGTGATCCCGGTAACTGTTGACCCAGCCGGAAAGAGTGACGGTTTCGTCTTCGTGAGAGCGACGTAATTCACCACAGGTATGTGATCTGAGCACAATGAGTGTCCAACGAAAAAGACATTAAACATGAGGCGGGATTATAGACCTTGCCAATTTCTCGGCAAACAGGCCAGTGGAACGATCCCGTGACAATTCGCCAGTTAATTCGAGTTGACGCGCATATCGGACTCTTTAGTGCCCGAGCGGACGAAGCTTACCGGCGTTGGCGCTTCCAATCGGAACGGCAGTACTGCTGGTGCCTGCCGAAATAAGACAACCTGTGCGTGCCTGACGGACGCAATAACGGGTCAGAGCGACTCGTCAATCATCATCGACAATCGGAAGCTCGGAATTTCGTTCACGTTCCATCATGAGCCTCGTTCCGCCCTCGCTGTACTCGAAGGAATTCAGGTACGCTCTCATCAACATCAACCCGCGCCCGCAGGCCCGATCGATGAAATCATCATCCGTAGGGTCAGGCACGTCATCGGGGTCGAAACCTTCACCTTCATCTGCTACCTCGACCCGCAGTCGCTCGTCGCTGACTTCCACAGAGATCGACACTTTCTTGTTCGAATCACCGCCGTTGCCGTGCTTGATGGCATTGGTGATCCCCTCCTCCAGCGACAGACGCATCGCGAAGATGTCTCTCATACTGTAGTCGTGTTTTTCCATCAACGCGACAATCTGCTCCTGAACAGCCAACCCCTCCGTAGTATCGCTTGGGATTTGCACGTTGAGCTGAGACGCTGGTGGCATGTAAGAGCTCGAGTGAGACGGTAACACGGACAGAAAAGGAGAGAGTCGAAGGAAGATCACCACGATGCCACAGATCCATGCACCGTCGATCAAATTATTAATTCAGCCGGACGGTCAAAACTTCGACAAAGCGTCATCCAAATCGCCGCACAGAGTCAACACTTTGTGTAACTGCGTAATCTTGAAAACATCCATGATGTCTTTCTGGATATTACACAGGGCACACTTTCCACCAGCCGCAGTGACTTTCTTGTGCATGGTAATCAGCTTCCCAAGGGCCGCACTCGAAAGGTACTCCACCAGGGAAAAATCCAGCACAATCTGTTTTCGCCCATCCTGTTCGACCAGCCCGAACAATTCCTGTCCGATCTTGTCGATGTTGGCTTCATCGAGAATCTTCTTATCGAGAAATCGGGCCACCGTAACGGATCCCACTTCTTCGATATCAATTCGTTGTTCTGACATTCAACAGCCTCAATCCTGAATTGCTGTATGGACAGCTGCCTATGACCCTCAGGTCTGCAGCAAAAATCGTCGCCATGAAGTTTATATTCATCAGTATACCCAGAAATGGGCTGTTGAGTCATTTGGCGACCACAACAACCCATTTCCAGCCAGATCATTACCCCATCCCACGCAACTGTCAACCCAACTGACGGTGTACAAACCCCCTTCGCTAATACTCTTGAGCGGAATTCCAATTACCCGGACCAGACCTTCGATTCAGGAGCTCATTCGATGTCCTGCGGCGGCCGCATCCTGAGCACCGGGTGATCAGGCAACCAACGCATTGGACGACTAATCATACACCCCGGGGCACCCGAATTACCAGGTTCGCTGCGAGCTGAATGCGTAGACCGCCACGTCTGCACTGCCCGAAAGCTGAGAAACCGGAAAAGATACCCGAAAACGCTGTTTGACGGGAGACCCTTCGCCGATATCCTGCTCCGCCTGAAGTTTAGTCGTGACAGGAAGTTTTGTCGCGCCGGGAGTAACCACCCCCGATTCAATGGTGGTGTGATGTTTGTTGGAGAATCGCAACTCGACCTTCAACATCCACACAATTGTTCTGTTCGAAGGCTGTGTATTACGGCGTTCGGAGCGTTGGTCAGCCGTTTAACGGCGGGCTGCCGCAACAAACAGGAGATCGGCTATGGCTGAGATTGTCGTGAAAGAAATTCTGGAAGCTGGTGTGCACTACGGACACCGCTCCAGTCGCTGGAACCCCAAAATGCGACCGTATATTTACGGTCGTCGCAACCAGATCCACATTATCGATATCAAGGAAACGATTCGTGGTCTGATTCGCGCTAAGAAATATCTGATGCGAGTTGCTGCACAGGGAAGCTTGATCCTGTTTGTCGGCACCAAACGTCAGGCAGCCGCGGCACTGGAAGAACTGGCCACTGACTGCAACATGCCGTTCTGTACCGAACGCTGGCTGGGAGGCACGCTGACCAACTTTCGCACGGTCCGCAGCCGCCTGAAGCGACTGGAAGAACTGGAGGCGCTTCGGGAATCGGGCGAGCTGGCGACGTACAGCAAGAAGATGCAGTCCACGCTACTGCGTGAGTACCGCAAAATCTATCGCAACCTGAATGGCATTCGAGACATGAATCGCCTGCCGGAATGCCTGGTTGTGGTTGATCCCAACAAAGAAAAGAACGCTGTCCACGAAGCGCATCTGCTGGGTATCAAGGTTGTTGCTCTGATCGATACAGATTCGGATCCGGACATTGTCGACCTGCCGATTCCTGGCAACGACGACAGTCTGCGTTCCATTCGTCTGATTGCTGAACACCTTTGTGATGCCGTTAAACAGGGCAAATCTCTGCGACCGAATGAACCGAAGAAGGTCGATCAGTCAGCAGAGCCGAAGCCGGTTCCCTCCATTGGCTAGGGAAACTTCGGAACAAAACGAGCCAGGCCCGGTGCTGCAACAGCGCCGGGCTTACCGTTTCAGCAGTCGACGCCAGGCCGGGAACCAAACGCCTGCGGTCGGTGTCATCGCTGTTTCTTAATACGACCCCATTTCCATACAGACGTTTTCTCACTCATCCACCGTTGAGTCCATCACGGGGAAACTCAACTGCCCACCGCCTGTTTGACGGTGGCTAGAATTTCAGGAGACTCAGAAAATGGCAGACATCACAGCTGCTGCTGTCAAAGCTTTGCGAGAGCGAACCGACCTTCCAATGATGGAGTGCAAGAAAGCCCTTGTCGCGGCTGACGGTGACGCCGAAAAAGCGATCGAGATCCTTAAAGAACAGTTTCAGACGATCTCGGACAAACGAGCCGACAATGCGACCGAAGAAGGCCGCATTTTCTTCGCAGCCAAAGACGACGGTTCAGAAGCCGCCATGGTTGAGATTCAATGCGAATCACCACCAGTTGCCACCGGAGAATCGCTGGAAGCTCTGGGCACCGCAATGGTCAATCAGTTGCTGAACGGCCCCGGAGCGGATTCACCGGACGAACTGATGGGGCAGACGCCCGACGGTTCCGACGTTTCTCTGCAGACGATGTACGAAGAATTCGTGAACAAAATTCGGGAAAAGACAGTCGTCAAT
Organism: Fuerstiella sp.; assembly: GCA_039831575.1. Taxonomy (GTDB): domain Bacteria; phylum Planctomycetota; class Planctomycetia; order Planctomycetales; family Planctomycetaceae; genus Fuerstiella. Next base: position 48,184 of record JBDONA010000753.1, on the reverse strand, counting down.
CGAGTACAGCGGGTCGCTGGTCCGGTCGGTGGTTACATCCACCATGACTACAAGACGGGCGTCATGTTCCAGGCGAAAGGCGAAGCGAAGAATCCTGGAATTCTGCGTGACGTCGCCATGCATGTCGCTGCTTTGCAGCCGACCGTCTGCACACCGGACGGCCTGGACGCAGCTGCAGTTCAGGAAGAGCGGGATCGTCTGTCGGAAGAGGCCAAAGCCACCGGCAAGCCGGAAAACATCATCGAAAAAATCGTCGATGGCCGCATGAAGAATTACTACGTCGAACAGGGTGTATTGCTGGCCCAGGCCTTTGCAAAAGACGACACCAAGTCTGTCGAAAAAGCTTTGTCCGAAGCGGGTCTTGAGGCCGTTGCCTTCTGCCGCTGGCAGGTTGGTGGTGCGTAGTTCAATCCCATTCTGAGGCGTGATGATGTCCGAAAACAAAATCGTACCGGCCTACAAACGAGTTCTGTTGAAGCTCAGCGGTGAGAGTTTCTGCCGCGAAGGTGAGTCCGGCATCGCGATGGCTGAGCTGTCGAGTATTACACAACAGCTCAAGGAAGTGGTTGATGCCGGAGTTCAACTCGCCATCGTCTGTGGTGGCGGGAACATTCTGCGCGGCAAGCAGTTTTCGGAAGCCAGTGACACCATCATCCCGTCGACGGCCCACTACATGGGTATGCTGGGAACTGTAATTAACGCCCTGGCACTGCAGGACGCATTGGAAAGCGTGGGAGTAGCGACACGGATCCAGAGTGCGATCAGGATGGAAGGTGTGGCCGAGCCATTCATTCGACGTCGCTGCATTCGTCACCTGGAGAAAGGTCGAGTCGTCATTCTGGCGGCCGGTACCGGAAGCCCGTTCGTCACCACCGATACCGCCGCCGCTCTGCGAGCTCGCGAAATCGATGCAGAGATCGTCCTGAAAGGCACGAAAGTGGACGGCGTCTATTCCGACGACCCCATGAAAAACCCGCATGCAATTCGGTACACGGAAATTTCGTACCGTGAAGTGCTGGATCAAAACCTGCAGGTCATGGATGCGCAGGCTTTTCACCACTGCATGGAACAGAAGCTGCCGATTGTTGTCTTCAACTACCACCGGGTGGGCAACATCGGGCGTGCGATTGCAGGTGAAGCCATCGGTACGAAGGTGACCGCCGAGGGCAAGCAATCCTGATCTGTGAATCGGGTTGAACAAGAGCCAGAGGATCTACGCTCCCGCGCCCTGTTTCGCATTTCAATGCACCGATCCCGTCGACAAAACGTTGGCTGCCGCGCTATGGTCGGCACATAACGGGTTGTGGCCGCGATTCCATCAGCCGCATGCGCCCGCTTGAGTGCTGCAGGCCCGGGACTTGTTTCCCGACCGCAATTCACGGGACACTGCCAGTCCTGTTCAGACGGGGCTGGGGCACTGTGCCGCCAACCTCCCGCCCCGATCGAAGTTGCCCTGCCGGCCCTCGTTCAGCAACTGCCCGATCACCACGTCGGGCACACCTGCAGATGGCCGCCAACGCCGAAACACAACAGGACTACCTGAACACGATCCATGCCAGCGGAGAACACCTGGTCGGATTGATCAACGACATTCTGGATCTTTCCAAGATTGAAGCCGGCAAGCTGGAACTTGAACTGCAGGAGTGTCGACCACATCAGCTGGTCGCGGAAGTTGTCAACGTGATGGGAATGAAGGCTCAGCAGCAGGACCTGACCCTGCAACATGAGATTGTCGGTTCGATTCCCGAAACCATTGAAAGCGATCCGACCAGACTTCGCCAGGTACTGATGAATCTCGTCGGCAATGCCGTCAAGTTTACTGAGGCCGGCGGTGTACGAATTGTCATGGACCTGCCGGAACCGACAGGCAGACCGCTGCTGCGATTCAAAGTTATCGACACTGGAATCGGCATGGCACCCGAACAGTGTGGCAAGGTCTTCGAGGAATTTGTGCAGGCGGATTCGTCTGTTACGCGACGATTTGGCGGCACGGGACCGGGTTTGGCCATCAGCCGACAACTGTCGAATGCTCTGGGCGGTGACATCAGGGCCGACAGTCTCCTGGGCGAAGGCAGCACGTTTACGTTTACGATTGATCCCGGTGATGTGTCGCAGATAATGCGAATCGACCAGCAACAGACCGTGGAGTCACTCCGCGATTCTCGTCAGCCTATTAACCAGGGTGTCTCCGTTTACTTCAAACCGGCGCGTATTCTGGTCACCGACGATACAGAGGCGAACCGGCAGTTGGTCAGTGTCGTGCTTCAGAATTCCGGCCTGATCGTTGATCAGGCAGAAAACGGCCAGGTTGCCCTGGACCGGGTCGCCGAACAGGATTATGACCTTCTACTGATGGACATGCAGATGCCTGTCATGGACGGACTCACAGCAACTCGCAAGCTTCGCGAACAGGGGGCTGGCCGTGCCGATTGTTGCCCTGACGGCTAACGTGATGCAGCAGCACCAGCAACGCTGTAAGGACGCCGGGTGCACAACATTCCTGACGAAGCCGGTCAATATTGACCAGCTACTGGAAACAATCGCCGACTTTTTACCAACGCAGGATCCACCCGCCCAACAGAAACCAGTCGTGGAACTGTGTCAGCCCGACCCTGCGACCATGAGTGACCGACCACGTTCCATTGTTGTCAGTCCAGCGGATTCCACAGAGGCTCTATCACCTGTCAACCGTTTGAACAGCGTGATGGAGCTTGTCGATAGAGCATTGTCTGGCGCTCAGCCGAAATCCATAGCTGCTGCCACGACGTCCGGACTGCATTCCACCTTGCCGATGGACATCGACAAATTTCGAACCATCGTGTGTGGATTCGTGGAAATCCTGCCGGACATGATGGTTCAGTTACGGCAGGCTTGGGAGTCTCGCAATTTTGAAGAACTGCACGCACTCGCCCACAAGTTAAAGGGGACTGGAGGCACAGTGGGATTCTCGGATTTCACCGCCCCCGCGGCAAGACTTCAGGACAACGCTGACGTCGAGATCGAAGAAGGAACAGAGGAGCTATTGCTGACAATTGAGGGACTCGCCGCTTCAGTCGTAGCCCCGGCGCCAGTGTAAACCGTTCGTTCAAGTCTTTCGTTCAGTCATTTGAACAACATCGTCGGACATCACCAACGGGGAATTGACTCAGGAAACGACACCATCGCATTTTCTTAAGCTCCCGCCAATGCATGCGTGGCGGCCGAATGTGGTGCCAGGACTGTCGGTTTGGCCCCACGACATCCTGGCATAGCACCGTGCAGTATTTTGCTCGTGCAGAATGGCCAGCAGATTCCGAATGTCGATCTTCGCGTCCATTCGGCGCTTCAGGGAAACAGCCACGTTTCCGCCGCAATTTGCGCAATACCTGCACCAGCCAGGCCGGACGCTGGAAGGATTGCCGACACAGCCGTTCTGCGGAACGTGCCTGATCGTCATGTTCAGTAGCCGTCTGGATATTCTCGTGAACGCCTTTGCTCGGGGACAGAACGCCCCCTCAGGACTGTGGAAGTTCTGAGGCAGCGCTACTGGGCGCCAGCGTGGTGATGTGATTCAGGAACAGCGCCCGTGTCAATGTCCTTAACTCACCTTTGACTGAACATGCGTACACCTTAGTCGGGCAGCGTATGTTTGCGAATTGCAACGTTTTGTTCAGGGGCACATAGATTTGGCAACATTTGTTGCGGCCGATGATTTGCTGGCAGAAATCATGTTTTGACCTAACTCATTGGAGAATATGGGGTTATTCGTTTGTTGGAAAAGTACATCGGAATCCGTCGTGTTTCGGTTCACGCTTTGCAAAGTCAAAAGACCCCCTCGAAGCATCGAAGCAACGAGCACCCTAATCGGATGGAATGATGAACCGAAAGAAACGACAACGGTTGAATCTCATCGTTGAAGGACAACTGGCAATCGTTGGCCTTGATGGCATTGAGATTTGGGACGGCGCCGATCTGGCACTTCTGCGAGAAGTCCTGACGGACCTGATCGAACAGGAGGAATACAGGTCAGTCGCTGTGAACCTGGAATCGGTGAAGTACATTCCCAGCGGCTTCTTTGGCATGCTGTACGAGTGGTATGAGAACGGCATCAACGTTCAGCTACATTCGCCGCAGCCAAATGTTGAGCAGATGCTGTGGTTCAGAATGTTCTTCCGTCAGCAGAACGGAGTCTCGTTTTTTCTAAACGACGAAGCTGTGCGAGACCACACTCCTGGCCAGCAGGTGGAATATCACCGCCGGAAATTCACCTCCGAGGTGGACTCAGCAGCGTTGATTGACGCCGTCCGCCTGGACGCTCAGCCTGCGAGCAGCTAAGGCAGTAGCTGCCAATCTGAGAACGATGCGGCTTGGCCAATATATGTGCCAACCGCATCAACGACGTTCCAAACAGTTGCGTTTCTGATTTGAAACCGACGACCAGACGATGAAATTCGAATGCCCGAATAGTCGTCAATGAACCCGAACTCCTTCGTCCGTCGCAGCAGTTCTGCCCGTTCGCTGCGATGGACTGATTCCGCGGTTTTGCGGGACGGGGTGCCCAGCAATTCGCTCAGCGACATCTCCCAAAGCTCCAGAGCGGCCTGATTTCCGTAATTCAGCAACGGGTCTGCCTGCCCGCCATGGGCTACGACCACAAAGGGACTCTGGAACAGCTTCTGTGCATCGGCCAACAGCGTCCACCGTGGTATCAGCGGCAGCCCCACCCATTTCTCATAGGAATTCAGGAGCAACTGCGTATGCTGCTGCCATTTTTCGGCCTGCCACGGAGGCGGCAAGTCAGAATCGGGCAGGATTTGCGAGTCATTGGGCATTGAAATTCCTGGCCTAACGGCATCCCCCACGCGAATCGTACGGACCTGCAACATGCGACGCCCACTTCGTGGCGAACGCCTCAGAATTTGGCTACGCTACCGGCACTGCCGAGACTCTGTCGACGCAGATAACCTTTTCGTTTGCGTTTTGGCAAGAGTGTTGCTCCGCGATCGGAAATATTAAGCAAGACAGATCGGTGATGTTGATGGCTAAGAAAAACGCACCTGCAAAGGCCAAGAAGGCGGCTGCGGTCAAGAAGAAGGCTGCGAAGAAAAAAGCGGCTCCTAAGAAAGTCGCAGCGAAGAAAAACACCGCCAGGAAGCCGACCGCCAGGAAAGTGCAGAAAAAGCCGCCCAAAGGCGCAGCAAAGCCGGCGAAAAAGAAGGGTGTGCGACGCGCGACGATGACCACGGGCATCCGCACCAAGAAAGCTGGCAGGAAAATGGGCCGGTCGCGAATTCCGACCGATGCTCCTCTGGCAGTGGTGTTTCAGAACGACCTGGACGCTCAAGAGGCGTTTGCGTTTCTGGGGATTCACACCATTCGCGAGTTGGAAGAATTTCCGCCGGATGAGTTAGTCATGCGATTGACCAGTCCGGCAAAGCAGACCGTTGGCAGGATTCGCAAAATCCTGGCAATGAATAACCGCTGCCTGTCGGATGATGAATCGTTTGCCCTGGAGTTTCAGGAGCGCCTGGCGCTGAAACTGAGGTAGTGTGACTTCGGTCCGCACTTCGTCGATTAAACGTCAAATGTGTCGCCGAACTGCGGAATCACGGGTGGGCTGTCGCACGCGTCTTTGATGAGGTCTGCCATGGCGTTCGCGGCGTCTGTTTCGCCATGCACGATGAAGGCGCGACCACAGCCTCCGTTTCGTTTCAGCGTGTCAAACCACCACTTGAAGTCTACCGCGTCTGCATGGGCGGACAGGCCATTGACCGTTTCCACATTGGCTTCCAGGCGATATCGCCGACCATGAATGTACACGTTTTCCTTACGCTGTATCAGCTGGCGGCCCAGCGTGCCCTTTGCCTGGTAGCCGATGATCATCACGGTGTTTTTCGGGTCTGAAACCGTATGCTTGAGATGATGAACGACGCGACCGTTTTCGCACATGCCGCTGGCGGAAATGACCACAAGAGGGCCTTTCTGACGATTTAGAGCAATACTTTCGTCTCGCGAGCGGACATACGTCAGACCGTCAAAAGCAAAGATGTCGTCGTCAAACCTCAGCGTTTCCTGAACGTCCTCGTCCATTCCGTCCTGGTGGTCACGATAAATGTCTGTCAGCCGAGTCGCCAGGGGACTGTCAATGTACACTGGAACCCGACACATCGCGTTTTCATTGCGCAGTTCGTTAAGCAAATAAACCAGCAATTGCGTGCGTCCCAGGCTAAACGCCGGAATGATAACTTTTCCACCGCTGCGAGATGTCTCACATATGATTCGCTGCAGCGCTGCTTTGACGTCGCCGGCATCCGGATGGACTCGGTTTCCGTAGGTCGATTCCGTGATGACCACGTCACAGCGTTCAACAGTAACGGGATCATTCAGCAGCGGCTTTCCCCGGCGCCCCAGATCACCGGTGAAGACCAGTCGTTTCCATGTCCCCTGATCCAGCAGTTCTATCTCGCAGATCGCCGACCCCAAAATGTGACCCGCGTGATGAAAACGCAGACGAACATCGTCGCCGAGTGTTTCCCATTGCCCGAACGGTACATATTCGAACAGTTTGGCGACCTCTCTGGCGTTGTCTTCCGAGTACAACGGTTCGACGGGGAAATCTCCGGCTGCGGCCTTCTTTGCCAGATATTTTGCATCTTCGCGCTGTATCTTCGCGCTGTCCCGCAGCATCATGGTGGCGATATCGGCGGTGGCTCGCGTGCAAAAAATGGGATTTTCAAAGCCCGCTTTCACCAGTCCAGGAAGATTTCCAGAGTGGTCGATGTGGGCGTGGGACAGAATGACGGCATCCAGTTTCCGTGGCACGCAGTGAAACTTCATGTTTTTCGGGCGAGTTTCCTCGTCGCACCCCTGAAACAGACCGCAGTCCAGAAGAATTCGTCGTGTGTCCGTCTCAATCAGGTGTTGGCTGCCAGTGACTTCGCTGGCGGCCCCCAAGAATGTAATCTGCATTAGTGAACACCTGAACAGTATTTATGGTCGTCATGCGCAGAACGAGAGAAAGTCAGCGGCGCCAAGTCAACACTGGTGCTTGACTTGCGTGTTCCGATGAGGCGTATCAGAGAAGGGTGTCCGCCGCTGCTATGTTTTCTGTCTTTTGCTAGATTAACTCAGAGAATACGACGAACACAATGACGAATTGATGGTGTACCTTCCTGAGACAACCCATTTACTGCCAGCAAGATTGCAACGGAGTCAAAAGACATGAGCCATTTGCCTAAATGGATTCCGCGAATTTCTGGTGCAACTCTGAGCGCCAGCGTTATTGTCGCGGGTGTCGCAGCGTGCAATATTGGAACTCGTGCAGACGGGGCAGAGCTGTCCATTGTTGAATTCCTTGATGTAAATATTCAACAGGGCTACGTGGACAATGAGATCAAGCCGTCGGCGGTGGCCGACGACAGCGAGTGGGTGCGTCGCGTATATCTGGACATTGTTGGACGAATTCCAACTCTGGAAGAAACAAAACGTTATCTGTCCGATGAGAGTCCTCGTAAAAAGACCGTGCTGATCGGCGAATTGCTGGACAGCCAGGACTACGTTCGCAACTTTACGACCATCTGGACGAATAACTGCATCGGTCGCAGGACGCCTCGCCGAGTCAGTCGCCGCGGGATGGAGAAGTTCTTTCGTGAAGCATTTGCAAAGAACCGCCCGTGGAACGACATCGTCGTCGACATTGTGACGGGCGAAGGTCACTTCGAGGAGAATGGGGCAGTCAACTACACGTTGGCTCAGATGCAGATGCAGGACGAAGCCGTGCAGTTGACGGCCAAGACCACGAAAATGTTTCTGGGAATGCAGGTGCAATGCACCCAGTGCCACAATCATCCCTTCAATAACTGGCAACAAAGTCAGTTCTGGGAGTTCAACAGTTTCTTTCGTCAGGTCCGGAAGATTGAACATCGAAAGGTCGACCCGGAAACGGGGCGGCGTGTCGACGACTTCTCCGAAGTCGTGACCCGTGACTTCAGCGGGCCCGTCTTTTTTGAGAAACGCAGTGGCCTGATGCAGGTTGCGTTTCCCATCTACATGGGCAAGAAGGTCGATCCCAATGCATTCGATCGTCGCAAGGAATTCGGGAAGTTGCTGGTTACTGCCGACAACGGAGAAACGCCGCTGATCGCGAAAGCCTTCGTGAACCGCGTCTGGGGTCAGTTCTTTGGTTACGGTTTCACTCGCCCTGTCGACGATATGGGGCCGCACAATCCTGCGTCTCACCCGGAAGTACTGGACCGGCTGTCCGCTGAATTCGTTAAGAGCGACTACGACATCAAACAGCTGATCAGCTGGATTACCAACAGTACCCCCTATTCGCTCACCAGTCAGTTTGCTGAGGACAACGCAGTCGATAACCCGTCCGCCGGTGAGATGCCGTTGTTCAGCCACATGTACATCAAATCCATGCAGGCCGAACAACTTTATGACTCACTGATTTCCGCTACGAACGCCCACAAGTCCGGCAAAGGTGGCTGGGAAGCTCAGGAAAGTCAGCGACGTCGCTGGATGCAGCAATTTGTGGCTGCCTTCGACACAGATGAGAACGACGAAGCCACCACATTCAATGGCACGATCCCTCAAGCATTGATGATGATGAACAGCGAGCTGATTGAAAAAGCCGTCAACGCTGAACGAGGCAGTTTTCTGTTTGAAACATTCAGTAAGCCAGGCAAAGACGCGGTAAAGCTGCAGGACCTGTACCTGGCAGCTTTAAGCCGACGACCGTCTCGTGGCGAGATCGGTGAAGCTCAACGCATGATCAGTGCCTATGGACCACGGGGGAAAGTCTATGCCTATCAGGATCTGTTCTGGGCTCTACTGAATTCAAACGAGTTTATCTGCGTTCACTAAAGCACATATGAATTATTCGGCACACAACCAGTCGTGAGAGTCAATCACTTTCAAACACAGCTCGTTTGCCGAGTTCACGTCCGAGCGAAATTCGCTCTAGTCAAACTTGTCACCAAAACTCTTTAATACAAGTCCTAACTTCCAATCTGGAGAACTGCGAAATGTCAATCTGGAACAATTATGGAATGGGTCGTCGTCACTTTATGCAGCACATGGCGACAGCGGCTGCGACACTGCCGGCGATGAACTTTCTAACGCACCTGCAGGCTAACGCAGCTGCACTGAAGGCCAATAACAAGTCCTGCATTCTGATGTGGATGAGCGGCGGGCCACCGACCATTGACATCTGGGACCTGAAGCCCGGTTCCAAGAACGGTGGAGAATTCAACCCCATCGATACGGCTGCTCCTGGTGTGCAGATCAGCGAACACATGCCGGAAACAGCAAAGGTGTTCAAAGACCTTTCAATTGTCCGCTCCATGAGTACTCGTGAAGCGGATCATGGTCGTGGTCGTTACTTCATGCACACCGGTTACGTGCCAAACCCTACGGTGACCCACCCGACGTTCGGTTCTGTTGTCAGCTACGAACTCGGTCGCACGCGATCGGCACTTGAGATTCCTTCCTTTGTCTCTGTCGGTGGCGGTTCCGGACAGGCTGGATTCCTGGGAATGTCACATGCTCCGTTCGTTGTGGGCAGCGACGGCCGGATTAACAACGCTCCGTCGGAAGAGGCCAAGAAACGTCTGCCTGGTCGACTGGAGATGCTGGCGGCGGTGGAGTCCAACTTCATCAAATCCAAGCGAGGCGAATTGCCGGCGGCTCACAAGGACGTCTACAAGAGTGCCGTCAATCTGATGACCTCGCAGCAGATGGCCGCCTTCGACGTCGACAAGGCCGACCCTTCCCTGGGACTCGAAGCAGAAACGGCCGAGACCAAGGCGTTGTATAATCCTCCTGCCGGTGGCGGTGGCGGCATGGGCATGCGAGGTGGCAACGGATTCGGCCAGAGTCTGTTGATGGCCCGACGACTGGTCCAGACGGGAGTACCGTTTGTCGAAGTGAATCTTGGTGGCTGGGACCTGCACCAGGACGTCTTCAACACGCTTAGCCAACAGCGACTTCCTGTTCTTGACCGAGGCATTTCCGGCCTTGTCACGGACCTGAAACAGCGCGGTATGCTGGATGACACAGTCATCGTGTGGATGGGCGAGTTTGGACGAACTCCGCGAATCAACCAGAACGTGGGCCGCGACCACTGGGCCGCCAGCTGGTCAAACATGATCGGTGGCGGAGGCTTGAGGAACGGCCAGGCGGTTGGCGCAACGGACTTAGACGGTGTTCGAGTGGCCGATAACAGCAAGGCGTACCTGCCAGGCGACATCTGGGCCACCGTAGCGCACGCTATGGGAATCCCACTGAACACAGTACATACCTCAAAACGTGGTCGTCCAATGAAGCTGGCAAACGGCGGCACTCCGATTAGAGAGCTGCTGAGTTAGTTCGCTTCCTGCGGATTTGAACAGCACAAGCCTCAATCAGTAAACGATTGAGGCTTGTTTTTTGGCCTGTGACTACTATTTGCATTTCCTATGTTTGACCCTGCCAACAACATCAATCGCGCGCGAGGTTCTTCGGGAACGTCGAATGGCGACGTACCAGGGGAAGCGTTCATTCGTGAGTTCACACAGTCACAGCGCCCGCTGTATCTGTACATTCTGCCACTGGTCGGCAATTCTGCGGATGCGGACGAAGTACTGCAGGAAGCTAATCTTGTCATCTGGGCAAAGTGGCATCAATTTGAATTAGGGTCGAATTTCCTGGCCTGGGGACGAGCCATCGCCCGGCTGGAAGTTTTTCGTCATCGCCGCAACCGTGGTCGTAAATTGACATTTCTGGACGGCAACGTCCTGGACCTGGTGGCACAACGGTCCGAAGCGGTCAACGAGAAGCTGGAGTTGCGGCAGGCGGCTCTCGCGAAGTGTCTCGGGCAGCTGCGTCCCCGAGACCGTGACCTGATACAGATGCGATACGCCGCCGGTGCGAACGGCGACAAGGTCGCAAAGAATCTGGGCCGCCCGGCGAATTCGGTCTACCAGTCACTCGGACGGATTCGTCGCGTTCTGATGGAGTGTGTGCGAATGCAGCTCGCCGAGGAAGGAGGATTACAATGACCAGTCCTCGCGACGAAGTTATCCGGCTGACAAACCTGCAGATTGAACGTGGGCTCGATGAGTCTGAACACCAGCGGTTCAACGAGCTGCTGCGGGACAACGACGAATTCGTAGCCCTTTATGTAGAGCTGCTTGCCGTACACGGTCAGTTGCTGTGGGGCGCTGGCCTGACAGCGGACACGTCAGTGTCTCGTTCCGCCGTATCAACGGACATCTCGGCAGATGGACTACCGCAGCAGGCGCGACGTCGGGGGACTGTGGCTGTCGCGGCCACAATATTGTCGCTGTTGTGTGGCTGGATGGTTCTGTCAGAACTTTCGCCATCATCTGACCCCCTTGTTGAAGAAACACCAGTCGTACAACCTCCGCACATCGATCCACGAGAGAACATCGCCGTCAACCAGAGCCCTCAACCTCCGCCCGGGGCCGGTACCGAACTACAACCATTGGTACTTGACAATCTGAAGGCGCCAGGAGATGACAGGGACGGCACAGGCGGCGACGCCGTAGCCAACGCCATCGATTCCGTCCCGGCAATCGATTATTCCGATGCCGCGGTGGTGGCCAGAATCGATCGTCTGGTAGCCGACAGCTGGCAGCAGTACGAGTTAACCCCATCCTCAATTGCGTCGGATCAGGAGTGGATCCGACGCGCCTGCCTGAGCATTGTCGGACGGATTCCAACGCTTGAGGAATCATCCGCATTCCTGACCAGCAATAGTCCTCGAAAACGGCAGCAGATCATCGATGACCTGATTGGGTCATCGGAACGGTCATCGCATCTGGCGGTTGTCTGGGCGAACATGCTGATTGGCCGTACGGAACGTCGCGGCGTCAATCGGAGCAAGCTGTTTGAATTTCTGTTCGACGAGTTCCAGCAGAATGTCCCGTGGATCGATACTGTCGGCGAGCTGATCTCAGCGTCTGGCCGAAACGACAAAAACGGTGCCACAAACTTTCTGCTGGCCCATCTGAACAACGAAGCGACTCCAGCCACTGCCGTCACCGCCAGGCTGTTTCTGGGGGAACAGATGAGTTGTTTACAATGTCATGATCACCCCTTCACCAAAGGCCTTGGACAGTCAGAATATTGGGCGCTAAACGCCTTCTTCAAAGATACGGACCGCGTCACCGTCCCCGTGGCGATGACTGATTCTGCAGTGCGACCGTCGCTGCGAAACGCGGCGTGGAAGCTGGTCGATCGACGTCGCGATGAACGCATGACATTCTTCGAGAATCGGGCCGGACAGCAGCAGGCCACATTGCCTGCGTATGATGGGCACATCATTCCGAAAGACAGCACCGTCGACCGCCGCGTGGAACTGGCCCGGCTGCTTGCGGGTGATTCAAAAGCGAAAGTCGCCAAAGCGATGGTCAATCGCATGTGGGCGCACTTCTTTGGTTACGGATTCACCAATCCGATCGACGACATGGGGCCTCATTCTGTGGTCAGTCACCCGGAACTCCTGGACTGTCTGACCGATGCATTTGTGGCGTCGGGCTATGATCTTCAGCGGCTGATGAGGTGGGTGGCTTCGTCACAGGCGTGGCAGTTAAGTAGCGAGGGAGAGTTGGAAAACACGGTGGACCGGCCGGAACATGGCGAAATGCCGTTATTCAGTCGAGTGTACGTGCGACGCATGACGCCCGAACAGGTTTATGAATCGATTCGCATTGCCGTCCGTTCTGTGGGACAGCTTCCAGCAACGCCCACTGAGATCAATTCGGAGCATCGACGGAAATGGGTCCGCCAGTTTGCCCGTGCGTACGAGACAGACGAAAACGATGAAGCGGTCGATTTTGACGGAACAATCGCTCAGGCGATGGTGATGATGAACGGGGGCGAAGTTGATGATGCGATTCGCCACGCCAGTCGTGCCATCGTCAAAGGCGGCGGGACTCCGGTTATCTCAGGCAGTCAGGCTCTGGATCGCGTCGCGCTGGCCATGTTGACGCGGCAGCCCACGTCGGAAGAACAACGAGTATTCCGACGTCATTATCGACAGCTGACAACAGAATCGCGGCCCGCCGGGGCCATTCCGAGGGCTGTCGAGGACATGATGTGGGCCTATTTGAACAGCAGTGAATTCGTGCTGGTTCACTGATTGCCGGCTGAAACCGTTCTTTCTTTCGGAATTCGATTCCCGAACCCCTGAAAGTGGTTGCGCGCACGATCACGTTGCCTTATTCTTCGTCGACTCGCGCAGCGCGGCTGGGCAAATAGGTAGATGTTTCAGGCTTTCAATCGTCTTCAGGTGACCCGTGTCAATCGTTGTTCAGAAATTTGGTGGGACCAGCGTCGCTGACGCAGAGAGAATCCGACGGGCCGCAAGAAAGGCCGTCGACACAAAACGCTCCGGGCAACAGGTCGTAATGGTCGTCAGCGCACGTGGCAAAAAGACGGACGAACTGGTCCGTCTGGCGGCTGAGATCACCGCACAGCCTCGTCCGCGTGAGATGGACATGCTGCTGTCCACGGGCGAACAGGAATCTGTCGCACTCATGGCGATGGCCGTCCATGAACTGGGCGAAGAAGCCATCAGCCTGACCGGCGCACAGATCGGCGTTCGCACCGACGGAAGTCACACCAAAGCACGCATCATCAGCATTTCCACGCAGCGTATGAAGGATGCGCTGGATGCGGGGCAAATCGTGATTGCCGCCGGATTTCAGGGGGTCGATGAAGACTTCAACATTACAACATTGGGACGAGGTGGCAGTGACACCACCGCCGCTGCGCTGGCGGCGGCGCTTGATGCACAGATGTGCGAGATCTACACAGACGTTGACGGTGTCTTTACGACCGACCCACGTGTGGTTTCGTCTGCATCGAAAATTGAACATGTTTCTTATGACGAAATGCTGGAACTGGCCAGTCTCGGTGCCGGAGTGATGCATTCGCGATCGATCGAATTCGCCAAGAAATATCGGGTCAATCTGCGGGTCAGACCGTCTTATGCCGAAGGACCAGGGACGTTGATTTCACCGCAGCCGGCACAACCAACTCGCATGGTGACCGGCGTGGCGTTCGTTCGCAGAGAAGCACGCGTCAGCCTGATCGGAATTCCCGATCACCCGGGAGTCATGAATCGTATTTTCTCTCTGCTGTCCGACAACAGGATTTCGGTCGACATGGTGGTTCAGAACGTCGGCGTAGCCGGAACAGCCAACGTTTCATTCACCGTTGCCGAAGACGATCTGGACAAAACACTCACCGTCGCGGCGACCGCCACCGACGACCTGGGTGGCACGGTTCAGCACGACGGGGATCTGTCGAAAGTGTCCGTGGTAGGCCATGGCATGCAGACACATACCGGTGTCGCCGCACAGATGTTTCGCGTGCTGGCCGACAATTCAATCAACATTCATATTGTGACAACAAGCGAAATCAAAATATCGGTCCTCATCGATCACGAATTATGCGATCTGGCCGTAAACACCGTCCATGAAGGCTTTCAGCTAACGCAGCAGATCGTTCAGACTCCTCATGTCGGCGTTCCGTCGCAGACGGCGACTCGCAAAGACACGTCTGAACTGGAAGCAGATATCGTCTCCCAGCTTAGTGGCATGGAAGAGATCGTTGTCAGCGACATCTACAGTGATACCGATCAGGCTCGAGTCACAATCACACACCTGGACGATATTCCCGGCGTGGCGGCCGATGTCTTCAGCGCGGTGGCCGATGGTGGGGTGCTGGTCGATATGATCATTCAGAACGTCGCACTGGACGGGAAAGCAAACATCTCCTTCACCGTTCGCCCGGACGACGTGGCAAAGACGATTGAGGTGCTCAGAACGCCCTTGCAGAAACACGTTGCGGCCCAGGTGTCGTGCGACGAAAACATTGGAAAGCTCTCTGTCGTTGGAATCGGATTGCGTAGCCATACCGACGTCGGCGCCCGGATGTTTCACGCTCTGGGCGACAACGGAATCAATGTGCAGATGGTGAACACCAGTGAAATCAAAGTCAGCGTCGTCGTTGCCGCTGATCAGACCACCATCGCTCTGAACGCGCTGAGATCTTCATTTAAGATGAGTCAGGATGAAGATGCTCAGCTGGCCGATAGTCACTCTGCCACCGTCTGATCCGCCGCTTTGAGGATGTCGATACTTAACTTAACTCTGCCCTTGAAAAGGAGGGTGAAGAAAAGTCGAACGACGCACATGTGCTTGAGGTCACGTAATCCCTCTCGAGGTCTGATTGCTACATACGATGTGGTTCCTGACAAGGACACTACACTGCTGACTGCCCGGTAAAGTACTCGGGTTCGGCACCTGCCTTCCACTTGATGTTGCAGCCAATGCCGGGCTTCTGGTCGTCGGCAACTTCTTCGCCCGCAAGAACGGCATCACAGGCGGCCCTCAGATCCTGGCCCGTCACTGCAACGTCATTGCCCGGCCGGCTGGAATCGAACTGTCCCCGATAGACCAGAGAGTGGTTCGCATCGAATAGGAAAAAGTCGGGTGTACAAGCTGCTTTGTAGGCCTTTGCCACGCTCTGGTCGCCGTCGTACAGGTAGGCGAATCGATACCCGGCAGACTGGGCTTCCTGTTTCATTTCCTCCGGTCCGTCCTGCGGATAGTTTTCGACATCATTGGAACTGATCCCAATTATCGCCAGTCCCCTGGCCTGATACTCATCACCAAATGCAGCCAGGGCCTCACGAAGGTGCACTACAAAGGGACAGTGGTTGCACATGAAAATCACCACCAGCGGCTTGCCGGCGGAGTCTGTGTCTGAAACCGTCGTGCCGTCGACATTGGGCAGCGAAAATGAGGGAGCCGAGGTTCCCAGTGGCAACATCGTTGACGCAGTTTTGACCATTATCGAATCCTTATCGTTTGAACAGAAAGAGAGAGTTAAATTGTCGGGGTAAGTAAGCCCAACGGCGAATACGAACGGGAGGAAGTCGCATGAAATATTCCGCTACTGTGCCTGCACCCGGTCCAGCAACGGATCGATGATACATTCAGGCAGAAAATGCTTCAGTCGGTCGCGGACGTTTCCCTGAGCCATTCGCGCGATTTGCTTGATCAGGGAACTGGAGATGTGGTTATAGCGTTCTCCTGACATTAGAAATACCGATTCAATGTCGTCGTCCAGCACGCGATTCGCCAGCGTCATGGTGAATTCCGCGTCAATATCTGTCAGACTGCGGACACCACGCAGCAACACCCGACTGCCACAACTACGGACGAATTCCACTGCCAGCCCTTCGAACGCTGTCACATCAACATTCGGCATGTCTGTGACCGCGGCCTGACACAGGCGAATCCTCAAGTCGGTCGAAAAGAACGGTTCTTTATCGGGATTCACACCAATACCGACCGTCAGCCGGTCAAAGATTCGGGCTCCACGAGAGATAATGTCAAGATGCCCCAGCGTCAGCGGATCAAAGCTGCCCACATAGACGGCATGTGAAGGACCAGGATCGCGGACCATGAGTGGGCTTCTTTCCAACAGAACAGACAGGTGCGGACTCGACGAGAGCGAGCATCGACTTGGCGCCGAGCTTAAGCAACGCTGGCTTCGATTCTCGGAGCTACTGCTCGCGTGGCAACACCGGGGGTCGTTTGGGTGTAAAATTGGCAGGGAAATTTTCCTTCTCCGCCAACATTAGACGATGTCTAGGCACCACGTAAAGCCGTTCTTAAAAAAGGGTTACGACGTTATTGGGGAGGTTCGCCGCCCGGACAATAACGTGATTTCCTTACAACGGCACGTTCTGTGCTGCTTACGGGTTGGCTGAACGCGGTTGTCTATCGGTCCTGGCCGCCTTGACGCACTATCGAATCACCTGTCGCCCGACGTGGCCGCCAACATCAAAACGCGATTGACAATCCACCCCTTCCCGGCGGGCCAAAGATTTGTGACACCGGATGGTCACTGGCGCAATCCATTCTGGATAAGCCGAGTGACTGCCGGACAGTTGTATGTGGGAAATACGAATTTGGCGTGTTTCCTCTGGTTTTGGAGCATGCGAATGGCTGTGTTTAGATGGGGACAAAGCTGTGACCCACTCCTGGATCTCGAGCGTGAAGTTGATCGGCTGCTGCAGGGAATGAATCTCACGTTGCAGGGCAGGTCTTCGCGCCGTTTTCCATTGATCAACCTGCTGGACGGTGGTGATTGTTTCCTGCTGACCGCGGAGCTTCCCGGCGTGCAACTGGAAGACCTGGATCTCACCGCCGCAAACGGAGTGCTGACGCTAAAGGGAGTTCGAAAAGCTCCGCCGGAAGCTCAAACAGAATCATTTCGACGGCAGGAAAGATTTCAGGGCGACTGGTCGCGAAGTGTCCATTTGCCGGACCGAATTGATGAAGATGGTATGAAGGCAGAATACTCGGCAGGCATCCTCCGTGTGATCTTGCCGAAGGTGGCAGGTTCGGTGGCTCGAAGTATTCCGGTAACCGAAGGCTCAGATTAGAGTCGGCCGGAAACGACGCGTGGTTATTATTGGTACATCTCAACGGCTATCATCGAGTTCGGGCCGACAACGTTCGACGGTAGCTCAAAAGAGCTAACGAGGGCGACG
Source organism: Fuerstiella sp. (assembly GCA_039831575.1). GTDB lineage: Bacteria > Planctomycetota > Planctomycetia > Planctomycetales > Planctomycetaceae > Fuerstiella. The sequence continues at coordinate 30,627 of JBDONA010000753.1, read as the reverse complement.
CTGCCGCATAATCCATGTCGCTGCGTATGAATCGAAGGACACAGGAAATGAACGATTCTGAACAGAACATCCGTCCCGCGACTCCGCAGATCCAGACGACCCAGGAAAGTGACGCCGATAGTGAGCAACGGATCCTGTTCAACCCGCCGATCGACATCTACGAAACCAACGATGGTCTTGTACTGTATGCGGATCTGCCCGGTGTAACGACAGAGGGCCTTGAGCTGCAGGTTCAGGACAACCGACTGGCACTCTTCGGCCGAGTCCGAAATGACCAGGATGGCCAGGTCATTCTGCACGAAGAGTATAAGGTTGGCGATTTTCTGCGGTCATTCATTTTAAGCGACGAAGTTGACCACGAACATATTTCGGCTCGACTGAATAACGGGGTCCTACGGGTGGAGCTGCCTCGAACTCAGCGCACGGAGCCTCGCAGAATTCAGGTTTCGACCGATTAGCGCGGGGTAAACATCTGAAATTGAGGTTCGTTAAATAGCGGAACTCATTCCGTGCCCAAGCACCAGGAGACTCTTTACGTGATCACGTGATACGTTCTGGTTCGTGAGCATGGGGGGCTCGGTCTGGAACGCGTAACACGTGGCCACAAGTCAGCGACATGTGTCGTAGTGGTTCCATCCGGAAAAAGACGGGGTTGGAACACCACGACGTATGAGCAGTGCTTCTGTCTGCGTTTTTGTCAACAGTTTGGCGATCCCGTCGTCAGGCCGATAGAATGCGGAAATGTTCGCATGGCCGTACAACCTGACTCCGCGGATCCATCGTTCCGGCAGTAGCGCCTGTTCGGCCGTGTTCCACTTCTTAGTCGTTCCCCTGGCCCTGCTGTCGATGTCGCACGTGCCTGCAGCCAGTGCATTCGATGCCGAGAGCGACCGGGCCGACCGACTGTTCCTGCGGCAGCTGACGGAACGACAGTTTTTTGATCTCGCCGAACAACACTGCGTCCAGCAGATGCGGCGTGCAGGGGATGTCAATCAACAGGCTCGATGGCAATTGCGGCTTTGTCAAACCTACCAACAACACGCGTGGTTTGCGGCATCAGTCGACAGAAACGAGCTGCTGAACCAGTCTTTGGAACAGCTGACTGATTTTCTGAAAGACAACATCCCGTCACCGGCACGCCAGTTGGAATTGCGGCTGCTACAGGCCCGGATTCTGGGCCAGAGAATTCAAATGAGGATCTACCTCTCAGAAGCGGGCCACTTCTTTGGTCGCCGCCATGGAGCGGGAATCACGGTCGCAACGCAATTGTCGACGGCCAGACCCGATTCATCCCTGATTTCTGTGGCGAACAGAGCAATTGTCATTGCGGAGTCGCTGCTGGAGCAACTTGATCGGATTCGACAGGATCTTAAACCAGAGATGGTCCGGAAATTTCGGGCTGATGGACGATTGGTCCTGGCGGAGCTGTATTCTCTTAAATGGCAGTTGCAGTTGTCGTCAAAGAATTCCGCCGACGACGCTGATGACACGCGGCGACAGGCAGAAACATTTCTGAATCTAACTTCAAGAACCGTCAGCAACGCCGCCACAAAATCGACGGCCAGATGGATTGCTGCCGAACTCGCATTAAAGACCGGCGACACCGCTGCATTTGACGTCAAGGTCACTGCCCTGACGCCGTCATCTGACCCGAACCGGCCCGCTGCGCTGCTTCGCGTCCGAGCACTGCTGCGTCAACAGGAGACTACTGAGGCGTCACGCTTGCTGTCCACGTCACCCGATGCGACTGCACTCGCGCGTCAGCATTTGAAGTGGTTGCAGTTGGAGGCCTTGCTTGGACGTATTGAGCTGGTGTCTCAACTGAATGACCCCGCGTTGATGGGGGATGCCACCGCGGCATTTCGCACAGCCCACAGGAAAATTCAACCGAGTCTTCGAGGTATATTCATCGATTGCGTGGAACGAACAGTACAAAGATTTCATCTGGTGATGGAAGTCGGCGGCGACATCGCAAACCTGGTGGAACAGGTGGAATACGCTCGCGCGACAGAAGACGCTGCGGCAGCCTTGCGGCTGATCGACGTTGCCATCGGTCGCCTGCCAACGGCCAATTTCGATCGGCCGCGGGCAGCTTTGCTGCTGCGGGCCGGTGAGTTCCTGATCGAAGAACGAAAGTGGGAGGAAGCTCACAAACGCCTGAGTCGCTCTGCCCTGCTCTACGAACGAATGGGCGCATCGAGCCGTTTCGCAGCCGCTGATCTGCTTAAAGTCTTTACGCTGGCCCAGTTGTCGACCCAGGGTGATCCGGCGGTGACATCGCAGGAGTACATTGCAGCAATTGAACAGCACATTTCCACCTTCGCACAACAACCAACAGCCCATCGTGCCCGGCAGTGGTTATTGCAGCATATTCGTGCAGACGATCCGCTGCGTGCCGCCATGTTGGTAGTTGAAATACTTAACGACGTCGAAGACGCCAACCGAGAGCTGGAACTGCTGCTGGATTGCGGGCGTCTTCTGGCCGCCGCACCGACAGAGGGTCACGACGAAGACCGTTCAGACGTACTGCACATGTTTGGCGAACATGCAAAGGCGATCATCGTACGCTCTGATGAGTTTCAGGAAACCGGACTGGCAGCGTTGGGGCTGCGTGTGCTGAGCTTCCACGTCGCTGAGCAGGCGCCCGGAAGTCTTGATTGGAACGGCGTCCACTTACGTTTGAACCAGCTGCGCAGCCGCCTGCCTTTGACCATCCTCAGTCAGGATGCAGAGCTATTTGAACAATTCACCTTGCTGGAGGCAGTCACGGCAGCGCGGATGACCGCTCCTGAGGCCCGGTTGCAGACGGCGTTGCAGAATTTGCTCGATCTGCCCCCAACACGTGTGGCGAATGCGATTGCGTTTCTACACTCGCAATTCGTCAATGACGATCCAGTTATCGGTGATGCCTGGCTGGCGCAGGCGACCGGATCACTGGTGCGGCAATTGCTGAAAAATGAAAAACCAAATATGGACGCAGCGACGGTGCTGTTTGTCCTGCCCGCGGTGGTCTCCGCATCAAATCTCACCGGGCAATACGAACTTCAGGACGAAATACTGGTGGCTGTCACTGAACAGGCTTTCGACAACTCGATTCTGATCAGCATCGCCGATACGCTGACCACGGCGGGCGTCGCGAAACAGCGAACAACAGCCAGTAGCTCGGGTGTGCGACGGTTCTGGCAGAAAGTCATGGCAACGAATCCTTCCGGATCCAACTCGTGGCTGGAAGCATCGTTCCAACTGGCGAAGATATCTGCGTTGCACGATCAGCCGGCCGCAGCTCGCCGCCGCCTTGGTGTCGTGCAGGCTCTCTACCCCGAATGGGGCTCTGCCGCGCGAAAACGCCGCGCGGCAGAACTGACTAAACAACTGCGAAACTAGGCCGATAGTGGCACTGACGCGCCCCGCTCGGCTGCGAAAGTCAGCATTGGTGTCTGGGAAACACTTCCCTGGCTGACGGATTCGAGCAATTTGGGCTGCCGATGTTCGTCAGAGCCGGTATCAGGCTTCTATCCACCTGAGGATTCGCGGAACTGAAAGCCGTCAATTCGAAAGATCTCCAGTGGTCCGGCGGCGCCTCGTCCCCGAGGAGCTGCGAATCCATAGGCAATCACAGCCCCGGACGTGAGTTCCGCAACGTAAATGAGCCCGTTCGCAGGCTGAACGCCGCCGGATGTTCTCAGCTGGGCGTCCCCGGCAACCATGGAATACTTGGGTTCCGGGGTGGCCGGATTCAATTGGAAGTCGAGGGCCACAGTGCGGAGATACCTATGCGAGAAACTGTTCGACTGGCTGTTTAGAAAACCACCGCTCAGGACACCCGTCAGATGGTCCAGCACGAACACGGCTTCAGATTCACCCAATGTCACACGACACGTGCACATCGAAAATTTGTCATTGCCGTTCGCTGCCGAGGCTTTTACAGGCTGATGCGGCTTAATTAGCAAAAAGCTGGCGCCCAGCACGACTCCCAGAGCCAACATCACGAACGGGTGTTTTTGCAGTGTCTTCATTTTCGCCTCGCTTTATGTTGAGATGCCGTCAGTCCGCGCCGCAAATGAACCCGAAAACGGCGTATCATCTGTCTGACGGAGTAAATTGTATGACGCAGGGGTTGATTTCACCAGATTCCGAATGATGATCTGCGTTCACAAAACGAATTCCCCACGGAGCCTCCGCCGATTTTTCTGCAAATCGGCGATCTTCTGCAGCTATTTCCATCGCCAGGAACCTTCTGCGGCAGCTGGGTGTCATTTTGGGGTACAGGATTGTGGACTCCGAAGTTTGAACGTCGGCCAGGCGACACAACATATGACGATAGACACAGATCAGACACCGACAAACGGACGTTGCGTCTGGAATTCGATTCGCGAATCGGCGGTGGAAAATGTGCGCAAAGAGCCTATGCTCGCCAGCTTCCTGCATGCTACGATTCTGAACCACGACCGTTTCGAAGATGCGGTCAGCTTTCACCTGGCCGGAAAGTTGCAGTCGAATTCGCTGTCAGGCATGCAATTGCGGGAGGTGATCGATCATGCGTTATCGCAGGACACGCAGATTTCAGAGTCCATTCAGGCAGACATTTCGGCCGTACGCGAACGTGACCCGGCAGTAAAATGCTGCATGGTGCCGCTGCTTTATCTGAAAGGTCTCCATTCGCTCGCCAGCTATCGCATTGCTCATTGGCTTTGGAACGACGGTCGACAATTACTGGCGTTACATCTACAGAATCGGATGTCCGAAGTGTTTGGAGCGGATATTCATCCAGCGGCCGGCATCGGACGTGGTATTCTGATCGACCATGGAACTTCTGTGGTGATTGGAGAAACAGCGATTATCGAGGACAACGTGTCCATGCTTCACGAGGTGACTTTGGGGGGCACGGGCAAGGAATCCGGTGATCGTCATCCCAAAGTCCGTCGCAACGTTCTGATCGGTGCCGGGGCAAAAATTCTGGGCAACGTCGAAATCGGCGAAGGAGCGAAAATTGGGGCGGGCAGCGTCGTACTTACGGAAGTTCCGCCACACTGCACGTTCGCCGGAGTCCCCGCCGTACTGGTTGGCCGCCCACAATCAGAAGAACCGTCGCTGGAAATGAACCACGGCATCGACATCTGACATGTCATGGATTCAATGAATGCCTCGTGACCTTCTTACCAATCCACTCTTCCGCGCCGACCATCTGGGAGCCTGCATTCCCGATGATTTGCATGCGGTGTCGGCCTGCCTGCCCCATTGGGAACACAATGTCGGCTACGAGGAAGGAGATCCGTTCGTCCTGCAGAAATTGCAGGCCGCCTATCCGCGATTCTGCTTTCACCCCATCGTTCAGAGGTTATGCGACAATCTGCTGAACGAAGAAGATCGCAAGGGGCTGCCGTTCGCAACGACACGTTGTGCGAACAGAGCTGTCGAGTACGTTCGGAACGCTGGCGGCGGCCACGCGAATCTGGTTAGGTTCGACTCTCAGTCGGCCTGCGGCGTGGTCGTCGCGACCGAGGATTTTCCACTGCTCAAGCAGTATTGGCAGCACGCCGGCGAAAACGTATCTTCGCGAGTGGCCGAACAGATTCTTGCCGGCACACCGGCACTGGCAACCGATTGTGACGCACGGGCCAGCGTACGACAACGGGTTGCCGACCTGACCGGCACTGCCTCGCCCAACGTTCTGCTGTTTCCGTCCGGCATGGCCGCTATTGCCTGTGCCTGGCGAGCGGTCTCCGCGATCCGTTCCGGCCGAACGTGTCAGTTTGGTTTTCCATATGTTGACACGCTGAAGATTCAGCAACGCTTTCCAACGGCCAGCGTTGAATTTCTGCCAATCGGTGACGATGCCGATATCGCAAGGCTGGAACAGCTGTGTAAGACGTCGCCGCCCGTGGCCGTCTTCTGCGAGGTTCCGACAAATCCGCTGCTGGAAACTCCAAACCTGCAGCAACTGCGGAGAATTGCTGATCAGCACGACATCCTGTTAGTTGTGGATGATACGTTGGCCGCCTGCGGCAACCTTCAGGTGCTACGCTACGCCGACCTTCTGGTGACAAGTCTGACAAAATATTTCAGCGGCTACGGGAATGTTCTGGCGGGCTCTTTGGTTGTCAATCCGCTTGCGAAGCACGCAGAACGCCTTCACCTGGTGATACTCAGCGATTTCGAGGAAACTCTGAGCGATCCGGATGTCACAGTTCTGGCCGCCAATTCGCAGGACTTTGCACAGCGTACCGCGGCGATCAACAGTAACGCAAAGCTGGTCGTGGAATATCTGCTCACGCACCCATCGGTGGCGTCAGTATTTCATCCGTCAATCACCCGCAGCAATTATGACCGTCTGAAATCTGCCGATGGTGGGTACGGCGGATTATTATCCATCGTGCTAAACGACGCACAGAACTCGACGCCAAAAGTCTTTGACGCACTCGAAGTCTGCAAGGGGCCGAACCTGGGCACGCACTTCACGCTGTGCTGTCCGTATACGCTGCTGGCACACTACCAGGAACTGGACTTTGCTGAATCCTGCGGCGTTTCTCGCTGGCTGCTGAGAATCAGTATCGGCGTGGAGCCGATTGACGAACTGATCGGCCGTTTCGATCGAGCACTCGCTCATGGTTCGCGTTGAGCACGCTGAGACGACCACGCGATCGTTAACAGCAGTAGCTACGCTCTGGCTCCGTCGTACTTCATGGGCACCCAGGCACCGTTTTCTGCACTGCTGGCGACACATTGCTGGATAAAGTACATACCTTCGGCACCATCGTAGACATTCGGGTAGATCGTATCTTTCGCCGCAAACGATTCTCCCGCCGCACGCGCCACCATGGCGTCGTAGGCGAAACGATACACATTGGCAAAGGCTTCAAAGAACGCTTCCGGATGGCCGGACGGAAGTCGACAGGCGCCGGCACCAAGGCTGTTCATGAACGGTGCGTTGGGATCACGAGTGTACATCTGATGCGGCGACCCATTTCTGCGAACGATCATCACATTCGGTTCTTCCTGTCGCCACTGCAGCGCTCCCTCGGTGCCATCCACCTCGATAAACAGATCGTTTTCGCGTCCGTGCGAGATCTGACTGGCCGTGACCGTCCCCAAAGCACCGTTGGTGTAACGAACAACCGCGTGTCCATAATCGTCCAACTGTCGGCCAGGTGCAAAGATCTTCAGATTGCAGCTGATGTCTTCGGGGATCAGGCCGGTCATGTACCGGCCCAGGTTGAAGGCGTGTGTGCCAATGTCGCCAAATGCTCCCGCAGCACCGGATTTTGTGGGGTCGGTGCGCCAGGCCGCCTGTTTCTGCTCCTCTTCTTCCAGACGAGTGCGCAACCAGCCCTGAATATAGTTGGAACGGATCGCCTGAATCTCGCCAAGTTCACCGCTCTGAATCATCTCCCGTGCCTGGCGAACCAACGGATAACCGGTGTAATTATGTGACACGGCGAAGACCACACCGCTGGCTTCGACCGCCTGCACAAGCTCTTCCGCCTGAGCCATGTCGAACGTCATCGGCTTGTCACACACAACGTTGAAGCCCGCTTCCACCGCCGCTTTGGCAATCTGGAAATGCGTGTGATTGGGAGTCGCAATACTGACGAAGTCGATTCGCTGATCTGCCGGCAGTGCATTTTCGGCGTCCAGCATCTCCTGCCAGGAAGTGTAGGCCCGGTCTTCGGCAATGTCGTAGGCCGGTGCGGAAGCCTTGGCGCGTTCCGGATTGGACGACAGGGCACCCGCCACCAGGGAAGCTCGATTGTCAAGCACAGCGGCGGTCGCATGCACACGACCGATGAACGATCCCTGGCCGCCTCCCACAAGCGCCATGCGAAGCTTGCGATTCAGTGACCCGTTTGTTGTTTCCACCTTGCCAGACCCCTTTTTTCTGCGTTATTCAGTTTTCGACGGATATTTTTTCGAATCCGAACTTTGAGGACGACTGCAGAATTCCCCAACAGCTAGAATTCTGAACCTGTACTGACCAACTGTCGGCCACTTGCGGGCATCCAATCCCGTCACCGAGCGTAGGCGTCAGAGCGTCAATACGGCGAAAACATGAAATTGCAGTGGCGGCCCGTCTCCGGCACGTGGCAGAATACTGGTGACGGGACAGCAAGGCAACCATGCGGTTTCTGGGAAAACACGGGGTAAACAGGTGAGCGAGTCAAAGCGAGAATTTTACCGACTCACGTATCCGTGCAGCGGGCGGCCCGAACTAACCGTTCAGGGACAAACGTTTGCCGTCGCGAAAATTTTCGAACACGGCATGCGCGTGCAGTTGCAGAAGGCGGACATCGACGCATGGCCCATCGGGGAGACTGTCTGCGGACAGGTGATGTTCTCGGACGGCGGTTCCTTTGATGTTGTCGGGGTCATCGTCAGACATGCGGACACTGGCAGTGGGGTGCAGTGTGCCCTGTCCCTGTCGGAAGGAGTTCCGTATGCCCGGATGGTCGCTGAACAACGGTTCATGATGCAGATTTTTCCGGCGGCACAGAAGTCGAAATAGATTCTGCAGCGGCCGCCTCAGCCAGACTGTTTCCCGGGGCTGAATGTAGCGGCGCTCGGTCGCGGGGTTGTTATCATAATCTGCCGCGACCTCGCTTCGTTGACGGTCGCCGCACTTTTTTCAGATCAAAGATTGATGTCCATGGCCGTCGCCCTCAGCGATTTTGCGAAGTCACTTACCGCGGAATCCGCGTTCACCGTTCTGGCCATCGCCAAACAGTTGAAGGCGGCTGGAAAGGATGTCGTTGAGCTGGAAATTGGAGACAGTCCGTTCAACAGCCCCGCGGCAGCACGGGCGACGGGACTGCAGGCGATTGCAGACAATGTTTCGCATTATTGTCCGTCCCCGGGACTACCCGAGTTTCGCGAAGTTGCTGCAGCTTTCGTGCGCAGCGAGTTTGGCGTTCCGGCAACAGCCGAGAACATCGCCGTGGGCCCTGGCGCGAAAATTTTTGAACAGTTCTTTTGCGAGACCTTTCTGAATGCTGGCGATGGGGTCCTCGTATTCAGCCCCCACTTTCCGACATATCCTCCCAACATCGCTCGCCGTGGTGCGCGAATGGTGCTGAAGCCATTGCGGCAGGAACATGAGTTTCGGCCACAGCTTGCGGACATTGAAGATTTCCTGAATAGCGACCCTGCACCCAGGGCCATCTTTCTGAATTCGCCGCACAACCCGACAGGCGGCGTCACGACGGAACAGGACCTGCGGGACATCGCAGATTTGATCCGTGGCAAGGACATCGCCGTGCTGAGCGATGAACCGTATTGTCATATGGTGTGGGGCGGACAGCATCACACGCTGGCCGCTCAGCCAGGCATGCTGGAGCAATGTGTGGCAGCGTATACGTTCAGTAAATCCTACAGCATGAGCGGCTGGCGACTGGGCTTTTGCGTGTCGTCACCAAAGATCATCGAAGCGATCAGCCTGATGATCAACACGTCAATCTCCTGTACCCCCCCAATGGTACAACTCGCCGGCAAGGCTGCCTTGCAAAAAGACTCTGCCGAACGAGACGAGGTTATGCAGAAGTTTCGCACCAAGGTTGAACTTCTGACGCGAGGACTTAATCAGATTGAGGGGGTCCACGCCCTCGATCCCACCGGAACGTTTTACGTTTTCCCTGACGTGTCCCCGATCTGCAATCGACTGGGTATCACCAGCCACGGTCTTGCCCTGTACCTGTTGCAGGGAGCGGACGACAACTTTGGAATCGCTTGTCTCGGCGGTGAATGCTTCGGTGACGCCGGCCAGGGATTTCTGAGATTCAGTTGTGCCGAACCGGATGAACGGCTGCAACAGGCACTCGATTTCCTGCCCGTCGCTCTGTCACGAAACCAGCGGATCGCCGACTGGCTGGTTCAGCACCCGGACACCAGGCTGCAGTCACCGTACGCAACCGTGGCAGCAACGATGCCGACCAAATCCAGCTGAGTCCTGTGTGTTCAGTGGTGGGGCGAGCGGGAGCGTCAGCCCCCTGATTCCGGCGGACCTTAGACGCAGGCCGGCGGCCTGCACTACGGTAACAGCCTCAGCGGACGGGGCCGATCGACCCACATTCGAAAGGGTCTGCACACTCCCGGCCGCGTGTACGTCCCAGCCGATTCCTCTGCGATTCCGGATCGTCAGCGGAGCATCGACACGATTACGTCGTATTGGCCAAAGCGGTAAACCGTGGCATTCGCAAAGATCTCGATCATGCGATTCTGATGCCAGTCGGTCAGTTTGGTCACCAGATGAATCTTGCCTCCGAATGTGAGCGCCTGGACTGCGGACTGCAGAAACAACTCGGAGATACGAAAGTCAGAATAGTACGGTGGGTTACACAGGAACAGATCCCACGTTCCTGCGCCCGGTACATTCCCGTCGGCCGTTAACAGCACAGTAACATTATTCGCTTCGTTTAAGGCGGCGGTCGCTTCCGTCGACTGCACGGCACGTGCGTGACTGTCGACCGCAAGGACTTCCGCGTCCGGATACTCCAGCGCCGTCGCGGTGGCAACAGCACCACAGCCGCAGCCCATTTCCACTATTCGTTCCGGCGGACGCGCCTTCTTCGACCTTTTTGATTTCCGTTCGCCCAGCAGACTCAACGATCGAATCAGCGCTCGGGCCCCAGCATCAATCTTGCGATGACTGAAGACGCCTGGGCGGCTGACACAGTGAATCAGACGGGCAGTGCCTTCGGGTACCGTGATTGACGAGTCCGAAGCGGTGGCCTGGAAGGAAGTTGTTTCCGAAGATTCCGGGACCTCATCCGGACCGCCCATATTGGCTCGAAAAGCAAATTCACAGCGGAAGTCTTTCGCCTTTGCGGCGGTCTCACGGCGTCTGGCGACGTAGCAGATTCCCTTTTTGTACTTGAAAACCGTGATCCGACCGAACGTATCCTGCAGGTGTTTGTGGAGCCAGTGGTCCCGCGCATTGTTGGTGGACACGATCAGCCGACCGTTGGGTTTAAGTCGAGCCGCAATGGCCTGTAACACGTCACGAGTCAATTCGGAAGAAGCTCGCGAATCCGTGGGCAGGACGACAGTATCGAATTCGCCGTCCGGTAGATCCGGCATACAAAACAATTCGATATCGGGGTCGTGATCGCCAACGGCTTCGACTTCGGACAGCGAATCCACCAGCGACGTCAAAAACAGATGTTCAAAGGTAAAGACCTTCCAGCATATGTTCGGGCAACGTTGTGTCAGATACGTCGCCAGGGCAGTGCCCTTCAGCAATACCAGCAACGCATCACCGGACAGTATCTGGTCCGAGTGATCCAGAATAAGTCGTTCCGAGGCGCCTCGTGGCGGTGCACGTCGTGACTTGTGTTTGTTCGGCGGCTTGGCCCCGGCAGATGGAGAACGACGACGGTTCCTGCTTTTGGACATGGGTGCAATTGCACTCTCAGTTCAGGGACGCCTGCAGCGGCGTTGTACGTTCCGGAAAATACACGTAATTGTGCAGAACACAGGCCAAGGATGGCTTATTGAAATAATAAGGCCAAAGATGCGATGCGCCAATGACTCCGGTCACATCGTAATCGTTGACTTTTTTGCCCCAGCTGCCCAGTTGTCGTCGATCAGGTGACGTGAGCCCACTCCGTCCGAGCGCATGTTTGGAAATTAGTGGCATCCTGCAGGCATAAAACTTCAACGCTGGATCCCTGGTGTTTTGCAAGTTCAGCAGACACTGCGTGCTGCACAGTGCTCGACCGTAACGCTTCGTTGGATTCAGCCAGTCATGGTCAATCGCGGACGCAGCAAAAACTGTCCGGATGTGACGACCTTCAGCACGCGCAGACGGGTGACAGACTCCCTGAACATCGCCGCCTGCCAGCAGATGCAGGGAGGACGCGATGACTCGCGTCCCGTGACTGTGCCCCAGTAGACAGATTGGACATTCCGGCGGGATATGCTGAGTCAGCTCTGCAAGGTAGTAACCGTTTCGACCAGCTTGCCGACCGAGTTTATTGACCTCAAACTGAACCAGTGGACCTAGTGGTGAGTAGCTTGGCCATGACAGATAGATCATCTGCATTTTGTGGCCCCTCGATCCACGACGCAGCCATCTCCATGTACAGGTCGATTCACGTCGAGCACTCGCTGTGTCGACGAAGCTGCCGTGCACCATGATGCACACCGGAACGCCTGGCTCAAGACCCGCACACAGTTCCGCCATGCTGGATCGGCGAAAGCCAACACATTCTTCGTAACGCACCACACACGGACAAAAACGAGGACACCTTTGATCGAATGACTGTGGCGAATGATGCGTACTGACGAACCAGAAGCCACTGTCCGGCAGAGAAGGAGTGACCTCAATCGTGTCCTCAACGACCGGAGGATGGTCGACGACTGCCACCTCCAGCGCGGGAACGGCTGTGGCCACCAGAGACGGGATCTTCTGAGCCCATACTCCGGAGAGGCCGCAGAACATGAAGACAGTGACGACAAGCGGAGGGAAGAGCCTTCGGTGCCTCGATCTAATAGATTTGCGTAACATCATTTCAAGGCCCGTTATTTGTAAACGGTCTCCTCCATGAAACGAGCGGCGTCATCACCGCATACCATCAAACAGATTGGAAAAAATCGTTTGTGTCGTCGATGCGCAATCCGTGCCTGTACCGCTGTACGATAGTTGTTGTGTGCCAGAATCTATCGACCAAATGCCCAAACGGCATTTGCCGAATGCGTCCGTAGGGTGGGTGTATCAGTTCTGACGGCCGAACGAATGAGTCGGGTCGGACACAATCTGACGACCACAGCGACACTGACGCCAAAAGCAACTGGTATTGACCACTGGATTGTCTGACTTACCTGCTGTGGAGCGAAGAGCGGCTTGCAAGGAAGGCCCAGCCTTTCAAGAATAACGCACGCACCGTGCAATGCAGCCAGAAATTCCAGACGCTTCCTGGCCCGCTTTGTCCCTGTCCCGAACGCATTGCGGCGGTGCACAACGACGGTTCCATCATGATTGCTCAATTTCGGAAGGTGTGGTACGTGAAATCGTTTGTACGAATGGGGCAGGTAGCACTGTGCGTAATAGTCGTTACCGGACTCGCCGCCATGGCGGGTGATAAATCAGATGACGGTAATTCATTGGCTCAGTTCTACGGATTTACGGACGTCGAACTGTTCAAGCTGGATTCCCGTTCATTCAACCTGACCGCCGGTGACTTCGACAGTGATGGATTGACGGATATCCTGACGGTGGACAACCGTGCAAGTTGTCTGCGATTCTTTCGTCAGCAAGAGGACGCCAGCCCGCCGGCACCCGGCACTGGCCGCTTTGTCAATGACGTAAAGTCAGATTGGCGATTCGACGTGCGACAGATCCCTGTCGATAAGCAGGTGGCCGGGCTAACCGCCGCTGACTTCAATAACGACGGCAGGTTGGACGTCGCCTATGTGGGCACGCCGGATCGGCTGGTGTTGCGTTATCAGCCGGAACAGGGCAAGACGGATTGGAATCAGCGCTGGTCAGTGCGACTTCCTGAACTCGCTCCGGCCACATGGATGATCTCTTCGGGTGACCTGAACGGTGACGACCGGACGGACGTCGCAGTTCTGGGCAAGGAAGTCACTTACGTGCTGTATCAGGCAGACGATGGCACAATGCAGACTCCGGTAAGATTGATTAACACTTCCGCTCAGTTGTCTTTGTTGCAGGTTGCCGATATCGACGGCGACGGTCGCGATGATCTCAGTTATCAGGCGACCGAAGGGTCCGAACGCGGCCTGTGCGCCAGGATCCAGACTGAGGACGGCAGACTGGGACCGGAAGTTCGATTCGATCTGAATCAGCCACGTTCAGTCACTCTGTACGACGTCGATCAGCAACAAGGCAAGGAGATTCTGACCATTGACAGTCGCACCGGACGGGTCGTCATCTCACAGCTCACCAAGTCCACGGGAGAGAAGGCGGATCTTCCATCCAGGCTTGTGCAATACGGAATCGGCCAGCCAACGGGCAGTCGAGGCCGGGCCCTTGCCATCGGCGATGTTGATGGCGACGGGTTGCAGGACGTAATTGTCGCGGATCCGGAGAACGCGCAGGTACTGTTGTACCGCCAGAATGGGGTGGACGGCCTGGACACGGCGGAAACCTATCCAGCGCTACTGGGCGCAGAAGACATCTGCACAGCAGACATCGACGGCGACGGACGCGATGAAGTCATTCAGATGAGTCAGAAGGAGGCAGCAATCGCGGTCAGTCGCTTTGAAGACGGGAGACTGTCATTCCCCAGAACGGTCGCGAGCCCACCGGACGGCCACAAACTGGCCGCTATTCAGGCACTCAAGACGGGCAGCGGAGTTCAGCTGGTGGCCTGTACAACAAAGGGTTCCGGCAGTGCGGCCAACGTTCAACTTCAGTTTTATGAGGTTTCCTCCCGCAAATCATGGAAACAAAACGGGGAAGCAACGACTTTGGATTCATCAGCCGTCGGAACGCGCGGCGTGTCCCTGATGAACATCGACGCGGACGGGGATTCCTCGGACGAGCTGCTTGTGGTTCCGAGAGGAGCCGGCAACAAGGGGATCACACTGGTGCATCCAGCGGCTGGCGACAACGCCCTGAAGAAGGACGCCCCGCTGAATCTTGGTGCGACGTCGGCAGGTGAACTTTTTCAGAAGAACGGCAGACTGTTCGTGGCGCGCGAAGCCTTTGCTCGCACCATGAAGTTTAACGGCAATAAATGGGACGTCGTGGATCAGTTTAACGCAGGAGAATCCCGAGCCAGAATTGTGGGTGTTGCTGTTCTGAATCTCGATAACAAGGGAGAAGACGAAGTCGTTCTGGTCGACACGGGCGTTAAGAAGCTGCGAGTTCTTAAACTGACAGACGGACTCTTCCGGCCATGGCGAGAAGTCGAATTGGGTTCGCTGCGTTTTGTGGGGTGTTTCGTCGCCGACCTGAATGGCGATGGCACAGAAGACCTGCTGCTGCACGGTGCCAAGCAGTTCGCCGTTTTGTATTCCGGAACAAGCGGATCTGAGCTGCGGGAACTGGCATCTTTCGAGTCGGACCGTGAAGATGCCTACCCGGCAGACATCATCGCCGGTGATGTGAACGCTGATGGCGCGGTCGACCTGACGTTGATCGACACCAGCATCGATGGTATCGAGCTGCTGCGATATGACCAAAACAAGGGCTTGCAGGCCGTGACCAGCTTTCGCGTCTTCGAAGAAAAACGTCTTGTGTCCAATTCCAAATCGCGAGGAACGGAGCCGCGGGAAGGCCTTGTCGCCGACGTAACCGGAGACGGACGCCAGGATCTGATTGTGCTGTGTCATGATCGACTGATCCTGTACCCTCAGGATCCAGGCACGGAACCTACAGATTAGAGCAGTTTCAGAAAAAATGTGGGCCTGGGACACGGGGCGAAATAACCCACCAGTTTGCAAGACGTCCGCTGCGGGCACGAGTCTGCGTAATACGCTGTCGCCTTTGCCTGAGGACTCGTGGTGGTTCAGATGTCCCGCCTGCAGAATTCATGATACGCCGACACACCCGCATCTGACTTTCGGATAAAGACTCGACCCGCATCAGACGAAGAAAATCCTGGCGGAATCCAGCAGTCAGCTGCGGGGTAGATTTCGTAGTCCGGCCATAAATCACACTTCAATATGTACCGGTCACGTATTGCTGCGGGTCAGCACAGGAAAGCAAACGAACTTCATGAAAGATCCCCGAATTACTCGTCTTGCGGAAACGCTGATCGATCACAGCTGTCGACTTCAGAGTGGCCAGAAGGTCATCATCGAGGCTTTCGATCTGCCCGAAACAGCACTGGTCTGTGACCTGGTTGAGACCGCATACGCCCGCGGCGCAGTACCACTTGTCATCTGGAAGGACAACACCATCCTCCGCAGCCTGTACCGGGGAGCCGATGTTGACACCATGCAGTGGTGCGGAGCTGTCGAAAAAGGAGCCATGGAAGCCGCGGACGCTTACATCGGCATACGCGGATCTGCAAACTCCGATGAATTCGCTGATGTGCCGCCGGACAAGGTGGAACTGTACACAGAACATTGGTGGAGTCCCGTCCATATCGACGTCCGCGTCAAACAGACACGTTGGGTTGTCCTGAGATATCCGACGCCATCGATGGCTCAGGCGGCAAAAAAAAGCACGCCACAATTCGAAGAGTTCTTCTTCGACGTCTGCACGGCCGACTATGCAAAAATGGCGGAGAACCTGAAACCCCTCGTCGCCCGCATGCAGACAACCGACCAGGTGCACATTACGGCCCCCGGCACTGACCTGACATTTTCCATTAAAGATATTTCCGTCATTCCGTGCGCCGGTGAATGCAATATCCCCGACGGCGAATGCTTCACGGCTCCCGTAAAGGACAGCGCCAACGGAACGATTCGCTTCAACACGCAGTCGCGTTACCAGGGAGTCGTCTTCGACGGCATCCAGTTTGAATTGAAGGATGGACGAATCGAAAAAGCGACCTGTGCCAATGAGCCGGAACGTCTCAATCGCATCCTCGATTCCGACGAAGGAGCTCGCTTCATTGGCGAATGGTCATTCGGAACAAACAACCGCATTCTGCATCCGATGCTCGACACTCTGTTCGATGAAAAGATCGGCGGGTCCTTCCACTTTACGCCCGGCAACGCCTATGACGATGCTGACAATGGCAACCGCAGTAAAGTGCATTGGGATCTGGTGCTGATTCAGCGTGCCGACTACGGTGGCGGCGAGATATCGTTCGACGGAGAGGTCGTCCGCAAAGACGGTTTCTTCGTCCCCGATGATCTTGCGCCGTTGAATGAAGGTCTTCCGCCTTCCGATCGTTAAACCTTGGGCGTCTGCACGTTTCCCAACGCTGCAAGTGCGTCAGCTCGACGACGTAATGCAGTTTCGACAGCCGTAATCGAGCCGTCATCCAGGATTCTTGTGCCGGCAACGGCGGTCTGAACAATCTGGTCGGGACGGCGGGCACCCACGATAGCGGACGTCAATTCCGGACGACGCAGAACCCAGGCAATAGAAAGTTCCGGCAATGTCCAGTTGAGACCAGCAGCGATTAACGCCAGTTCCTCGACGAAGCTCAGGTTTATCTCCAGTTGCGGCGACTGAAATCGGGGGTCTCGACTGCGGTGATCCTTTACGGACAGTGCCGCGACTCGTTCCTCTGTAAAGGTGCCGGTCAGCATACCTTTGCCCATCGGGCTGTAGCACACCACGCCGATGTCCTGTTGCCCACAAAACGGAAGCACGTCGGCTTCAACCTCCCGAGCAATCATGCTGTAGGGTGGCTGCAATGAGGTGATCGGATGAATGGCCTGCAGCCGTTTCATCTGGTCAACGTTGTGGTTCGACACGCCAATGTGCCTGACCTTGCCCTGTTGTTTCAGGTCGACCAGCGTCTGCCAGCCCTCTTCGATTTCTTCGTCCGGTTCCGGCCAGTGCATTTGATAAAGGTCGATGCATTCGACACCAAGCCGTTTCAGGCTGGCTTCACACTCGGCGATGACACTGTCGCGACGCAGGCATTTTCCAATATCACCGTTGCCGATGTTGGTGCGGCCGCACTTTGTCGCCACAATCGGCCGATTGGCCACTGGAATTTCCTTGAGGGCTTTACCAACGAGTTCTTCGCTGCGACCCAGGCCATATATCGCCGCGGTGTCGATCCAGTTAATGCCCACTTCAATCGCCTTGACAATCGTTTCGATCGCCTCGGATTCGTCCTGATCACCCCACCCGAACTTCCAGTCCCCGCCGCCAATGGCCCAGGTACCGAGTCCAATGACACTGACTTGTAATCCACTATTTCCGAGCGTTCTAAACTGCATTTTTTCTCCAGCAACCACGTTAACGTGTCAGTATCTGCTCAACCACCACATAGCCGCAATGATTTATGGCGGGCTGCGATCCCTTACGAGTGCAGCCACCTGTTGTTCAAGTTTAACCCGAGCAGCCGTCGGTCCACTCAACGTCCGGATGCTTTTCTGCAGTTTTCTGAACGCCCGACTTCCGGCAAGCAGGGAGATCCCCAATGACAGAATCGTTCCGCCAATAAGCAGAGCTGTGATGATCAAATGAGTCGCTTCGCGCGAATACGGTTCCAGGTCATACAGAGCCGTGACCACCAGCCCCAGCACCGTCAATAGAAGCGTGAGAACCAGCAGACTGACGCTGCTGCTGACGCCACCGACAAGGACCTTTTGCCGCCACGACAGCTGGGCATCTACTGCTTCCTGGGCAGTTCCGGCGACCGCGTACGGATTGACGACAGTTTCTGCAGCGTCTGCTTTAGGTTCAAACTTCGACATTTCGAGATCTCATTTCGTGGCATCCGCTTCGTCGACAGCGTTTCTGGCGGCAGACGTGCCGTGAAACCGTCGTTTCAATTCTGCCGTCAACTGTGCGGCTTCGCCCTGTCGCCCGGTAAGTTTCAGGCACCGAATCCCTTCCGCCAGTGACCGCGCTGCCAGAGCTCTATCGTGGGGCGTCATCAAAGGTGTCCAGAGAAACGCCAACGATGCCCGATCATGGTCATGTTTCTGCAGCAGGCATCTGCCAACGACGTATTGTGGACCATAACGCGCGGCAACGGGCAGATGTCGCACGCGATCACTCCACACATTCAGCACTGGTGAAGGCGTGTCCGGCTGCTCAAGCAAGTGCAGGCGCCAGAGTTGTGTTTCGGCCAGTTCGCTGATTCGTTTCAGACCGCTGCGTCGCCTCAGGCGTTCCAGAGTGGCCTTCGCCCGCCCTCGGTGAGCGGTGTTGTGCAACACCGCTGAGGCGGCTGCCAGCTGTTGTACCAGCGAATCACTGTCCAGGCCTGCCGGGTTCTCCGGAAGTCGTTCCTGCGGCGGCAATCGCGAATCCCAGACCAACGGAAGAGACGATACATGCCGTGTTCTTCGATCCTGCGCAGAAATCAGGTCGATGCGATCAACGGCCTGACTACGTTCGCCAACACGCACCGCAGCGTTTGCAGCGATTGCCTGAAGTTCGTTCCACGCCCACGGTCGCGTTTCGGACTTCAGGGCGCGGTCGAGGTACTCGAGCGCACGGCGGGTCTGCCCCTGTTGCAGACGATGCAGGCCTTCCTCAAAGTCACCGCTTCGTGAGAACGTCAGCTCGACAATGTCCGTCACTCTGAAGAATTCGATCGTGCCACGTCCGCCGCGGCGCAGGGTCAACGTTTCACCAGTAATGTCTTCAATCCGCCCAGGAACCTGGCGTGTCGTCTCGGTGGAATCGTCAAGTACAGTAATCATGTCAGTGCCGGAAAACGGCAGTGCGCTCGGATTGTCCTGGGGCTGAGTCTGAGGCACGAAACCCACGGTGATCACCAGCATCAATCCGATAAGGATCATTCCCGACATAACAGACGTACGCGGAGCGTTCGGTTCCACAGCCGGACCGCGGACTGGTAGCACAAGCCGCCCTGGAATATCATCGGCGGGGTCTATGGAAGCGTCGTACACGTCCAGGTTTCCGTGCGCAGAACGGTGTTGGTGGAATCTTCGACAACCGTGATTCTCCACTGTACGACGCCAAACGGCAACTGGTCACAGTACATAACGTCACAGCGCTGCCAGCAGCGGCCACGTTTCGAATCTTCAAACGCGACACGCGACGCACCGCGTTCACATCTGAGCGCCCACTTCTGGCCTGATGGACGAGTGTATTTGAAGTAGCGAGGACTCTCCGCATTATAGGGTCGTGAGCTGGGGAGCCCGCGCAGCAATTGCACGATTTCCGGGGCCGGTGCCGACAGGGTTTTCGAAGATATCTCTTTGAAATCATTGCGTCGTGACGGCAACAGGTTCACCGCCTTCAGCCACGCAGAAATATCTTTTCCAGCCGCTCTTTCATTCGGCAGGACGATAAGGGTGTGATGACGGTCTCCTGGTGGTGTTCCGTCGTTAACATTATCCGCCACGGGCACGACCGGTTTGTCGGTCAGTGACATAAGCCATGCTGGCTGGTCGTTGAGTTCGACATGGTACATAACTCGAAGCGAAAACCGGCGAGTGCCGTTTGTCCATTCTGATCGGGAATCAGGGGTCGTTGGGAGTTCTCCCAGCACGGAATACCTGGCCGGGGCAAACGGCGGGACTTTCGTGCCGTAGTCAATCCATCCGGCCCGCGCCATCTGAAGGAAGACCCAACTCGGCTGCCACGGTGTTGTTCGAGAATAGACTGGTGAGTAAATCGACGGGACCAGCAATGCCATACACAAAACCAGCCCGCGTCTGGTTGTACAGAGCCTTTCCACGGCCGGAATCATTCCGTACCACCAGAATGGAATCAGCCACAGCATCCAACGCAACGCTGACGAGTTGCCGCCGTAGTTGTAGTTTTGCGTCCGCGACAGATAGAAGCTCAGGATCACAAACGACAAGCCAGCCCCCAGCCACCACACAACACGAAATACACTTCTGCGATCCGTCCGCAGCCCCATCCACCAGCCAACACCTGTCAACACAAAGACGGGAGTTAGCGCCAGCACGCCGTGGTGTCCCAATATGCAGTGAAACAGATAAACGCCAGGGGACTCGTCATTTGCATCAATGCCCTGCGGCTGCGACCAGTAACTCGGAACCCCCTCGTGCACGTAAACATATTTCTCAGTTCCATAGTACGCGTAGAACGGCTTCATCCCGCCGGTACAGATCCAGTTGGTCACAAAGAACGCTGCCAGAGGGATGATCGCGGCCGGCACATACCACCGCGCTGTCGTCTTCCAGTCTCGTTTCACGACCAGCACAAAGGACAGCAGTCCAAATAACGCGGCAGGCAGTTCAAGGCAGCACGTCAATGCTGCGGTCAATCCAACGACAGCGTAATCTTTGGCGGCCGCGGCTTCCGCAGACCGGATCCGTATGATCGCCGCCAGACAGAACATGACACAGATGGCGGCGGGCGTGTGGTTGTTGAGAGTCGTCAGGAATGGATTCAGCATGCTGCCGAATCCCGCCGCGGCCAACACAAACCAGCGAGCGTGATTTGAGATGCGGGCCTGTCGCAGCGAACGTCGCAGACACAACAGCGCCGCCAGAAAGGGAATCACATTCACAAGGACCAACAACAGTCGACTGACAAACGTTGGATGTTCCCGCAAATCGTATCCCAGAGTGTGACGCTCGACCCAATATAGCCCGGCCACGACTGTGGGAAACAGGGGTGGCTTGGAAGAGTAAAAATGCCACGGCTCGTCATCCGATAGTCGATGTCGGACCTTGTCAATCGTCGACCACCCGGGCACCTGATCGATCTCATCAATCTGATACGTTCCCCGCTCCACAAGGGACCACACCGTACACCAGCGCGAACGATCGTTGGCACTCTGCAGGGGTTGACTGCTGGTCACTGCCACGAACACCATGACAAACGACAGTAGGGTCAGCGCCAAGCCAGCTTTATCCGGCGGTATGGTGGATTCGAGATGTTGCTGCTCACTGTTCACGGTGTAATACTAGTCGAACACGTCAAACCGCGACATTCGCCTGGGCAAACAAAAACGCCGCGCGGTGAACCGTGCGGCGTTTTTATCCGGCTTCAGATATCTGCGACAGTCAGCTACTCGTCCTCAGAGGCATTGTAGTTGAAGCACATTCGAATCAGGTGAGCCACATTGTCGGCACGCATTTTGTCGTTGATGCGGGCACGATGGGCCTCCACCGTTTTTGTGCTGACAGTAAGTTCTTCAGCGATTTCGCGACTGGACAATCCATCAACAACGTGATCAAGAACTTCACGTTCGCGACTTGTCAGTCGATTGAGGCTGTCCTCAGTCTCATCCAGTTCGTCATCCATGTCAACGTCGACGTCGTAGTAGCAGTGATACCCGCGGGCAACTGCCTCTACCATATCGTGCACCTTGACAGGCTTGCACAGAAAGTCAAACGCACCGTTCTTCATGGCACGAACTGCCATAGGCACGTCAGCGTGTCCTGAAATCATTACGATTGGCAACGGAAACTTTTCCGCTGCCAGCTTTTCCTGCAACTCAATCCCTGACATTCCCGGCAGTCGAATATCAAGAATCAAGACGCCCGGTTTGGCTCCACGGTAATCGCGATAGAATTCCATCGCGGTCATGTAATCTTCGACCTGAAGTTTTTCCTCTTCCAACGCTTCCTTCATGGAGGCACGAATTGCCTGGTCATCTTCAACCAGGAACACCGTGAATTCCTTCCGCTTACGCGGGCTGTGGAATTCGGTGGATGGTATTTCAGTTTTCCTCTTTCGACGACGGGTAATCCGCCCCCTTTTTTGCAACATTGAAGTTCCTTCAGAAAAGATGTGGTAGTGACTGTGAGAGGCCGGCTTAAGTACGTGCTGGTGAACTTACAGGCATTTGTACGGGAATACAATTATTGAGTCCCCGTTCCTGAAAACTGCCGTAAATCATTGTTTAAATTGCAAAAAAAAGATGGTTTTTGCCCGACCGGGAATGGGGTAGCATGCCCGTTGACGCTTGGGTGTTCACCACCCCTTGGATGTTTAGGTTCACCCTCGACGTCATTCAATCTTTTCTACGCAAGGTTTCCGCGAATTACGTACATCCCCCCACTGTGGAGTCCCCCACCGGCGCAGGCCTGGCCCGTTTTCAGTAGTTTTCCGTGCGGCATGACACCGCGATTCGGTCGACCGACCACAGCCTTGGTGTTGACCGGCACGACCAGTCTGGGCTAAACCAGTTAAGCAGACCGCTCACACAGCTGACGTGACAGGCATGTCGAATCCCGCACCGACATTTCCTTGTTGTCGTAAGCGCCGCGAGGGACGCCACGGTACTGAGTACCGGTGCCACTGCGCAATGGGTCTATACTGGTTAAATTTTCATAAATCCGGCTCCTCCTCGTCCATGACTTCGAACGGAATACACAAAGTCAAAGAATCGGCCATGCCACATCGTGATGGCGTCGCCTGGCTGAGTTGGATGGTGTTTCTTGGCTTTTGGACGTGTTGTGCGTCACACACGGTCGCTCAACAGTGGCAGGTCCATGAGACGCTTGGCAATCTTGAGTTGTTCGCGGAGTTTCCGCTGCTTCCGGATGTCGTCGCGGCCCAACTGGCCAGTGTTGAGGCCGAACTTAAACGGGATCTTGACCTGGCCCCGTCAGATGACGCGAAAATCCAGGTCATTATTTTCGGCTCCGCCAGAAGCTATCGAGCCTACCTGGCTAAACGCGTACCCCAGGCATTGCATCGCCGAGCAATTTTCTATCGTTCTGGTGACCAGTACCAGATCTACGCGTACCGCCATGATCGACTGTTAACGGACCTGCGGCACGAGTACACGCACGCAGTTCTTCATCGGACGCTGCCGTTTGTCCCGTTGTGGATCGATGAGGGTCTGGCCGAGTACCTTGAGGATCAACCCGAGCGCAGGGCACGCTCAAGCCGTCTGGTCGCCATGAGGTGGAAGTGTCGGACGGGCTGGCGACCTGACCTGCTGCCTCTTGAGGCCATACCGTCGGCAGACCGAATGACCAGTGACCACTATCGAGACAGCTGGGCGTGGACGCATTTCCTGTTGAACGAATCTGACCAGACACGAACGCTGTTTCACAGCTACCTTGCGGCAATTTCCGCCGGTGAGGCGCCGGGGACCTTCAGTGAATGGGCGACGACGCGTGACCCGGAAGTCAGAAAACGCGTGGGTTCATATTTTCGCCGTTTTCGAATTTCGCTACGCTGAGCGGAGCGCAGGCTTTGCCGACGCTTGACGTCTTTCGCGAGACCGGCCGTGTCGTTCCGGTTTCGAATACGCAACGCTGTCCATTCAATCGGAATTCATCGGTGATCAGATTCCCTCGCACATCAGCCGTCATGAACTGTCTGGCGGCGGCCGGCATGTTTCTTTCTCAGTCGACCACTTTTAGCGCCGACCAGTTGACAACCAGAGCTGGTTTGTCTTCCTCCGCAAATCCGATCCGTGACATTCGGATGCGCGATGGTGGATTGGTCATGATTCACGTGCTGGACGCTGCCGGCAAAGCGTTGCCGCACCGGACTGTTACCATCGCCCATCAGGGACATATTGTGGCAACGGCCAAAAGCAACAAGGGCGGCCTGATTCGTATAAGTGGACTGCGAGCCGGTATCCATTTGATGGCCTCGGGACAGTCGGCAGTGCCGCTGCGTCTCTGGACCGCAGACGTTGCGCCTCCGTCCGCCAACGACCACACAGCAATTGTCGTTTCACAACAAATCGTGCGAGGCCAATATGGTGCGCCCATGATCGGGCCAGGCATGCTGGCCACCGGGGCGGGTATCGCGGGACTGATTGTGGTGGTCGCGGGAAAAAACTCGACGGATGACAGCGTCCCAGTTGGCTCCCTAAGTACCGCCGGCACCGTGGATTCGGGTTCGGCTTCGGACGTTGTATTCGATGTCGACGATTCCCCTGCTCCGGCCAGTCCTTGAGAAGCAGGGGCGAAGCACCCCCATTGCTGATTCATCCATTGGTCCAGCTGCAGTTGGTGAAACGTGTTTTAAGGGGTTCCATGCGAATTCCCGCAACGGCCGGACAGCACGTTTGAACCTGCGTTACAGCAAAATCGCCGCCCCATTCACCGGCCTCGGCGTCACGACGATCGACGTCCTGCCGCGTGCAACTCCATCGCCCTGACCGGGACTCGCGGTCAAAGGACACCATATTTCTTGTAGGCGTCGACAGCCTTCATGCCCGCTCGGATCGCGTCACGAACTTCGTTTTCGGCGTGAACTTTTTCCCATGCCAGTTGCAGCACCTGCTCCTCGACAGCTTGCGGGATCAGCACAACGCCATCCTCGTCGGCGACGACAAGGTCTCCGGGTGAGAATGTCACTCCGTCGATTTCTACCGGCACGTTACAGTCGATCACACGTTGACGATCTTTGCTGTCGTACAGACATCTGCCCCGGGCAACAACGGGGAAGTTCATCTCCCGAATTCTGGCGACGTCGCGAATTGCGCCGTCGACGATGGCACCGACACATCCGCCGTTGAGGACGGCCGTGGTGAGCAGCTCGCCCCAGATACCAGAACGCATGGACCCGCTGGCCGCGGCGATCAGCACGTCATCCGGCTGACAGCTATCGACAGATTTGAGTTCCAGAGCGTAGGGTTCAGAATCTTCATGAAACATATCTGCCCACAATGTCGTCCGACAGCGGCCGACCATCATCTGCCGCCTCGTGAGTTGCTGGAATTGAGTCCGTGGCGACTGATGCGTATGGCCAATTGAATCCAGGGCGTCACAGATAACGGCGGAATACATATGTTCGCGGATCTGCTGAAGCGTGATCTTCGGCGATGATGTCATGATAAAAATCCGGTAGTCGCTTTTGCTGTTCGTGTGTTCTGTAACCGGCTATCGTAATGCAACAACGTCACCAGTCCCACCACACACGCACCTGCCCGGAGATACCGATGCGAATCGGAGTCATCGCACTTCTTCACGAATCCAACACATTCCTGACTCAGCCAACGTCACTTGACTCGTTCCGTGAGAATCTGCTGGTGACAGGAGAGCCCGTTCAGGCGGCGCTGGCGGATGCTCATCATGAAGTTGGCGGTTTCTTTGCAGGACTGGCCGCGGCGGATGTCCAGGCCGTTCCACTGTTTGCTGCTCGGGCATTGCCGTCCGGACGAGTTACCGCCGACGCGTTTGCCCAGCTTGTGGAGCAACTTCTCGCGACGGTAAACGGGGCGGATCGACTGGATGGCATTCTGGTGGCACCTCATGGGGCCACGGTCAGTGAGGTCTATCCCGATGCCGACGGACGCTGGCTGCATGCAGTGCGACAGACCGTGGGGCCGGATTTGCCGATGATCGGCACGTTGGATGCGCATGCGAATCTTTCACAGCAAATGGTGGATAGTTGTGACGCGCTGGTAGCGTATCGCAGCAATCCTCACCTGGATCAGCGTGAACGCGGCATTGAGGCGGCTCGGCTGATGGTAAGAACGATGCGCGGAGAAATCCGTCCCACCATGGCGGCGTGTTTTCCTCCATTAGCGATCAGCATTGAACGACAGTGTACTGACGAACCTCAACTGCGTCCGCTCTATGATTTGGCCGACGCGCAACTGAAGGACAACCGAGTCCTGTCCAACAGCATCCTGCTGGGATTTCCTTACTCCGACGTCGCAGAAATGGGATCCGCCACCATTGTGGTGACAGATGGCAATGAGGCTCTGGCTGAGGAATCAGCGAGGGATCTGGGACGAATGATGTGGGACATGCGTGCGGACCTGCACGGAGAATTCGTGTCGATCAATCAGGCGCTGGATCAATGTGCCACAGCCTCTGATCGAGTCTGCCTGCTTGACATGGGGGACAACGTCGGCGGCGGTTCGGCCGCAGACGGAACGGAACTGCTGGCGGCGATCCATGCGCGCGGTGTGGGACCGACATTTGGGTGCCTGTTCGATCCGCCATCGGTGGCGGCCTGCGGAGAAGCGGGGCCAGGCGGCCGAGTATCACTGATGGCAGGCGGAAAATCGGATGGCATCCACGGTGCTCCGATCAAACTCGACGCAACCGTCGTATCGCTGCACGACGGAAGATTCAGGGAGCCACAGCCGCGACACGGGGGAATTACCGAATTCGATCAGGGACGCACGGCGGTGTGCCGGACCGATGGCGGCCTGACATTAATGCTGACGTCTCGTCGCATGGTGCCGTTTAGTCTGCAGCAGTTGATCAGTTGCGATGTCGATCCGGTCAGTTTCAGAATCCTTGTCGCCAAAGGCGTCAACGCTCCGATTGCCGCATACCGAGAAGTGTGCGGCACATTTATTCGGGTCAACAGTATCGGTTCTACGTGTGCAGACATGAGTCGGCTGGAATACCGCCATCGGCGGCGGCCCCTGTTTCCTTTGGAGCCTGATGCGGAATGGGACTTCCGTTAGGCCGAACTCGAAGCTTTGGCGTGTCTGCCAGTCAGCTGCCTCGCCCGCAGCCCCGCAATTAGACGAGTACCGAAAGAAAGATCAGCATGAGCATTTGGCGATGGGCCGACATGATGGAGCCAATTCCGGAGAACGCCCGTATTTCGTTAGGTGAGGGCGATACACCGCTGATTCCGTCCAGGAGCATCGGTCCGGCCGCAGGTTTGAAGAATCTGTACTTCAAGCTGGAACACGGGAATGCATCGGGGTCGTACAAGGACAGATTTGCGTTCACCGCAATCTCTCATATGGTTGCCAACGGCTGGAAAAAGTGCATTGCCACGTCCAGTGGCAACACCGGCGCCGCATTAGCGGCCTATTGTGCGGCGGCCGGGATTGAATGCCGGATCGCCATTGTGGACGGAGCACCACTGGGGAAACTGAAACAGATGATGGCCTATGGAGCAAAAATTGCTCGCATCCGGAAATTTGGAACCGACCCGACCGCGACCACACAAGTTCTCGAAAAACTGAAGATACTCGGCCAGCGTCCGGATTCGGCCATGCAGGTGAGTGCCTTCGTATACAGCCCGGCAGGGATGTCCGGCGTCCAGACAATCAGCTTCGAACTTGCGGAACAGTCGCCTCAACCGATCGATCATTTGTTCTGCCCGGCAGGCGGCGGGGGATTGTGCGTCGCAACGGCCAGAGGATTCCTGCAGTTGGTTGACCGTGGACAGATAGAAAAGAGTCCGGCGATCGAATGCGTTCAACCGGAGGGCAACGATACAATCGCCGGGCCGCTGCGTGCCGGTGCGAACAAGGCTCAGGATGTCGACTGCACAACGAAAGTCAGTGGACTACAGGTGGCCAGTGTGGTTGACGGGCATCTGGCGATCGAAGAATGCCGACCCACGGGCGGGACGGGACATCTGGTCACCGACAGGTTTGTCTGGGAGGTGCAAAAACGACTCGCTCGAGAGGAAGGGGTGTTCACGGAACCTGCTGGCGCGGTCGCATTGGCTGGTGCTTTGCAGGCCGCAAAGAACGGTGACGTGGACAAAAATGCAATGATCGTCTGCATGGTGACAGGCTCGGGCTTTAAGGATGAAGTTGCCGTTGATCGAATCAACGGTGACGTCGACTGCCCAACGCTGGATGCGGACGCGATTGATGAATGGTAGACTGCGTCTTTCAGAAAGACGTTTTCCCGTCCATCACCAACATTTCATTCCGAGCGGTAGCTCGCATCGGCCGGCGTGCCGCCCCGCCTCAGGAGTACTCATGCTGACCGTCGAAGAAGCACTCGCAGCAATTGCTGATCATGTCCTGCCGGGCGCCCCCACAGCGACGCCTCTGGCAGATTCGCTGCATCTTGTTCTGGCAGAGGACCTGACGACACCACATGACTCACCGCCGTTTGACAAGTCGATGATGGACGGTTTCGCAGTGGCCTCCAAAAGCTTCCAGACCGCGGCAAAAAAGACGCTTCGAGTCCTGGAGACGATCACCGCCGGAACAGTCCCTAGTGAGTGCGTAGCACCGGACACGGCGTCTCGAATCATGACCGGCGCGATTATTCCTGACGGTGCAGACTGTGTGGTGCCGATTGAATGTGTCGTCTTCGATGAAGCGGAACCACAAACCGTCACCATTGCAGACGACGCGGTCAGCGCAGAAGGCAATATTCTGCGGCAGGGAGTCCTGGCAAGAACGGGGCAGTCGCTGATGAAAGCCGGTACTCTGCTGGAACCGCAGCACATTGCCGTGTTGGCGGAATTTGGTGTGGCACAGGTGCCGACGTTTCGGCGACCGACGGTGGCGATTCTGGCGACTGGTGACGAACTGCTGCCCATCGACCAACCGTTGGTCCCGGGGCGCATCAGGAATTCCAATGAGCCAATGCTCGTCAGTCAGGCTGAACGTGCCAGCGCAACGGCAATTCCGCTGGGAGTGGCTCGAGACAATCGGGATGATCTGCGCAGCCATATCAATGCCGGACTACAGCATGACTTCCTGCTGCTGTCGGGTGGCGTCTCGGCGGGGACGCTTGATTTGGTTCCCTCTGAACTTGCGGCCGCCGGAGTGCAACAGGTCTTTCATAAGATCCAGATGAAGCCTGGTAAGCCGCTGTGGTTTGGACAACTGAAAACATCAGAGCACAGCTGCTGGGTGTTCGGATTACCAGGCAACCCTGTCAGCAGTATGGTGTGCTTTGAACTGTTCGTGCGGACGGCCTTGCGAAAGTATGCAGGCTGGCTCAACCCGAAGCCACAGCCGACCCTGGCTCGGTTGACGGAATCGATCACCGTGAAAGGTGGGCGCCCCACCTATTTTCCGTGCCAATTGAAGCTGTCGGACGAGGGTCTGCAGGCGACCCCGGTGGCATGGGGTGGGTCAGCAGATTTGCGATCCACAGCCGATGCCAATGGCATGTGCCTGCTGATGCCTCAGTCGCAATCCTATGCACAGGGGGACATGGTGCTCGCGATTCAATGGTCCGTGATGTAGCCTGCTGGGGCGGGTCGCGCGAACGTGTTACAACGCCGGCGAGCAATTTCGCGGCGCAACCGTGGCGGTAGCCGGTACTCCGGGGGAAACGCGATCTAACGATTTCGCCAGATTTCGGATCGCGTGATTCCCAGCGAGGCCGCTTGTTCCGCGATGTCATCCCAAAACCGCAGTGCGTCGACCGGATAACCCTTGGTCGGCTTGAGATCGGGCAGATAGTGCTGCCAGAACCGATTGAACTGCAGCATGACGACTTCGCGTACGTACTTCGCTACCATCGAAGCCAGAGCGACCGGCAGGACTTCCTCAGCTTTTGTCCGAAAACAAAAGTCCAGCTGACCCAATCGGTAACGCGATACGGGTCTGGATTCTTCCAGGCGAAAGACAAATTCGTCATCGAAGGCCGTGGAAATAATTTCGTCGTAGCGATTACGACCGCCATGCTTGTCACAGACAACCCACCCATCTGCCGGCGCGGCGGGATGGTCTGCCGCAGCCCGGACCAACGCCAGCGTCTCCACCGACAGGACTTTGCCCTTCGAATCGGTTGCGGCGACTCGAGAATTGAATTCGGGCGGAAACATGATGCAGCTCTGGACACTGAGCAGACGAACGCCGCTTACCTTCATGGCTTCTGTCACACGGGCCGCGTTGTCGTCACATTCTGCAGCGGGACAATGCATGGGCAAAGCCAACTCGGCCACAATGTTCCGCCGAACGCTCTCGTAATCGTCGCGGAATTCGGCACCGCTCAGGCACACACCCAGAGAACCTACGCTGGCTGCGTCTGCTCCCAGATGCCGCAGGAACGCGTGGACACCTCGTTCCAACGAGACCAGTGACTTGCCGGCGGAGTAGACTTTTTTTGAATCCGCCACATGCAGTCGCTTGTCGCCTCGATTGGGAAACTCCACAACGACGTCGCCCAGAAGTGTCCAAAGGTCGGCAGGTTCGGCACCCTCGGGAATTGTCCAACTGGTGGCTGTGATGACCAGCGGACCCAGATTTGGGCCATAGCCGGCCTCATCAGTTCCGATCACTAGGGGCATAGTTTGTACGAAGTCCGTCTTGTCTTGTATTGACACATCCACAATGGTGCCGTGTCAGCAATGTTCTGACCTACCTGTTCCCGAGTCGTACGTCGTTCGCTCACGGCATCTTGGTACGCACCAGAATTCCACAGCCTCATAGCAGGCAGTGCCAATCTCGCAACGCCCGGCGATGGAAGTATCGGCGAAAATAAAACTTCCCCTGATTC
>JBDONA010000964.1:0-23248 GCA_039831575.1 Fuerstiella sp. | reverse complement strand
AGGCAGGGAGAAATCCAGGCAGTTCATTCGCGAGAAACAGAACGAGCAGGTCATCGGCTGAACGTCATGGCGGCGATCTTTCTTCCGCTGACGGCCGTTTCCAGCGTGTTCGGCATGGACCTGCACAGCGGACTGGAAAACTCACCTCCGTGGATGTTCTGGTTGATTCTCGCAGGCAGCTTTACGGTCGGATTGTTGGTGAGTGAGGTGCTGGTGGCGGTAAAACTCAGGGGCCGCAAATAGGTGGTGGCGCTCGGTCAATCGGGCACTCGCATTGCTGCGGGCGACCCGGTCGGGGGAAACACAGGGCTGATGCTCAGTACGTTGCAGGTGTCATCCCCGCAAAAGCGGTCAGAAACGGGAATTCGCTTGTGAAATCCTGACGAAGAAGACAACATAACCGAAACGCGACAGGTAATAGCTGGTTGTCGGGGACCGCGCAGGACCGGAACATGTCATCCGAACAGGTTGTGCTGAAGATTCAGAGTGGGCCGCATGTGGGCCGGTCGTTCACGTTCAGCGAACCGGATTCTCTGCTGCTGGGCCGATCTTCCAAAGCACATGTCCGCCTTGACGGCGATCAGCACATTTCACGGAATCACTGCCTGATCGAAGTGCAGCCTCCCGAATGCCACATCGTTGACCTCGATAGCGCGAATGGAACGTACGTCAATGAAGAACGCGTGAGTGACCGCTGGCTGAAGGACGGGGATACCATTCGCGGCGGCGAAACGCAAATCGCCGTCCACCTGAAAAACGGCGTTACCACACCACGCCAGGCGACTCCGGCTGAACTCGGCGCCACCTGTCTGCAGCCAGCCGTGTCACAGCCGGAACAGGTTGCAGAGTTCCTGCTTCTTTGCGAAGTCGGTCACGGATCGATGGGAGTGGTGTACAAAGCCGAGCATGTCGTGACGGGGCAGATCGTTGCCTTGAAGTTGCTGTCATCCGAACTGTGTTACAACGAAAAAATGATGCAGGTCTTCGTACGAGAAGCCGAGATCCTGCAGAAACTTTCGCACAAACGCATTATTCGGTGTGTCGACACGGGAGCCGACGACGGTCGTCTGTATATCGCGATGGAGTTTGTTGAAGCGATTGATCTGGATGATGTGCTGAAACCACTGTCGCTGAAGAAGCGAACGCATGTTGTGCTGGGACTGATGCGTCAGATTCTGGATGGGCTGGCCTACGCTCACGGCCGGGATCTGGTACACCGGGACATCAAACCGCGAAACCTTTTGGTTTCAAAGGACAATGGCAGGCTGAACGCAAGACTGGCAGATTTTGGGCTGGCAAAGAACTTCGCCGACGCCGGCATGAGTCAGATCAGCAGTGAACACGAAATCAAGGGGACGCTGTCCTACATCGCGCCGGAACAGATCGTTAACTGCCGCTTTGCAAAACCAACCGCCGACATTTTCTCTGTCGGTGCCACGATGTACAAGCTGATTTCAGGAAAGACGATTTACAACCTGTCGGACCACGAAACACCGATTGCCACCATTCTGAATGAAGGCCCGGTCCCGCTGCGCGAACGCGCGCCAAACGTGGCAGGTTCTGTATCGAAGATCGTTGACAGGGCGCTGGCTGCCGAACCCGGGGACCGCTTTCAGTCGGCCGAACAGATGCGACGTGCGATTAAAAAGCTGCGGCATTAAAGCAATTCGCTTCTTCTCGTGAACCGTTCCGGCTCGTGGCCCTGCTGGTTTCTTATGCCGGAACGCCTCCTTCGTGGCCATGAATCAGCATAAAACGCTGTAGCGTGCCGGACACGATGCAGTAGTCCGCTTCGGTTGAACGTTGCTGACTGCCGCGTTACACCACAGGCTTCCGAATTCAATCGTTACGCTGTGGAAAAGCTTCGCATATGTGTCAGTCAGATCCGGCCACGCCACCAGAGGCCGGCGAGTCAACAATCACGCGCGGTCGCTCATGGCTGGACGCCATCGGCCCCGGCATTCTGGTTGCCGCCACCGGCGTCGGTGCCGGAGACCTCGCTGGCGGAGCATTGGCCGGGGCACGCCTGAAGTTGACAGTGCTGTGGGTCTGCCTGGTCGGCGCTGCGTTGAAGTATGTCCTGTGCGAAGGACTGGCTCGGTGGCAGCTCAGTACCGGCACCAGCGTGGCTGACGGAGTCTTCAGAAGTACTCATCCGGTGATCCGGACCGGTTTTCTGCTGTACGTGGCGGCGTGGTCATTCTGCATTGGCGGAATGCTGATGTCTGCGGCCGGTGAATGTGCCCAGGCGATCCTGCCAATTGGTGACGCATCGTTCGGACGCATCGTGCACGGCAGTCTGCAGAGTTTAGTCGCCATCCTTCTGGTGCGACTCGGTGGCTTCCGGTTGTTCGAGCGAATGATGACCGTCTGCATCGGGGTCATGTTTTTCACCGTTGTTCTTGTGGCGGCGATGAGTGCTCCTGACTGGGCTGAGGTCATGCGGGGCCTGGTGATCCCTTCGGTGCCGCATGCCGATGGCAAAGGAGTGGCGTGGACGCTGACATTGATGGCCGGGGTCGGTGGTACGTTGACGATGCTGTGTTACGGCAGTTGGATCCGCGAAAAGGGCAGGGTAGACAACAGCGCCATTCGCGCATGTCGCATCGACCTGGCCGCTGGTTATCTGATGACCGCAGGTTTTGGTGTGTGCATGGTGATCCTGGGAAGTCGTCTGCCGATCGATCAGGACTTAAAGGGGGCCAACCTGATCACTCAGATTTCAATTGACATGCAGCAACAACTTGGCGAATTCGGGATGGTGGCCAGTTGGATGTTTCGCATCGGTGCCTGGGGAGCAGTCTTCAGCAGTCTGCTGGGCGTCTGGCAAAGCATTCCGGAGTTGATCTGTGAGATGCTGCCGAAGTCTGAAACAGCGTCCGCCACCGGAAACGATCAACTGCCCGATCGTCGTCGCTACAACACCATCCAGATTCTGCTGGGGACCGTACCAGTTTTCTTGCTGCCATTTTCCCTGGCAAAAGTGCAGCTGGTGGCCGGAGTGACCGGAGCACTTTTCCTGCCGATGTTTGCGCTGGCACTGTTACTGCTTGGTTACACAGCACTGGGAAAGCAGAACGGTTTCCGTAACGGCCCGTTGAGTACCGGTGTACTGACAATCAGTCTGCTGCTGTTCGGATTTCTCGCGGCACAAAAGTTTCTGACTTAGAGCTCGCGGCAGATCCGGTGGTATGAGGAAGCCCGCCGGAAGGCGGTCACAATACAAGCTCGAAGCGCCAGCGAGTGGGTCTCGAAGGCTTGTGAAACACACTTGCGATGCCGGTGTCTTGCGAATTGGTCAACCGCATCAGCTGCCGCGTCAAGCTGGGTTAGCAGCGGCAAATGTGAGCCACGTCCTCTCTGTGTGGTCGCAGCAGGACGCATAAGTTGGACTTGGCGGCACAAAAAAGTGACAGACGCTGCTGTCAACGGTATCATTGGCACCCTTCCCATGCAGCCTCAGCAAAGCCGGATTCGAACCGTCGCTCGGAACCATTGATCCCACTATCGTCGGTCGCTGCAAAGATGTTCCCGGAACGGATCGTCAGAATGACTCTAATGACCCGACAGATATTCGTTTTGTCCCTCGCTCTCGTCCTGGCCGCACCCTCGCTTCAGGCTGACGAGCCCACACCGGCACAGCTGGAGTTCTTCGAGAAGAAGATCCGTCCGGTCCTGGTAAAGGAATGTTATTCGTGTCACTCCACTCAGGCGACGTCTGTCAAAGCCGGCCTGATGCTGGATACGCGCGAGGGTATCCGTCGCGGCGGCGAGAGTGGTCACGCTGTCGTGCCTGGCAACACGGATGAAAGCCTGCTGCTGGAAGCGGTACGACATGAAGGGCTGGAGATGCCACCAAAGAAACGGCTGGCAGACGACGTTGTGGCAGATTTCGAAAAATGGGTACGGATGGGAGCTCCGGACCCGCGTGACGGAAAGTCCGCTCCGATTCGGCACTCGATCGACTTTGAAACGGCGCGCGACTTCTGGGCATTCCGGCCGATCTCAACACCGGTCGTGCCACAGTCCGGAAACAAACGCCGGGCCGCGACCGACATTGATCGATTCGTGCTGGCGAAGCTGGCAGCAAACGGGATGGCGCCATCTGCCGACGCCAAGCCAGGCACGCTGGTCCGCCGATTATATTTCGATCTGATCGGACTGCCGCCGACGCCCGAACAGGTTACAGAATTCGTCAACGATCCGTCAGACCAGGCGTTTCAGCAAATTGTCGATCGACTCCTGGATTCGGATCAATTCGGGGAACGCTGGGGGCGTCACTGGCTGGACGTTGTTCGTTATGCGGAATCCACCGGCATGGAACGCAACTACACGTACCCGGAAGCATGGCGATATCGGGATTACGTCATCGAAGCCTTCAATTCAGACAAGCCATTTGACCGCTTCATCGCCGAACAGGTCGCGGGCGACCTGCTGACTGCCGGCGATCAACACGAACGCAACGTCAATCATGTCGCCACAGGGTTGCTGGCTCTGGGTCCGAAGTCGCTGAACGAACGTGACAAGGAAAAGTTCGCGATGGATATTGTGGACGAACAGATCGATGTGGTGTCGCGCGCCTTCCTGGGGCTGACAGCCAGCTGTGCTCGCTGCCACGATCACAAGTTCGACCCGATTCCACAGACTGAGTACTATCAGCTGGCCGGAATTTTTCGCAGCACCGATACGTTTTACGGAACGAGCGGAGGCAACGGCAATCGGCAGTCCGGCAGACTGCTCGCGCTGCGTGACAACGAAGTGGTGCCGGTGAACGTCAGCGGCGGCAACAAAAAATCCAAAAACACGATCAGGAAACTGACCGGTCAGTTAAAATCTCAGCAGAAAAAACTGGACCGTTACGATCAACAGACATCGACCGAAAAGCAGATTCAACAAGCGAAGTCCGCGATTGCACGCATTCAAAAACAATTGAAAGCGGCACAACAGCAGGCAGCACCGTCGACAGGGATTGACGACACTCTTGTCATGGGCGTCCGTGACGGCGCGCGACCTGTGGATACAGAAGTTCGTATTCGAGGCGAAGCCAATGAACGAGCACAGTCCGTTCCGCGCGGGTTTCTGACCATTGCGACACTGGCTGATGCTCCGAAAATTGCCGGGGACAGAAGTGGCCGCGAAGAATTGGCGCACTGGCTCACTCAGCCCCGGAATCCGCTGACCGCACGGGTCGCGGCGAATCGAATCTGGCAGCATCTGTTCGGGAACGGGATTGTGCGAACGGTCAACAACTTCGGCGCGAACGGTGACCGCCCATCGCACCCGAAGCTCCTTGACTACCTGGCGAACAGACTTACGGCAGACGACTGGTCCGTGAAGTCACTGATCAGGCTTGTCGTTGCCAGTCGAACTTACCGTCAGGCAAGTTTACCCCACGATGTTGCCCTGGATGTTGATCCGGAAAACCGATTGCTGTGGCGCATGAGTCCTCGTCGGCTGGAAGCCGAGGCACTGCGAGATGCCGTGCTGGCCGTCAGCGGAACGCTGGACCTGTCACCAGCAGTGAAGTCCATCGTTACCAAGGTCGGAAATGGTGACATCGGACGGACTCTGAAGACGGGATCATTTGCGGTCGATCACACCAAACGCAGTGTCTATCTTCCCATCGTCCGCGGGGTCGTGCCCGAAATGCTGCGGATTTTTGACTTCCCTGAACCCAGCATCATCGCAGGTTCGCGTGACGTCACGACCATTCCGACTCAGGCGCTGTACATGATGAACAGCCCGTTTGTCGTCGAACAATCACGAGAAATGGCAGATCGGTTGCTGACGGAGCGTGACGATGATACAGATCGAATCGATCTTGGTTATCAGCTGGCACTGGGACGATCGGCGACCAGTCAGGAAATTGAACGCTCGCTGACATTCATTGATACAGCGTGCGAAGCTGTCGCCGATACCAAACAGACACAGCAGGATTCCAGACTCAAGGCGTGGGCTGGCTTCTGTCAGGTCATGCTGGCGTCGGCCGAGTTTCGATATGTGGAATAATGTAAGTAGGGTGATGCTGAAGAGTCAGGTCTTACGCAATCGGGTGACAATATGATTCCATGTTCCAGACGACAGGCACTTCAATCGGCCTCATGCGGTTTCGGCTATCTGGCGTTCGCCGGACTGGCAACCGAAGCAGCCCGCGCGGCCAGAACCGTGGCTCCGCTGGTGCCAAAGGAAACTCACTTTGCCGCAACGGCCAAACGAGTCATCTTTCTGTGCATGCGCGGCGGACCGTCTCATGTGGACACCTTCGATTATAAGCCCGCACTGAAAAAGCATGCAGGCAAGGCACCGGGAGACATTGAAGGCGCCGCCAGTCAGAACGGTCGCAAACTGATGCCGTCGCCATGGAAGTTCCCGCAGCACGGCGAAAGCGGGTTGCCGATTTCCGACCTGTACCCGAACCTTGCAAAACACGCTGACGATCTTTGTCTGATCAACGGAGCTCACACGACGCTGCCGAACCACCCACAGGCACTGGTGCAGCTGCATACTGGTCAATTCCAGTTTGTCCGGCCGTCTGTCGGTTCATGGGTGCTGTACGGACTGGGAACGGAAAACCAGAACCTGCCTGGATTCGTCACTCTCAAACCACCCTCACGACTCGGCGGCGCTCAGAATTACGGCAGCGCGTTTCTGCCGGCGGTTTATCAGGGAACGCCGATTGGCAGCAATGGACAGTCAATACTGGACGCGCAGATCGGCAACATTTCGAATCCTCGCTTTGATGTCAGGACACAACGAAAGCAGATGGATCTTCTGCAGGAAGCCAACCGCGATCTGCTGCGACGGCACGAACCCAATTCCGAACTGGAAGGTGTGATCGAATCCTACGAACTGGCGTTCAGAATGCAGTCAGCCATTCCAAAGCTCATGGACTTCAGCGACGAAACGCCGCAGACGATGACGCAGTACGGAATCGGCCAGAAGCAGACCGACGACTTCGGCCAGATGTGTCTGATGGCGCGACGATTTGCAGAAGCAGGCGTGCGCTATATTGAACTCACTCATGAAGGCTGGGATCAGCACAAAGGTTTGCAGGCACGTTTGACCAGTAACTGCGGTGCCACGGACAAACCGATCGCCGGGCTGATCGCGGATCTGAAACAGCGAGGCATGCTGAAGGATACGTTGATCATCTGGGGCGGCGAATTCGGTCGTACTCCTGCGGCAAAGAAGGCCGATGGCCGCGACCATAACTCAACCGGCTTTTCCGTGTGGATGGCGGGCGGCGGCGTGAAAGGTGGCATGAGATACGGAGCGACCGACGAGTTTGGCATCACGGCTGTGGAAAACAAATTCCACACACACGATCTGCACGCCACCACTCTGCATCTGCTGGGCCTTGATCACACAAAGCTGACTTACCGCTACGCCGGACGCGACTTCCGACTCACCGACGTCCACGGCAACGTCGCTCACGGAATAATCGGTTGATGTGCACGGCCGCGTCAGTGCGTGTCGCACCGATCTGTAGCGGAGCCGGCGAGCAGTTTTGCAGCTGACTGGTGGCCGCAGTCGCCGAACTTCGATGATGCGCGCTCCAGAAGATTGTCCCGATGCCTGAATCAGTGAGCCGCAAGGCGCTCACAGGAACAGACGTATCCGGACAGTCTCCTAACGATCAGAAATCACTCTGATCTCAGCACGGCCGGCCAGATCAAGCACGGGCAGAAACAGAGCAATGCCGCTGCTCATTTCATCGGGCATTTCTGAATCCGCAAGTTTCAGGTGCGTCACATTCGTTTCCGTTGAGCCGACAGTGGAATCGAACGGAATCCATTCACTGCCGATGAGTGCTTCGACCCATGTGTGGCCGGTGAAACCGAGTTGCCGATTGGTGTGGACCAGTCCGGACACAACCCTTGACGGGATTCCCTTGATACGCATCAGGGCTGCCAGCAACACGGCGTGTTCCGTACAGTCTCCTCGCAGTACACGGGCAACCTCGTCGGCAGGACTCAGAGAAGTGGAAAACGCAGAATGCCGCATCTTTGAATGAACAAAGGATGCCAGACGTCGACAGACTTCGCGTGGATCGGTCTGGCCCGCTGAAGCGACGACTGCCATTCTCTGCAGCGTTGGATCCTGCAGCGGCATCCAGTGTGTGGCGGATTGTGACGGCGGTAATACGTTGGACGTCCGCAGTGTACGTTGCCGTCCCACGATTGATGGAAGCAGCGTAATGCGCGCTGTGGTATCGTTCAGGAGTTGAACTTTTTGAAATATCGTCTCCGGTATCTTTGGCAGGAAGCCGCTCACAACACTTAGAACCAGAACCAATTGAGTACGGTTGTTATTCGAGAACAGGCGATTGACAGGGACAAGGCTTCTGACGGTCAGATCCAGCGACGTTTCGGACGCAGCACTCAGCGCCTCGGATGCCGAAGCCGCGTCGAGGGTCAGCGTGCCTCCGAGAATTGATTTCTCCTGCCGCAGGACGGCCACAGCCGATGGGGACGTGGCAGAACGCTCCTGATTCGCCAACGTCGGTCGCCGCCCGGTGGCCGAGTCTCCGGGAGGATCAGCGGTTACATCGGAGACGTAGAACGTGGTCGACTTCGTTGGGTCTGAGCGGGGGTAGAAACGGATTCTTCGAGCCTGCACGGAGTTCTCGTTACCGATTCGAATGTTCCGTTTCTGTCCGTGAGTGGCAGTGATATCCGCAACCGCCGCCGATTCCGGAAACAGCACTGAGATGACGATCCGGTCAGACGAACTCTGCATGACCTCCGGCAACCACTGGCTGAAGATTGGTGACCGGACATCGTCCGGTACGCGAAGGTTAAACTCCCTTCGTGTGGCGTTGATTTTTTCCTCAATGTGGAACACTGAGCTGTCAGGCATCAGCTCGCCACTGCGTTCCATGCGAGCCCCGGCCCCGTCAACGCGATGCAGATTGAAACTCAGCAAACGCCCGTCCGGTGTTTGTCTGGTCTGCAGCGATGCTCGGAGCGTCAGGTTCTGTCCCAGTCGTTTAAGACTGAGCTGCGTTGTTCGCTGACAGAGGCGTGTCACCTCTCCGGCATGGTGCACTTGACGAGACTGTACGTGTTCATATCCAACAGGCTGGCCGTCGAACCTGATCACGAACCAATGGTCCCGTGTTTCCACCGGGCCTGTCTCGTCTTCAATGGCCTCAGAATGATTCAAGCTGACCAGTAGAAACAACACAACGGTCATTATGCGCACGATTGTCACACAGCGCCCGGCCGGATCATTGGTCGGCCATGTCTTGCTGTCGGCAGAGGATGGGAACAGCGAGGGCATGAAGGCACGTTTCCGTTAGCTGGGACCGTTTTGAGGAACTGATTCTGGTGGTCTTTGCCGGATGTACAGATTTCGCGGATTATTTCGCTGTACCAAAGCGCCGGAATAGTTTCGCAGGACCGCACGTTCGTGTCTGCGCCGAACCGGAATGGCGGGATTTCCGTGATCGTTGCAAATCATTCTCATCCCGCTCCGATTGGATGCTAGGTTTGCACGGAGCAACATGAATTCCCACCGGGAACATGTGCTGGTGTCTGACAACAAGGTCAGTCGCTGGAATGAGAATCGGATGAGACTGGTCCTCAGACGATGTGAGCTACCGCGCACAACAGAGATTCTGCTCCCGTTGATCGCTCAACTTGACTCAACCACAACAAGTTTTCATCGAGAAAAAGTCTAATGGGATTCCTGAAGAAATTCTTGAAATCGAGCTACCGCGACGGCGATACACCGCACGGTGTCAGCAGCTTCCGGAGTCTCTCCGAAAATCAGCTGGAAGAGCATATGAGCGTTGCTCGCTACGGCGAATTCACGCTGACGGATGCAGTTCGGCCATCGTACAACCTAGAAGTCGTTCCGGAAACGGGATACCGGCACGAATGGTATGTCGACGGGGAATCCGGCGCACGCATTCCAGTGCTGATGAGTTCCGTGAGTCGTGAGCGGTTATTCGACACATTTCTTTCCCTGCTGGACCCACTGGGTGACTCCGTTGACGTCGTTCTGGAAACCAGTCACGACAAGAACAACGGGCAACACACAGATCTGTACCGTGAGCAGATCGACCTGCCAGTGCTGCAGAGCATTCTTTATGACTTTGAAGATCTGCTGCTTGACGACGGATGCTGTGGCATCGCCGTTCTGAATCCGCGCAAGCCGATGGAAGTCCAGCTCGACGAACACAAATTGTTGTTCGTTTACGGACATGACAACTCAGACTACGAGCTGGCACTGGACGACAACCGGGTTGCGTGTCGCGAAGAAATACGATTCATCACGGAAGCCGAACACGTCCATTCTTCCAGCGATGAGTTTCAGGAACGATTCGAACAACTGTGCTATCACCTTGGTATTGACGATTGACGCTTCATTTCAGTCGAGATGAAGATAACAACTGTGGCCACTCGTACCGGTACCAAAGTCCGGGGCAGTGGCGACATCACATAACTGCCGGTTTCCGACCAACATGGATGCAGTCGCAAGCCAGCATTGGAGTTTTGCGATGTGGATCCCCCCTCACATTCGCAGCATTGGTGGTTCGCCCTTACGACTGATTCTGATTGCATCAGTCTGTGCCACCGGAAGCTGTGGTTGTACCAGCATTCCGAAGTTTTCGGATTTCCACGAGTTGAACGGCGTGACAGCGCTGTCTCCGGATATGAATCGGACTCCGGTCTTTGATTCCCCCACCAGCGTTGCTGAAGCCAATCGGGTAGGCCCGTTCGTTGAAACGGCGGCGTTCCAGTGGGATCCCGTGGCGACCAGCGCTGATGGCCGCGACATCGAAGGGATTACGATCGGTCAGACCGGTTATCGAACACTCGTTCTGGGTAGTCTGGCCGGAAACGATCCGGTGGCAATTTCGTTGACGGAACAGCTGGCGGAATACCTTCACCAGAACAGACTCATCCTTGGAGGAGTGCATTCTCAGATTGTGAGAAACTCAAATCCGGACGGTCTGGCCATGTCCCGGCGAGAGAACGGCAACGGCGTTTATCTCAATAGTAGATTTCCGACCATCGCGTCTGCCGACAATGACCTTCAAAACGTTGAACCCGAAATCCGTTTCATTCTCGGTACTGTGTGGGAATTTCAACCGCAACGAGTCATCCATATTCGATCGTTCAGCGGAGATCGAGGTATCGTGGCTTCGAGTCCTGGCGCTGCGGATGCCGCAAGAGATGTGGCGACGTGGCTGGGGTTCGGCTTCGTCAACCTTCCTGGTAATTCCGCCGACGGTACAATCGAACAGTTTTTGTCGACGTCGAAAACCTGCGAAATTGTGACGATCGCAATTCCTGCGTCCTCGAAAACGAATAGTGTTCGAGAAGCATATGGAGACGCAATTCTAAACCTGTTGTTGGCGGACGATTACACCACTCGCGAATTGGCCAGGTCAAAACCGAACAGCGCTTCGGCCGATCGACGAGGGCGCAAGACGAACGATTCGCTTACGCCCCACAGCTTTGGTGGATCTGCACGCGACACTGCCACGGGCGTCGACGAATTTCGACGACTGCCGTAAGGAAACACTGAGAGTGCGCAGCTCATGCGATTGAGTGGTCTTCGATTCTGCGGAATCGAAGATTGGGCGCCCCGCCTCCGGGCCTGCATTCGTTGTTTTCAGGCTCTTGCATTACTATCACAGGCATGAGAATGAAAGAGTCGTGCAGAAGCCCGGGAACCACCTTGGCGAGCAGGGTGGCGGAAAGATCAGGACGACGCACAAGCAGTAATCGTGGCCTGCCACAGTATCCGGTATCAGCCGGGAAGTGATGCAGTTTACGGAACGATCCGAAGATTTCTTCTCCCTCGTGCTGAATCGATCAACCGTGGAGACAATCCCGGTGGTACTGCTCATGCAATTCCAACAGTGGTTTGCTCTGCCCGTTGTCTTTTGCCTTTAGTGCAGCGACGTATTCCTGACGAATCGGACTAACGGCATCATCCACTTCAGCGGGCCACAGAACGATGCTGCCGTTCAACTGCATCAGGTGGATGTTGGCCAGAAGTCGAGACCAGCGGCCGTTACCGTTGGGAAAAGGATGAATGCGTACCGCCTGGTAGTGCAGTTCGGCAGCCTGCTCAATCGGCGGCCAACCAAACTCATGCCAATGCGGCCGATCATCCAGCAACCTGTAGAGCTCTTCGTTAATCTGATGAACATTCACACCGAGATTCAGATCTTTCTCACGAAGCTGCCCGGCCCATTCCCAGACGTCATCGAACATCTGACGATGCAGTTTGAGTGCCCAGCTGAAATCGAACGGTGCCAGCCGTTTTGATGGTCGTGAGAGCGTATATCGTCGCAGCGCTTTCGCAATATTCCTGGCTTCCGCGGCAACCAGCTGGGATCTGGTGCGAATCGTTTTGTCCTTCAGCCCACTTGGATCGAACGAAGTGCTGTGTGGATCATCGTCGATCATGAGTTAACCCCAAAGTCGGCGCGGTGGACCGGCCAGCAACTCGTGGTATGCCTGCTCTTTGATGTCATCCAATGTCTCAGCATCGACTCCCTGCGCCTCAAGCGCAGACGTTCCCTGGACCATTGCCGCAAGACGATCGGCCTTTCGGGCTGCAAACGAGCGTTTGACTTCCTTGACGGTGATTCTCGGCAGAACCTGGATTTTCACCTGAAGCCCAAGCACATCGGCTACAGCGGATAGAGTCGCTGTGGTGACATGGCCACCGCTAAGCAATCGATCCAGCGTTGCGCGTGAAACACCAGCAAGTCGTGCCAAATGGACCTTGCTGATCTGAAGTTCGCTCGCTCGTCGAGAAATTGTCTGTTCGATTGTCATGTCTGCCACCGCCTTAAACGTACCTTATACTATACGTTTAAGGTGACTATATAAATTATTAATAATACATATTTTTCCAATATGGCGACAAAGATGTCGAGTGGAGGAGCGGTTTCTCGTGGAAATCTCTCGTCGCCGTCCTGGAAAGACGGCTCTTTTCTGCTGCGCAATCCGCCCAAAACACTGATCAACGCATCCTCTTTCACCCCATCCAACACCGCCCAACTGTCCTGATCTCCTCCCAACTGTCCTGAACTCCCCCCAAGGGACATGATTCCCCCACACATCCCTTTTGTCCATTAAGATGGAGTAAATGCGCTGAGAGTGTCGCCAGTTCGGGTAGGGCTTTACCGGAACGACTGATGTTGTCGATATAGCCATGTTCCGGTAATTTTTGCCATATGGCTGTTGTCCATGAAGTCGGAAGTCAACTTCAGCAGCCGCTGGCCGAGATAATTTCGGTCGCGAGGCCTCTAATGCAGCAAACATCGAGTCCGGTCGAAGGAACGATTCGGCTCGAAGACTTCCCACCAGAAAACCACCTCGGACTATTGTCGGCGAACGGTTCATGGCGGCCAAAACAGGTTGAATCTGTTTTGACCCTGGGAAGCGGCCGCGCCGCGCGC
Source organism: Fuerstiella sp. (assembly GCA_039831575.1). Taxonomy (GTDB): domain Bacteria; phylum Planctomycetota; class Planctomycetia; order Planctomycetales; family Planctomycetaceae; genus Fuerstiella. The sequence goes on along the minus strand of JBDONA010000964.1, from coordinate 9,819 downwards.
GCAGTATTGGTGAAGGCGACCGATTCGGCTGGCGATCAACATCTGTGCGTGGAAAAGATTTTCCGTCCCGGCTTGCTGACGCGTTTCATTTATCGCTGTGCCTTTCAGGCTCCGTTTGCATACCAGGTTTCCGGCGACGCGATCCTGGCGTGCTTTTACCGTCGCCGTGTGGCTGACGCTCTGATACAGGTGTTTGTGCCGGAAACCCGCGTTGCGCGGCCACTATACGCTCGCTGGGATGCGGAGTCTTCGGCGTACGCTCTGGGCAGCGAATTGATTCAGGGACGTGGCATTCGTCCTGCGTCTGCCAACTTTCGCATGTTGCGAAACCTGCTGCCGTGGAGCTCGTCGTCCGACAGGGAATGCTCACCTGAAGAGATCGACGAACTGGTTGATCTGATGTCGCGTCTGGAATCTCTGCTGCGTGAGTCGGGATTAGTCGGTTCCGGTTGGCAGGTTAGTAAATCGGCCGTGGTTTCGACGGCCAATCTGTTGCGTACAGACGATGGCTACGTCATCGTTGATCTGGAATCCGGCATTCCCGCGATGCTGGTATCACACTATGTCTCCGCCGGACTGCGTTTGAGGTCATTGCCCCTGTTCGACGACCTGGACCCAAAGACGTTGCAGGCTTATCTGCGAACCAATCGATCGCGAATCCATGCCACTCTGGGAGACGACGGACTCGAGCAGTTGGAAGCGGATGTGGAACGGCTCGTGCAACACTCAGCCAGCTGGAAACAGGCTGAGATTGCAGTCGTCAGACAGGGACTGCCTTTTGTTGGTGCGCGGTTTCAAACGATCTACCGCAAGCGGTGTCTGGACATCTGGCACCGGAACAAAATCACCGATAACAAGACGAACGAGCGGTTCCAAAACAGTTCCCGTCTGTTCACTCGACTGACGTATTGGTGCGGATGCATCCCGGGTCCATTGGGGCGATTTGCGCAACGGTACAGTGGAAACGATACATTTCGCGGACGTGTCCACAGATTGATCGCCAGGTCGGATGTTCGCCGCACAGCTGTGGCGGACTTTTGTGAGCGAAAAACGAAAGAGTTTTCGGCGGAGGGCCGTATCGCCGATGGACGTGTCTTTACCGGGCCAGGACCGCGTTTTCAATCCAACTGGCTGATGTCAAAAGTATTACCAGCGGCTGCCCAACGTTGGTTTTCCGACGCTGCACACCGTCGTCATCAGATGGTCCGACTGTTTCTGCTGATTGTCTCCAGTCGATTTCAGAGAGAGTTCGGCCAGTTGCAGATTCGTTCAGCGATTCGCGAATGGGAGCAATCCGGCCGTCTGTATCCCGGCGAACATGCGGCACTACTGCAGTCCTGTGAATCTCAGGAACTGTCTGAATATGCTCGCTGTTTCGGAATGCATTTGAGTATCAAACTTGCCGCTCCGGTGTTGATACCGCTGAAGGTCGGTGGATTTGCGGCCTTTGCTGCAACTGGAAACTTTCTGTATCTGCTGCCGATAATGGTGTCACCAATCCTGCGCACAGTAATCACGTTGATTCGCATGATTGGCAACGCCCGACAGGGGACGGCGTACGGAGAGGCTCTGTTGATCGGAACGTTGCCGGTGATTGGAAATCTTGCCTTTCCGATGCAGATGTATTCGTCACATCCTCGGCTTTCCACATTCCTGATTCGCGATGCGGCCGCTCGACTGTCTCGGATGTTTCCGATCTACGGTGGACGTGATTCGCGACTCGAAATCGCTGCGATCAAGTTAGCCAATATTCCCCTGGAGTTGCTCGACATCGGAATTGGGGCAACCCGCCGAATCCGCAGCTGGTTCTGGAAGAACCGTGAAACAGCGGCGACCACACGGCTCCGGTTTCCATCGGTCTCTCGCTGGGACAGAATGGCGGACGAGCAGTTGGAATTCATGAAAACGGCGGAGGCTGAAAAACGGTCAATCGCCGAAAGTATTGAAGACGCCATGCCTCCACGATTGGCACGCAGGGCCGCGTGAAACGTGTTACACGGGCATCCTTCGGTTAGCGCACAGTTCAATTACTGTTATCGTTAACACACATGACAGACTTAAGTGTCACGATCAACGCCAACAGGCACAAATCATTCGTGCGGTACCACGAGACCGACTTCGCAGATCGGCCATTGCCCGCTTCCAGGATCAAGTAATCGACATGTCAAATCGAAATTATTCACCGCACCAACAAAAGGTTATTAAGCGGTACTACGATAACCGCGACGCCATCGACGATCAGCGTCTAAGTGAACTGGTGACCAATCTGTATCTGGCCACCGGAAAAAAACAGGAAAAGATGTGGGACACCGCAGAACAGATCATGAATCGCATGGGGCTGCCGGAATCCCGTGTTCAACACGTCATGGACGTACGTGACCCGGCCGTGCTGGCAAAGATTGTTGAGGAGCTGCTTAGCGGGAAGCTGCAGAAAAAGAAGAAACCGAAGTCGGCTGAGAAAAACGCCGGTTGATGCAAACATGGCACACAAGACGACAGTTCCATTGATCAGGGACTGACAGCTGTCGCCGGAATCCGACTGATAGAACGGATCGTCTGATGAGTCCCGGTCAGCCATCGGCGAACGCCCCCGGCAACTCGGGTCAGGCGTCGCTGCGGATGCCGGAATGGGCAAGCTGATCTTGCCAAAAAGCATTGGATTTAGTACTCAGCCCACATGAAGACGCAGGACGCACAATCGTTTCGACCATGGATGGTTCTTTCCCTTTCGCTACTGGCGACAGCCTTGCTTGGCAGTTGGCTGTATCCGGCAAGTCGGAGTGTGTGGAACGAATTGGATGAAGCAACATTTCGATTGCTGAACGGATCGCTGACTTCACTGCAGGACGTACCAGGCTGGACGGCCATGTGGGCCTTCACCAATATTCGCCTGTTTGACGTCGTGGCGCTGATTCTGATGACATCATTCATGTGGACACCGGGCGTCACGTTTCCGAAAGCCGAAATCCCGGCGGGCACGATCAGGTTTGTCGTGTTGTTGCTCTTCCTGCTGGCGGTCCGTGAGGGCTTTCACGAAGTTGTCAGCCTCTATGCCTGGAGCCGTCCAGGGCCGTCGCTTGTTTACGAACCGTGCGTGCGATTGAGTGAGCTCTTTCCACGCCTGCCCACCAAAGATTTCTCACACGATAGCTTTCCGGGCGACCATGCGGCCGTGGCGCTGCTGTGGGCCGGATTCACATTAACAACGATCCGCAACCGCTGGACACCGCTGGTTATCCTGGTCACTGTGTTCTTAATGCTGCCTCGCCTGATCGGTGGAGCCCACTCCCTAAGCGATGACCTTGTGGGCGGAGGATTTGTGACATTGTTAACACTTGCTTTCGTGGCGGGAACGCCGTTGCTGCGAATCGTCTCCGATCGCGTGTCTGTCTGGGTTGAACCCGTGATCGACCGCGTGCTTCGTATGTGGCCGTTGGGTGGACACAACGTTGCGGACTCGACCTCCGCAGAGCCGTGCCAGCACGACAGTTCTGTGGCCGAGCACGAGCAGCGTCCCGCCGCCTGATCAGGGCAGCCGGTCTGCGTGAGAAAGAACTGCGGCGGGCCGTCACCCCTGGCCGCACAACGACGCACGCACGTATTCCCGGTTCAGTCGCGCGATGTTGCTGACAGAGATCTCGGCCGGGCAGGCGGCTTCGCATTCCGAGGTATTGGTACAGGAACCGAAGCCTTCGTCATCCATCTGCGTGACCATGCTGACCACTCGTTCTGAGCGTTCCGTCTGTCCCTGTGGCAGGATGGCCAGCTGCGAAACCTTGGCCGCCACGAACAACATGGCCGACGCGTTCTTGCACGCAGCGACGCAGGCACCACAACCGATGCAGGCGGCAGCATCCATCGCCACTTCCTGTTTACTTCCGGCAATCGGAATGGCGTTACCATCTGGCGCGTTTCCAGTGTTGACAGAAACGTAACCGCCGACGGAAATGATCCGGTCAAACGCCGCACGATCCACAACAAGGTCTCGCACAACGGGGAACGCGGTCGCGCGCCATGGTTCAATCGTGACAGTGTCGCCGTCATTAAAGCGGCGCATATGCAACTGGCATGTCGTTGTGGCTTTGTCCGGCCCGTGCGCCTGCCCATTAATCATCAGGCTGCAGGTTCCGCAGATTCCTTCACGACAGTCGTGATCGAAGGCGACGGGTTCCTGACCGGATTCGATCAGTTGCTCGTTCAGAACGTCCAGCATCTCCAGGAACGACATATGTGTGCTGACGCCGTTCAGCTGGTATTGCTCGAAGCGGCCAGGCGTATCCGGGCCGTCCTGTCGCCACACACGCAGTGTCAGATTGAGTATTTCGCTGCTCATTATTTATAGCTCCTCGTTGCGGGAGGGACGTTATCGAACTTCAGCGGTTCTTTGTGAAGCGTGGATTCTTCGCCGACGCCGTGGTATTCCCATGCAGCAACATAGTTGAAGTCTTCGTCGTTGCGTTTGGCTTCGCCCTCATCGGTCTGATGTTCTTCACGGAAGTGACCACCACACGATTCCTCACGGTGCAGAGCATCCGTGGCCAGCAGTTCGCCAAATTCCAGGAAGTCCGCCACTCGACCGGCTTTCTCAAGACTCTGGTTGAATGATTCGCCACTTCCGAGGACGCGAACATTCTGCCAGAACTGATCACGAAGTTCCTGAATCTGTCCCACTGCCGATTCCAGTCCGGCTTTGTTCCTGGCCATGCCGCAGTTGTCCCACATGATCTGGCCAAGCTCCCGATGGAAACTGTCGACCGTACGCATTCCCTGAACGGACAGCAGACGATCAATGCGATTCTTCGCAGACTGCAGCGCTTCGACACAAGCCGGATGGTCTTCCGGGACTGTCGGCAACTGAGACGTCGCCAGATGATCACCAATGGTGTAGGGCAGGACAAAGTAACCGTCTGACAAACCCTGCATCAAAGCACTGGCCCCCAATCGATTTGCGCCGTGATCAGAGAAGTTGGCTTCGCCCAGTACAAACAGACCGGGCAGGTTGCTCATCAAATGGTAGTCGACCCACAGTCCGCCCATCGTGTAGTGGACGGCCGGGAAGATTCTCATCGGAACTTTATAGGGATCTTCCGCCGTGATCTTGTGATACATATGGAACAGGTTGCCATACTTCTTGCGGATCGCATCTTCGCCGACTCGATTGATAGCGTCACGGAAATCCAGATACACAGCAAGGTCCGTATCACCGACACCAAAGCCGGCGTCGCAGCGTTCTTTGGCCGCTCGCGAAGCAACATCTCTGGGTACAAGGTTGCCGAACGATGGATATCGCCGTTCCAGATAATAGTCGCGATCTTCGTCCGGGATCTCTGCCGGCGCGCGAGAGTCGCCCTTAGTTTTGGGAACCCACACACGACCGTCGTTGCGCAGACTCTCGCTCATCAGTGTCAGCTTGGACTGATAGTCACCGCTGACCGGGATACATGTGGGATGAATCTGCGTGTAACAGGGGTTGGCGAAATAGGCACCGCGTTTGTGGCAGCGCCAGGCGGCCGTGACGTTGCAGCCCTTGGCGTTTGTGGAAAGATAATAAACGTTGCCGTAACCGCCGGTGCACATAACAACAGCGTCAGCGGTGTGAGTTTCGAGGTGTCCCGTCAGCAGATTGCGAACGATGATACCGCGTGCAACACCGTCAACGACAATCAGCTCCAGCATTTCACGCCGAGCGTACATCTGCACCTTACCCAGCTGCACCTGTCGCATCATTGCCTGGTAAGCGCCCAGCAGCAGTTGCTGCCCGGTCTGTCCGCGAGAATAAAACGTTCGCGACACCTGAGCTCCGCCGAAGGATCGATTGGCAAGTGTCCCCCCGTATTCCCGTGCGAAGGGCACGCCCTGAGCCACACACTGGTCAATGATGCTGTTGCTGACCTGAGCCAGGCGGTAGACATTGGCCTCGCGTGCTCGGTAGTCACCGCCTTTGACCGTGTCGTAGAACAGCCGCCAGATGCTGTCACCGTCGTTGGGATAGTTCTTCGCTGCATTGATGCCGCCCTGAGCAGCAATGCTGTGGGCTCGACGTGGACTGTCCTGAAAGCAGAACGATTTGACTTCATATCCGAGTTCGGCCAGCGAGGCGGCGGCTGATCCGCCAGCCAGACCAGTGCCCACAACAATGACACTGAACTTGCGCTTGTTGGCCGGATTAACCAGCTTCATGTTGAAACGATGCTTGTCCCAGATCTGGTCCACAGGACCTTCGGGCACTCGCGAATTCAATGTTTCACTTGCAACGCGGACCATCAGAGAACCTCAGGTGATTTCTTTTTGTTCCGGATCAACCGACCGGACCTGAACGGAGTTACGAATGTGGCTGCAACGATTCAACTGTTCAAGACAACCCAACCGAGTACAGCCATAAATCCCAGAGCGATTGCCCAGGCGAAGACCATGCTGCCGATTTCGATCAGCTTGTCCCACCTGGGATGAGAAACTCCAAGCGACTGTAATGCACTGCGGATTCCATGTGACAGATGGATGCCCAATAGAATCAGGGCCACACCGTATGCCACAAAGCTGACAGGGCTGGACAGCACCAGATGAACCGTCGCATAGGCATTGTCCGTGCCATCTTGAGTTGCCGACGAATAATCCAAATCAGGTCGCATCTCGAAGCGCAAGTCCACAAGATGCAGCAGTACAAAAGCTCCGATGCCCAATCCTGTCAGCAGCATCCAATTGGAAGCCCCGCCGTTGGGAATGGCAAAGGCCCCCTGTTTGGACTCTTTCTCGTCATACTGTTTAGATCTGGCTCGGCGACTCATGGCGGTCGTTGAAATGGCAAGACCCAGGTGAGCGAGGAATATGGCCAGCAGGCCAACTTCCGTCATTTTCAGCAGTGGCCCCATGCTATGCAGTTTTTCTGCATACGCATTGAACTGTTCTTCTCCAGCGAACAACAGCAAATTGCCGCTGAGATGCGTGACCAGGAACCCGCACAGGGCCAGACCGGTCAGTGCCATCAACACCTTCTGGCCGACTGAGGTGCAGCACATTCGGATGATGGGACCCAGTCCCGGAATCTTCGCGAGGAGCTCAGCGGGAATACAACAGATTTTGCAAAGTGTGTCCAAAGCCCCGCTCCTTCAAGCGTGGGATCATCAATCAGGCAGGTCGAACAGGCGGTGATTATAGGGCGCGTCCGTGGAACTTCAACGAACCGCGTGTCATGTCCTTCCTGCAGAAAGTCGGCGTCGCCAGGACATGTACTACACGGCAGCCTCGGTGATTTGAGGAGCTTGCGTCTCGCTGTCGACCTGGTGACGCTTCGCCAGAAACCAGATCGCGGCCACGATCAGCGGCATGCATCCCGCAACAAAAAACATCTGCCGAAATCCGACTCCGTCAAATGCCGGCAGGTCAATGATCTTACCTAGTAACGGTGCAGAGAGTCCGACACCCAGATCCAGGCAGCCCAATGTCAGGTTGGTGCCGCTGCCTCGATAGCGGGCGGGAAATGTGCCGGAGCCCAGCGAGACGATCGATGGAAACAACAATGCGTGTCCGAAGCCACACAGCGACGCGGAAAACAACAGATGCCACCACTCGAACACAGGGATCAGCGCCCACAACCCAAGTCCCTGAAACACCAGGCCAACGAAAATCAGCCGAAATCGACCAACTCGCTGACTGAGCGCTGCCGTGCGAAGACGAAATGCAAAAGCCATCACTGCATAGGTGGTCCAGTAGGTTGCAATTCCACCGAAGTGTTCGTGCCTGGTGAATCTTACCAGGTACAACGACGGAACAGTGAACACGATGCCCATCGCAACCGCAACAAGCACGACCCATCCTGGCCAGTAATCACGTGTCAGCCGGATCAGCGACGGCCGGGCGGGGTGTTTTTCGGGGCGGGGCAGTCCGCGAGTCGCCATGATCAGAAAAACAATATAAGCAGCAATCAGCACGACGGTCGCCTGAAATACCTGGGGGAAGAAAACGTCGGGGTTATCGCCGCACAGTGACCGCAGATATTCTGAAAGCTGTGGTCCCAGGATCATTCCGATAAAACCGCTGCTGCCGAATAACGCAATAAATTCTGTGCGGCGACGTTCGGTGACGCAGGATTGAATGTGGAACGTTCCACACGTGAACATGCCTGCCAGTCCGACGGCAAACAGAATTCGCCCGGCATACACCATTGGTGAAAGATGCGTCAACGATGCAAAAATAAACAGTCCACAGAAGTTCAAAGCACTCATGAACAGCCACACTCGCCGCACGCCGAATCGGTCAATCGACTGGCCCAGGAAGATGCGCACGCAAATCGCCGCAATGATGCCGTACTGAATGATTCGCCCGGGCAATTCCTCGTGGTATTGAGTCTCGCCGGATCCGTGAGCCACCAGCCATGCGACCCAATCGGCAAAGACAAACGTCGCTGCGTTGGCCGTCACAACGGTCAAATTCGCGAGGTAGGAGAAGATAAAGACCGGGTCCGTGGTGCGTTCCAGTGTGCCAGCGTTCGAGCGCGCTTTTGCCGGTGCCGTCATTCGCACTGGTGATACAACATTATCGTGTGGACTTGCCGGAGCGCGAAACGGGTCAGTGGAGCTGTCCACCTGTGGCGTATTTTCTGTTTGCGAATCAGCCACCAAACGCTCCGTACCTGCGGACGCCGTAATGGAACGCCATTCGATTGGCAACCAGCAGAATCACGATCCAACTGGCCTGAATCATCAATTCGGTGACGAGGGTGTCGGGTGGAATTCGGCCCAGCAAAATCGCCGCAGGAAAGTAGGCCAGGTATTTGAACGGCAGGTAGTTGACCCATGGAATCCATTCGGAAATCCATTCCAGCGGGATCATGTGCCCGGAAAGAAAGTAGTTCATCATCATGTAAATGAAGATCAGCGAACTGACCTCCAGAAACCAGAACGAGATAAGGCCAATCAGAGATTCGATCAGAAACCCGGTCAGAAATGCCATCAGCAGCGAACAGATCCAGGCGATGGTCACCCGGGGTTCCGGCCAGTCGGGCAGGTAGTCTCGACACAGCCAGAACACAAGGCAGAACGGTCCGATCGCCACCGCGTAATACACAAGTTTGTGGGCGATGCGGTGCCAGAACAGATAGTCGAGCATGTCCACCGGCTGAATCAGATATTTGCGTACAGATCCATCCCGCACCGACAGCGCAATTCCGTTGGCCAGACCAGGCATACTGGAGAACGCTCGGGCCACCATCACCAGCAGGTAGTACGCGACCATGTTGGCATAGCTGTAACCATTCAACACCAGATCAGTGCGGCCGGCAAAGATAGCATTCCACAGAAATATCTGAGTAATGATCGGCAGAAATCGCACCAAAGTCGCGAATGCGAAATCGCCTCGATAAACCAGCCGCTCCTCCATCGCCGTTTTCAGAATCAGCCACTTGACACGCACTGTGGCGACGACGTTTTCTTTGAAGGTATAAGAGGTGGAGGTTGTCATCAAAAAACTAACCTCCCTCTGCCGTGAACAATTCCGCGATCACGTCTTCCAGCGGTCGTTCATAGACGCTGACGTCTTCAATACTGTATTCCGCCAATACCTGCGACAACACCGCTGACACCCTCTGCTTTTCCACCTGGAGCCGCAACATCGGAGGCCGATCTTCCAGTACGACACCGTAGCGGTCGATTCCGTTCGGTGTGCTGTCGGCGGCAAAGTGAAGTTCGATGATTTTATGCTGGCTGAACCGATCGACGATTTCCGCGAGTGCCCCGTCGTGAATGACGGCGCCCTTGTTGATCACAATCGCTCGATCGCATAACGCTTCCACGTCTTTCATGTAATGGCTGGTCAGGATCACCG